>JBEHYH010000597.1:0-3588 GCA_048498275.1 Myxococcota bacterium | reverse complement strand
TCAACGTCATCGAGCCGTCGGAGTTCGCGAGCGACGACAGGTAGATCATGTCTTCGACGCCGTTGATCTCCTGCTCGAGCGGCGCGGCGACCGTCTCGGCGATGACCTGCGGGTTCGCGCCCGGGTACATCGCACGCACCACGACCGTCGGCGGCACGACCTCCGGGTACTCGGAGATCGGCAACTGGAAGATCGACACCGCGCCGGCGATGAAGATCAGAATCGACAACACGGCCGCGAAGATCGGCCGGTCGATGAAGAACCGCGGGAGCTTCATCGCTCGGTCCTCTGGATCAGCGGGCGGTCCAACTCGCGCATCGACACCACCTGCGCGGTGACGACGTCACCGGCGTGCGGCCGCTGCAGCCCTCGCACCAGCACGCGGTCGGTTTCCTGCAGACCGTCTTGCACCAGTCGCAGGCCGTCGAAGAGCGCGCCCAGCTTCACCGCGCGGTACGAGACCTTCCCATCAGCGCCGACCACCCAGACGAAGCGGCGATCTTGATCCGTGTTGATCGCCTGATCAGCCACCAGCAAGCCGGGGTGCGGCGCGCCCATCGGCAACTGCACGTGCGCGAAGAGCCCGCCCGAGAGTTGACCACCGGGATTCGGGACGACCGCGCGGAACTTCACCGTGCCGCTCGAGGAATCGACGTGGTTGTCGACGAAATCGACCACCGCTTCACGTGGCACGTCGTCGTCGGCGAACGAGATGAGCGCCGTCAGTCGTTCACCGCGCGACAACTGCATCGCGCGCGGCGCTTCGACGTCGAAGTACGCGTGCAACGGGTCGACGGAATGCACGGTGGTCAGCGGCGTCGGAGTTCCCGGGCCGACGAGGTTGCCCTCCGTCACCAGCTTGCGGCCCACGCGCCCGGCGATGGGCGAGCGCACCTGCGTGAACTCGAGGTCCAACTGCGCGGCCTTCAACGCCGCCTCCGCCGCCTGCACGCGGCCCGCGAGCTGCGCGACGGTGGCGCTCCGCGTCTCCCATTCCTGCTGGGTGATGGCGTTCGCCTTGACCAACGTGTCTGCGCGGCTCAACTGCTGCGCGGCGAGCGCCTGATCTGCCTTCGCGCTCGTCAGGTTCGCCTCCGCCGCCGCTGCGACGACCTCGAACGGCCGCGGATCGATGACGAACAGCAACGCGCCCTTCTGCACCAGCGCGCCTTCGGTGAAGGCCGCGCGAACGATGGGGCCGCTGACGCGCGGGCGAATCTCGACGCGCTGTGGAGACTCGAGTGACGCCGAGTACCGCGCGCTCTCGGTGACGTCCGTGCTGACGGGGAAGGCGACGGTGACGGCGGCCGCCGCGACGGCTGAACCACAGGCGCTGCCGAGCAGCGCGGCGAGAAGCAATGAACGGTTCATCGAGTACTCCAGAAGAATTGGGGGCGCAGACGTGCGAACACGCCTCCGCGAATGCGGCTGAAAATGCCGGTGAAATGTTTGATGGGCGTCGAACAAGTAAGGTTCGACATGCGGCGCCGCAATTCTTTGTTAGAAACTCATCGAACAATGTCCGCGACGAAAAGAAAGAAGGTGCCGCTCGAACAGGTGCTCAAGAGCCTGGCCGACCCGGTGCGCCTTTCCATCGTTCGGCAACTGCTCGATTCAGCGAACGAGAAGACCTGCGGCGCCTTCGAATGCGAAGTCACCAAGGCCACCATGTCGCATCACCTGGCGATGCTCGAAGCGGCGGGCATCATCCACGGCCGGCAAGAAGGCACGCGCCGCCTGATGTCGCTCTGCGTGGAGCAGATCGACCGCGATTACCCGGGGCTGTTGCAGTTGCTCCGGGCCGACGTCAGTTGAAGCTCACCACCGCGGCTGCGGGAAGGTGCGTTCGGGCCGGGCGAACAAGTAGCCCTGGAAGTAGTTGCAGCCGAGGTCGAGCAGCGTGCGGCGCTCGTTCACGGTCTCCACGCCTTCGGCGATGACCAGCACGCCGAGCTGGTCGCACAGGCCCTGCATCGACTTGATGATGGCCTGACGACGCGGGTCGGTGTCGACGCCGCGCACCAGCGACATGTCGATCTTCACGACCTCCGGGTCGAGCAGGGTGAAGCTGCTCAACCCCGCGTAGCCCGCGCCGAGATCGTCGACCGCCACCTGAAAGCCGAGCTTCTTGAGCGCGCCGATCTGCTGCGTGACGTTGCGCACGCCTTCGAGTGACGCGCGCTCGGTGATTTCGAGCACTACGCGCGGCGCGATCTTCGAGAGCGGTGACTCCGCCGAATAGAGCAGCGAGTCGTTCAAGTCAGACGAATGGAGGTTCACGAACAGCCACGCGTGCTCGTCGGCGAGCGTGCTGGCCGCTTCGGAGACGCGCGCGCGCACCGCCCGCCCGAGGTCCTGCAGGCGATTGAGCCGCTCCGCGGCGTCGAGCATGTCGGCGGGGTTCTTCATCAACGGCTCGTCAGAACGGAGCAGCGCCTCGTAGCCGTACACGCGCTTCTCCTTCCAATCGACGATGGGTTGGAAGGCCATCCACAACATGCTCATGCCCCAGTTGAACCGCACCTCGAGCGCGGCCTTCTCCGCGAGGCGCAACTGGCCGGCGCCGGGCAGCGCGAGCGCGTCTTCCTTGAGCCGCGCCAGCTTGCGCAGGCGGGCCGCGCGCAGCGTCGTTTCCCACAACTGGGTCGCGCCGACGGGTTTGGTCAGGTAGCGGAAGGCGCCGTATTCCACCGCGCGAATCGCCGACTCCATGTCGGGGGCGCCGGTCATCAGAATCACCGGCACGTCGAGGTCGTGCGCGCGCACCGCCTTGAGCAGGTCGATGCCCGTCATCTGCGGCATGGAGATGTCGCTGATGATGGCGTCGTACACGCCGTTCTTCACCAGCTCGATGGCCTCGCGGCCATTCGACGCGGTGTCGACGCTCACATCTCGTCGCGTGAGACTCTCCGAATACGCGCGGAGAATCTGATTCTCATCGTCGACCAACAACACTCTGACGGCGTCTGAAGGCATGGGGTGTCAGCTCCTCGGGGTTTTTTGTTCGATGACCTCGCGCACCTTTCGGGTGAGCGAGCTCGGGGTGATGGGCTTCTGGAGAAACGCCGCGCCGGCATCGAGCAGGCCGTGCAGGAAGACGGTGTCGTCGGTGTAGCCCGACATGAAGAGCACCTTCATGTCGGGGCGCGAAGTCTTGAGACGCTCGGAGAGCTGCCGGCCGCTGAGCAGCGGCAGCACCACGTCGGTCAACAGCAGGTCGATGCGCGCGCCGTGCTGTTCGCTCAACAGCAGCGCCTCGCCGCCGTTCGACGCCTCGAGCACCACGTAGTCCTGATTGCGCAGCACGGTCGTCACCAGCCCGCGCACCTGCACGTCGTCTTCGACCAGCAGCACCGTCTCGTGGCCGCGCAGCGAACCGGGCTCCGCGCGTTCACGAACCAGGTCGACGGGCGCGCCATCGACGCGCGGCAGGTACACCTTGAACGTCGTGCCCTTGCCGGGCTCGCTGTAGACCCAGATGTGACCACCGCTCTGCTTGACGATGCCGAACACCGTCGAGAGCCCGAGGCCGGTGCCCTTGCCCTGCTCCTTGGTGGTGAAGAACGGCTCGAAGATGCGGGCCACGGT
>JBEHYH010000596.1:0-3597 GCA_048498275.1 Myxococcota bacterium | reverse complement strand
TGCCCTTCATGTCCAACACGCCGCGGCCCCAGAGCGCGCCGTCCTTGATGACGCCGGAGAGCGGCGCGGCATCGGCGGGCCACTTGTCGGCTTCGGCGGGCACGGTGTCGATGTGGGAGAGCAGACAGAGCGGCTTCTCGCCCGACGGCTTCGTCGCTTTGAGCTTCGCGACCAGCGAGCCGCGGCCCGGCGCGAATTCGTAGATGACGCTCTCGAGGCCGTCCTTCGCGAGCTCGGCCTTCAAGAACTCCGCGCCGGCGGTCTCGTTGCCGGGAGGATTCATGGTGTCGACGCGCAGGTAACGCTGCAGCACGTCGATGACCTCGTCGCCCGACTTCGCCCAATCGACGCCATCGCCCCACTTCTCGACACCGGGAGGCGCCGCGTGTTCGGCGCGCGGCGTCGGCGCGCAGGCGAGGAGACCGAGAGCGAGCAGCGCGAAGCGATTCATGCGTGGAAAGGTACCAGCGCGCTCGCGAAGCGCCCGTGTAACTTCGCAGGTCACAGGTTCACGCCTGAAACACCTCGCAGTTCACACCCCGGAATGTCTTTTTGACGAGTTGGAGCGGGTACGCGGTTTGCTCTTCGAGCGCCGCATGTCCCGAATCTCCAACAGCCCCCGCCCCGCTGTTCAGCCGCGCACTCCGACCACGGCCTCGACGCCGTCCGCAGCGCCTGCTTCATCGGCCGCGTCGACGCTGCGCGCAGACCCGGCGCACGTCGAACGTTTCGCGCGTTCAGCGTGGGAAGGGCTCGGCCGCGCGGCAGATCATCTCGGCGGCGTGGTGAGCGACGCAGGCGCGCGCATTTCAGACGTGGGCCGCGCGCTCGAAGCGCATGGCGTGCCCGGGGCCGCCGACGTTCGCGCCCTCGGTGAACGCACGTCTGCCGCCGGTACCGGCATCGCCAACGCCCCCGAACGCGCGGCGGCCGCGGCGAGCGAGACGCGGCATGAAGTCGAAGGCCTGGCGCGTGATGCGCGGGCGACGGCTGAACGACTCGCGTCTCAGGCGGGCCCGGCCGTCGAACGCGGCATGCGGGTGCTGCACGAGGGCGCGAGCCGGCTCGAAGAAGGCGCGCGTGAGTTCGCCCGCGGCATCACCGGCGAAGCGGGGCGCATCACCGACGTGCGCACCATGCGCCCGGGTGACACGGTGCACGTGCACGCCGGCGCGGAGGGCGGCATCGAGGGAGGCCGCGTGCGCGGCAGCAGCGACCTCGACATCTCGCGCGACCGCGACGGCTTCACGGTCGGTATGGAAGGTCATCTCGAAGGCGGTCTCTTCGGTGAGCTCGGCGGCGCGGGCGGAACCGGGAGCGCATCGGCCGCATCGACGACCGGCGCCGGCTCGACCAGCGCGCCCGGCGGCGGTGCGGAAGTCGAAGGCGAAGCGATGGTCGGCGGTGGCGGGCGCACCGAGTTCCACTTCGACAGCGCGGCCGAGGTCGAACGCGCGTCGCGCATTCTCGGGAGCGCGGCGGCCACGAGCGCGGGCGGCAGGTCGGGCATCAGCGGCGACGATGCGCGCTTTCTGCGTGACCATGTTTCGGCGCTCGAACTTCACGGCTCCGCCGCGGCGAGCCTCGAGGGCGAGCTCGGTCTCGGCGATTGTCGTGAACGGCTGGGCCTGGGCGGGAGCGCGGGTCTCACCGACCGTGCGACGGCGCGCATCGAGTTTCCGCGTGATGGCAGCGCACCGACGCTCGAGTTGCGTGACACCGTCAGCGCGTCGCTCGGCGGCTCGGTGGATGCCACCGTCGGTCACGGCACTGAAGCGTCGGCCACGCTCGCGGGGGTGAATGGGTCGGCTGAAATCGAAGTGGTCGACCGCTTCACGCTGCCGCACGTCGATGCGGGCCGGCTCGCGAGCGACCCGCGGGGCACGCTGCGTGACATGAGCCGCGAGATGCGCCGGTCGACGACGCAAGACGTGACGATGCGGCTGTCGGGCGATGGTGCCGCGCGCGGCGTCGGTGAATTGCGCAGCGGCACGGAGCTGAGCTTCCACGTGCCGACCGGTTCGGTGGTCGAGAGCGATGCGGCGCGACGCGCGTTGAGCGGAGACCTCACGGGCGCGGCGCGCGCGCTCGGCCCCGACACCACGGTGACCGCGCGGCTGACGGCGGGTGGCTCGGTCGGAGGCCCGCTCGGCGTCGGCACGGACACGACGGTGACCGCGACCACCAGCGCGGCGGCACTCGCAGACAGCGGCGCCATCGACCTCGCGCGCTCGGGAGATCTCCGCGGTGCGACGCGGGCGCTCGGCGATTCGAGTCGCGTCAGCGCGGAGACCGTGACGTTCCGTGAGGCGAGCGTGCACTTCGACCCGTCGTTCGAGGTGATGGGTTTCGGTGGAGGCGTCGACCTCTCGGCGTCGCGCCGCGAAGAGCTCTCGCGCAGCTCGACGCGCGAGATGAGCGGGAGTGAGCTCGCGGATCTGCTCGCGAACTCGGGTCGCACCACGCCGGGCACGACGGGCCTGCCGCTGCGGGTGTGAGTGGCCCGATTGTCAACTCTGTCTACGAGCGCCGAAGGGTGCGCTCGACGCGCGACTGGTGCCGTGTCGCGGGGCCAGCGCGTGACGAGCAAGGAGCGAGCAGCTTCACCGCTCGTTCCCCAAAGAAAAAGCCCAGTGCCGTTTGAGCACCGGGCTTGAAGATGTTCGGCCTTACCCCAACTCTCTCCCACGAGTGGGAGCGGGGAATGCAGGTGAGTTATTCCTTCACGGCGTAGACGAACGTCGCCTTCGGCGCGCGCAGCCAACGCTCGGTGATGGTGCCGCGGAGCTTCGCCCACTCATCATCCGCGTCGACGAACGTGGCCTTGAGCGCCTCCGCGTCCTTCTTGTCGCCGGCGCCCTTGATGTGGAGCACGCGCTTCTCGAGCTCCATCACCGCGGGCTTCCACTTCGCGAGATCGACCTCGAAGCAGCCGACGTCGGTGCCATTCGCGGCCTTCTCCTCGGGCTTCCACGTCAGCACGCCCGACTTGAACGCGTGACCCAACTGAATCGACGCGAGCTGCGAGTACGGACGCGGGTGCTTTTCGGCGTCATACAGACCGCGGCTGATGTGCCCGAACGCCCACGAGACATCGCGCAGCGACGCGTGCTTCGCCTCTTCTTCGGTCAGCAGGCCCTTCTCGACGAGCCACCAGGTGAAGAACAGCGCGGAGGTCTGCGCCTTCAGCTCTTCCAACGTCGACGCCAGCGGGCCGCCGAACACGTCATCGTCCTTCTTGCCCTTCACCGCGTAGTCATGCGCGGGGCCGAGGTTGTGGGAGGCCTCGTGCAGCACCACCGAGAGCAGCCCGGCCTTCGGGTCGGTCGTGGTGTTGTCGAACGTCGCCTTGCAGAACAGCGACGCGCTCTGCGCCTTCAGGTTCTGCTGGCTGTCGAAGTCCGTATACAGGTTGGTCATCACCACGGTGCGGCCGCCGCTCTCGGCGACCTTGCCCCAGTTGGGCAGCGACTGGCCGATGGTGGCGCCGTGGGGGTTGCGCTGGTCGGCGGCGTTCAGCGTGACGTCGATGAAGTCGGGCAGCTTGAACTTCACATCGCGCGCTTTGTACGGAGCGCCGGCTTCGCGGGCGCTCCG
>JBEHYH010000595.1:0-3599 GCA_048498275.1 Myxococcota bacterium | reverse complement strand
TGGGAGAAGTACAACAACCGGTCAGAGTGACATTGACCCCGAGCTGCCGACGCGCCGCTGCGTCGGCACGGACAAACCACCGGTTTGTCCAAGCGGAGCGACCAGACAACCCGGAGCTCAAGCGGCCGACGCGCCGCTGCGTCGGCACGGACAAACCACCGGTTTGTCCAAGCGGAGCGACCAGACAACTCAGTGCTTTGCGAACGGCTGCACTTCAAGCAAAAGGCTCGGCCATCAAGGAGTCCACGCGACTTATGGCGAAGGCGAAGACCGAAGAGACCGCTCCCGAGACGCAGCCCGGTTCGTGGCAGCCGCCCGCGAAGTTGGGCCGCCCGTCGCTCGCCGTCATCATCGGCTTCGTGGTGCTCATCAACGTCCCGTTGATCCACTACTTCGTGTTCCGCACGCAGATGCCGGCGGTGGCCACGCTGCCGTACCGCGACACCTTCGATTCGTCGGAGACCATCACCAAGAACTACTGGAGCACCGGTGGGCTGTGGCGCGTGCAGGACGGCTGGTTGTTCTCGCCCGGCGTGAAGCAGAACCCGCTGTGGCTGCGCGCCGATCTGCCGAACGACGTCGCGGTGGAGTTCGACGTGAAGTCGATGTCGGCCGAGGGCGACATCAAGGTCGAGATCTTCGGCGACGGCTCAGACCACGCGTCGGGTTACGTGCTGATTCACGGCGGCTGGGGCAATTCGCTGTCGATCATCGCGCGCCTCGACGAGCACGGGCCGCGCTTCGACACCGTGCCGCCCGACACCTACCGCGAGAACACGCGCGTTCGCGTCGAGGCCAACCCGTACCGTGTCGAGCCGGGCCGCACCTACCACTGGCGCATCGAGCGCCGCGGCGCGACCATCAACTGGTTCATCGATGGTGCGCCGTTCATGAGCTTCACCGACCCGATGCCGCTCACCGGCAAGGGTCACAACCGCTTCGGCTTCTCGTCGTGGGAGTCGTGGCTCTACTTCGACAACCTCACCGTCACCGCGCTCTGACGTCACTCGCAGTGCAGGTTCACCTGCGTCCAGTCGACGTCGCACCAGGTGGCGTTGAAGCTGCCCTTGACCTGGTCTGAGCCGAAGGTGATGTCCCACGTGGCGTTGAGCGTGCCGTTCTCTTCGGGCTTCGCGTTCGAGACCTTCACCAGGCCGCTCGCGGTGTCGGCCGACGCGTCCTTGTCGGTGCAGTTCTCATCGCGCACGTGGAAGCGGCCGAACGCGTGCTTGCCGTCGCCGAGCACGTAGACCGAGCCGACGCTGAAGTCGCCCTTCTCCGGGTAGATGAGCTGGCCGTCGTTGAACTCGTACAACTGCAACTGCAGCCACTTCGAGGCCTTCGGTTCGCGGTTCGCTTTGAGCAGATCGCAGGTCTCGGGTTGATCGGTCATCACCACCGAGACGCCGACGATCTTGTCGCCGCTCTTCACGGGCAGAAACACCGAGTCTTTCACCGTCATCGTCTCGCCGCCGACCTTGCCGTCGAACGAACCCGCGCAGCCCGTCACCAGCGCCGCAGCTCCCAGCAGAAGTCTCTTGAACATGCCGTGCTCCCTTGGTTTTCCGAGTGGAGTCGCGAAATGTAACGCATGGCTCCGTAGAGTTGTAATTGCGCGATCACACGGTAGAAGCGCTTCAAACGTCCGGCTTTCAGCCGGCCTCAACCCGGTGGGGAACACAACAATGAAGAAGATCATGATGGCGGTTGCGCTTGCCTCGTTCGGTTTCGTCGGTTGCGCCGACGTGTGCGCCAAGCAGGCCGAGTGCGCGAAGAAGTCGGGCGACACGTTCAGCCAGACGGAGTGCAGCAACGACGCGAAGATTGAGCAGGAGAAAGCCGACAACAAGGGCTGCGGCTCGCAGTACAGCGCGGCGCTGGCCTGCATTTCGTCGCTCGACTGCGCGCAGATCCGCGACGGCAACGCGATCACCGCCGAGTGTGGCGCGAAGCTCGATCAGTACAACAAGTGCGTGCAGTAACCCTCGCGCAGTCTTGAAACGACAAGGGCGTCACGGAGAACTCTCCGCGACGCCCCTGGTCTTTTCCGGGGAGGGAAAAACGTTACGGCAGTTCGTTGGTGCCCTGACGGCGCAGGAACGTGGGGATGTCGTACTGATCTTCATCGAGCGCCGAATCACGCACGCTCGCCACGCGCGGCGCGGGCGGAATGCGGTGTTCACCCGACGCCGAAGAACGCACCGGCGCGGCGAGCGACTTGCCCGGCACCAGCGACGCGACCTCAGCCTGAACCGAGACCGGCACCGCGGGCGTCACGGTCGGCATCGGCGCGGCGCGCAAGAACGACTGCTGCTGCGGAGCCATGCGCGGCGCCTCGGCGATCGACGAACGGCGCGCCGTGGTCTCGCGCGGCACGAAGCCGGTGGCGATGACGGTGATGGTGACCTGATCGGTCGCGTTCTCGTCGATGAGCGAGCCGAAGATGATGTTGGCCTCGGGGTCGCACGCGTCGTTGGCGATGGAGATCGCCTCGTTGATTTCCTGCAGCGTGATGTCGGGCGTCGCGGTGATGTTGATGAGCAGCCCGCGCGCGCCGTCGATGCTGACGTCCTCGAGCAGCGGCGACGAGATGGCCTCTTCCATCGCCTTGAGCGCGCGCTTCTCGCCGGTCGCACGGCCGGTGCCCATGAGCGCCTGGCCCTGCTCGCTCATGATGGTCTTCACGTCGGCGAAGTCGACGTTGATGTACCCGTGGTACTGAATGAGATCCGAGATGCCCTGCACCGCGTTCTGAAGCACCTCGTCGGCCTTCTTGAACGAGTCCTTCAGCGGGAGGTTCGCCGAGAGCGACAGCAGCCGCTGGTTGGGGATGGTGATGAGCGTATCGACGGCGGCCTTGAGCTCCTGCAGACCCTGCTCCGCCTGCTTGCGGCGCTTGTTGCCCTCGAACTGGAACGGCTTGGTGACGACGCCGACGGTGAGGCAGCCGAGCTGCCGCGCGATGTCCGCCACCACCGGCGCCGCGCCGGTTCCTGTGCCGCCACCCATGCCCGCGGTGACGAACACCATGTCGGCGCCCTCGAGGAGCTTGGCGATCTCCTCGCGCGATTCCTGCGCGGCCTGACGGCCCATCTCCGGGTTGGCGCCCGCGCCGAGACCCTTGGTGAGCTCCTTGCCGATCTGCATGCGCACCGGCGCTTTATTCGCGGCGAGCGCCTGCACGTCGGTGTTGAGCGCGATGAAGTCGACGCGATCGAGCCCGGCCGCGATCATGGTGTTGACCGCGTTGCAGCCCGCGCCACCGACGCCGACGACGCGAATCTTCGCTGCCTGCTTGCTCTGTTCGAACTGGTCCATGGGAGTGTCTTTCTTGGAAATTTGTTTGAGATTGGCCCGGCTGCGGGCGCCCGCAAGTTTTCAGCTATGTGGCTGTAGCGGCCGGGGAGAACTTCAGAACACTTCCTGCAACCACTCCGACATGCGGCGCTTCACCTTCTTGAAGACGTTCTCCTCGCGGATGCGGAACATGCTGCGGTCGAGGTGACGCGCGCCGTAGACGACGAGGCCGACGCCGGTCGCGTACACCGGGCTCTTCACCACGTCGAACAGGCCGCCGATGCCGTGCGGCACGCCGCGGC
>JBEHYH010000594.1:0-3606 GCA_048498275.1 Myxococcota bacterium | reverse complement strand
CTCCTGCGTGGCCTCGGGAGACGCGCGGCGCAGCGTCGCGACATCGCACCGCACACCGAGCGCGGCGGCGACCAGCAGCACCAGCGAGTCGCCGAGCGGCAACAACGGCACGCGCGCGAGGCGTACGTTGCCATCGGGCGGCTGCTGTTCATGCGACGCGAGGTCGACCGCGCCTTCACGGTCGAGCAGGAGCCCCGATTCGTCGAGCCACGACAACAGCTCGAGCACCGCGCCAGCAGCGCCGTGCGAGTTCTCCGCGAGCCAGGTCGAGAGCGCTTCGCTCACGTTGCCGCGCAGCGCACCGGCGGCGAGCCGGGTGATCTCCGCGGGCTCCAGCGCAGGCAGGCTCACCTGCTGCAGATCTTTGAGCAGGTCATCGCGATCAGACGGCGAGGTGAAGCCCACCACCAGCTCACGCGAGGCGGGCCGCGCGGCCATGGTGACGAAGGTCTCGAAGCTCTGCATGTCCATCAGCGGGAGCGCGCTGAAGATGACGACCACGGGGTTGTCGCCTGCGGCATTGCGCAGCAGCGCGCGCAACACGTGCGCCGCCTGACCCGGTGACGGAGGCGCGGACCACGCGCGAACACCCGCGACCGCCAGGGTCGCTTCACGAAGTGGCGCAGGCACGCCCCGTTTCTCGAGCGCCGCGTCGAGCCGGGTGAAGCGCTCTTCAGGCGTGACGCCGAGCACCTGGCAGATCATCGCCGTCAGCGACGAGAACGGCCGCGCGTTCTCCGGCGAAGCGCGCACCACGAAATAGCCGCGCTTCTTCGAGCCGTTGGCCAGCATCGCCGCGAGCGTGGTGCTGCCCGCGCGTTCCGGGCCCTGCACCAGCAGCGACACCGCCATGCCCTGCTTGAGGCTCGCGAGGCGGCGCTCCAGCGCGTCGAGCACGGGGCGGCGGCCGAGCAATTCAGTCGCCACCAGCACGCTCGCGCGGCGCGCACCGCACGTCACCGTGCCGGGGCTCTCCGATTCGCCGAAGACGCACGCACGAGACGCGCGCGCGGCGATCTCTTTCTCGACCCATGAGCTGCCACCGCGCGCCTTGGCGACCTTCGCGCGCAGCGCAGTGCCTGCGTCGCCGCTGAGCGGGAAAGACGCCGCGCCGACATGCGCGCGGATCGCCGCGGGCACCTGCTGGCGAACCCCTTCGAGCGCCACCGCCTCACGCACCGCGAGCACGGCATGCACCGCGCGACCGGCCGCGGGTTCACCGACGAAGCCGACCGTGAGGCCTTCTTCGTCAGCCGTGGCCACGAAGCCGTTGAAGTACGAGATCGCTTCGAGCGCCTTGCCGATGCACGCCTTCTGCTGCGCGCTCTTCGACGCGACGCCGAGCACCTCGAAGCGCAACGCGACGCCCGCGCTCTGCTCGGTCGGAGCGCCACGTTGCAGCGAGATGAGCGCCGCGTCGGGCAGCACGTCGGCGAACGGAGCCAGCAACGCATTGGCCGCCGGCCGCGCGACGGGCATCGCGCCACCACCCATCGACGAGAAGAAATCGTCGGCCGGCATGACCGCCGCGGCGGCGCTGTCGACGGCCGCGGGCGGCGGCGACTCGCTCCATTCGGCGACGTCGGTGTTGGCGGTGGCCGCCGAAGCGACGCCGGGCTTCGCCAGCGCGTCGAGCAGCGCATCGCGGAACTCGGCGACGTTCTGGAAACGGCGCTCCTTTTCCTTCGCGAGCGCTCTGGCGACCACGTCGTTGAGCAGGCCCCACTGCGCGAGCTCGGGCCGCACCTGCGAGAGCGCTTCAGGCGGCTGGTGGAGATGCGCGCTCACCACGCGGCGCAGCTCCTTCGCGACGAACGGCGGGCGGCCGGTCAGCAGCTCGAACGCGACACACCCCATCGCGTAGATGTCGGTGCGGTTGTCGACCGCGTCAGCGAGCGCCTGCTCAGGCGACAGATACGCGGGCGTGCCGACGACGACCCCCAACTGCGTCAGGCGATTGGTCTTGCCGCCGCCGGTGCCCTTGTCGGAGAGCCGCGCGATGCCGAAGTCGAGGATCTTCGCGCGCTCACCGCCCTCGCGCTTCTTGCCGAGGATGATGTTCGCGGGCTTGAGGTCGCGGTGCACCACGCCGAGCGCGTGCGCTTCACCGAGGCCCTCGAGCACCTGCGCGAGAATCTCCACCGCGTCTTTCGGAGACAGCGGGCCGTGACCGAGGCGAACGTCGAGCGTCTCGCCGTCGACGTATTCCATCGCGAGAAACAACTGCCCCGAGTCGGTGCGGCCGAAGTCGAACACGTGCACCACGTGCGGGCTCTCGAGCCGCGAGACGAGCTGCGCTTCGCGCTCGAAGCGCGTCCACATCTCCGGGTCGGCGATGAGCGAGCGCCGCAAGACCTTGAGCGCGACGGTGCGTTTGAGCGCGATGTGTTCGGCCCGGTAGACCTCGCCCATGCCGCCGGTGGCGACGTGGCTCTCGATGGTGAACCGGCCATCGATGACGGTGCCGGGTTCGAGCTGCTGTTCAGGGAGCTCGTCACCCGGCGCCACCACGGCCTCGACGTCGGGCGAGCTCTTGCTGACGTCGATGTGCATGCGCGAGGTCGAGAACGAGACCGGCGCCTCGGCCCCCGCGTCGAGCTGCTTCACCAGTTCAGAAACGGCGAGCACCGACTCCTCGTCGAGCTTCACCCGCAGGCCGACGCTGCCCGCCTCGTCGAAGTCAGCCGACTGCACGTGGCCGCGGACCTCGAGGCGCGCGTCACCGATGCTGATGTCGAGCTCGAGCTCCGAACCGTTTTCCACCTCATCGGGGTACGGCACGAAACACGAAGACCCCTCCGCGGCGAACGCAGCGCGAAAATCCTCCAGCTTTGAAAACGACAGCCCGCAACGAATCGACACAGTCCACCTGGCGAGAGGCCCAGCAGATTCTCACAGCCCAGCCAAAATGCGGCGCGAAATTGGACCCCTCTCGTCCCGTGTAGGAACGTGTGTCAATTCCGATGGCTGCGCCCCCTGTCCTCCTCGTCGCCGACGACCTGTCGCTCATCGCGGCGGTCAAGCGCGTGCTGGCGCGGGAAGGCTACGAATGCGTGCTGGCGACCAACGCCGCCGACGCGGTCATCGCCTTCGGCCACTCGTTGCCGGGGCTGGTGCTGGTGCAGCCGACCGTCGAGGGAGATCGCGGCGCGGTGGTCCTCGAAGAGCTCCAGAATCACCCCGACGCGCAACTGCTGCGCGTGGTGTTGCTGGGCGACAGCGCGCCGGGTTCGAGCTGGCCGATCGAACCGGTGCCGATCGAACCCGATCATCTCTCGAAGACCATCGCGACCAACATCCGCGCCGGTGAACAACAGTGGGCGATTCGCGAAGCAGCGCCCGTCGAAGACCCCACGCCTCCCGAGCCCGCCGCGCCGAACGAGCCTGATGAATGGCGCGCGACGGCTCCGAGGGAGCTGAGCATCGAAGACAAGCTCTTCGGCGACATGGCGGCCGACATCGAAGCCTCGGCGATGCAGTCGGTCGACGCCGCGCTGCCGCAGGTGGAGCCCAACGACGAGCTGCAGCGAAAGCATTTCCCTGACCGCTCGATAGCCTGTCTTGTACGGAAGGCCGGCTACATGAAGTTCCCCAAGAAGTTCGAAG
>JBEHYH010000593.1:0-3607 GCA_048498275.1 Myxococcota bacterium | reverse complement strand
TATCACAAAGGGGCTTGGGTTCGCTGATGTGGCTGGCGCTCTCGGGCCTCGGGTTCTTGCGCCGTCGTCGCGCCTCGAAGCAGTGATGTCGTAGAAGCAGGGAGCTGTGACCACCACAGCTCCTTGCCTACTTACCGGCGGGCGGGAGTATTCCTCTCAGGTCACAACGAAGGAGAACCCCATGCTGTCGCTGACGTTGTCGTTGTTGCTGACCGCCGCTCCCGCGGAGCTGACGGTCGGTGTGAAGCCTGAAGGCGTGAAAGTCGAAATCGACGGCACCCGGCACTCGGTGAAAGAGGGCCAGGTGAAGTTGAAGGTGAAGGCCGGCAAGCACCTCGTGCGGCTGTCCTTCAACGGCGACGCCCACACCGAAGAAGTCGAGCTCAAGGCCGGCGAGAAGAAGACGTGGTCGTGGAGCTTCGAAGAGACCAAGAGCGGCACGATGCCGACTGACGACTCGCCGACGCCGTCGGTGGAGTAACAAGCAGCGGCTCATGCCGCGCATCGTCGCCATCGCCGACACGCACAACCGTCACGCGCAGTTGCACCTGCCGGCTGGTGACGTGCTGATTCACGCGGGCGACATGACGGGCCGGGGCACGCTGCGTGAATTGGAGCAGGTCGCTGACTGGCTCCGCGCGCAGCCGCACCTGCACAAGGTCGTCATCGCGGGGAATCACGACTTCGCGCTGCAGCGGCAACCCGACGAGGCGCGCGCGCTCTTTCACGGGCTGCACCTGCTCGAAGACGCGGAGGTCACCGTCGAGGGCCTGCGCATCTGGGGCTCACCGTGGCAGCCGTGGTTTCACGACTGGGCGTTCAATCTGCGACGCGGGCCCGAAATCGACGCGAAGTGGCAGTTGATCCCCGAAGGCGTCGACGTGTTGGTGACGCACGGGCCGCCGCATGGCTACGGCGACCTCGTGTACCGGGGTGAGCGCGTCGGTTGCGAAGACCTGACGCGACAGCTCGACCGCGTGAAGCCGCGGCTGCATCTGTTCGGCCACATTCACGAAGACAAGGGTGAATGGCAACGCGGGCCGACGCGCATCGTGAACTGCACCACGAGCGAAGGTGAACTGCCCGCGGCGGTGATTGAACTCTGAGAGCCTTCTCGGAGGAAAGAGAAGGTCGGCGCGAGGGCACCGCGACTGATTCGCGCGTGCCTCTCGACCTCGCCCGAACACCTCAAGCGCTCCCCGAACTGTTTTCGGGTACGCGGAGCTCCCGCCCCTCGACCAACACCTGCCGCTACCGGCTTCGCCGCTGAGTCTTCGGGAAGGTCGCCAAGCCTGCGCTGCGGTCACCGCGACTTCGAACAGGCGAGATGTTCGTCGGCTTCGCGCAGCGTTCAGCGCGTCATCTCGACGGCGACGGTCGCGCTCTCGTTGATGGTGCGCTGTGACAGCGCGCTCTTGTCTCCGAGGTAGCCGAACGCACGCAGCGCTTTGGGGTCATTCCCCACGGTGTCGACGCGCGAGAGGTTGAAGCGCGCGTCGGTCGTGAACTGCTCCGCGTAGCCGGAGGTGTCGACATTCCGCTCGGCCTTCGCGTTGGTCAGCGCGCGGCTCACGACATGACAACTGCCGCAGTCGATGGTCTTCGGGCTCTCGAGGTGCGGGTTCTCGATGCGCAACGCGCTGGTGATGGCCTTCTGCAGCGTTCGCTCGTCGGTGAGCCGCATCTCCGACTCGGAGAGCAGCGTGAAGAGCTGGTCACCCGGCGCGCCCGGCTGCAGGTCGCCGTTGCGGAAGTCGTTGTTGCCGAACTCCTGCACGCCCTGGAGCTTCAAGTCGTCGAGCCGCGGAATGGTGTCGTCGACGAGCGCGCCGTTGGCGACGTTGAACGCGCCGAAGCTCCACGCGACGTCGGGTTGCACGGTGCGCATGAACGCCACGCGGGTCAGCGTCTGCGCGCCGCACAATCGCGTGATGAGTGAGCGCAGCGTGTTCGCGTACTCGCCCTTGAGCCCCTGCGACTTGAGCACCGGGTGCACATCGAGCGGCTTGCCCCGCGTCGCGCCGCCCGCCAGCCGATGCAACTCCTCGACGGTGGTCTGCACGTCGGCCCAGTCGGCGTCGCTCAAGTCGAAGAAGAGGTGAATGGTCGCGTCTTCGGTCGTCGGGGTGAGCCCGCTGGTCACCAACGGCTGCGCGACGAGGCGAATCTGCTTCCGGCAGCCGGAGTTCTGCGCGTCGGTGGGGAAGCATGGGTCGACCCGCGCGCCGATGACCCGGAAGGCGTCATGAATGTTGTTGTCGCCGCCGTCGGGGAACAACTCGGGCAGACCGTCGTAGAGCGCTCGCGGCAGCAGCGCGCCCCGCGTGCCCGCGGAGTCGAGCGAGAGCAGATCGCTCGCCTGGTACGGCAGTGGGTAGAGCCAGCTCACGTCGTTCACGTCGAGCCCGCCATCGGCGCTGCCCGCGTCATCACCCGACGGGCGCGGCGGGGTGCCACAGGCGCACAGCAGGGCGACGAAAAGAAGAGGGAGGAGACGCACGGCGCGGCAGGTGAGCAAACCGCGTACCGCGTGGAAGCCGTTGATCCACCGGGGGAACCGGCGTGTCGGCTCTCAGAAATTCGAGATGTGTAACCTCGCGCGCGCCGCGGACTCCCTGGCGGCATGACCACGTTCTTCAGAACTGCCCTGTATTACCGGAACCTCCCCACCTGGGAGCGCGTGCTCCGGGTGCTCGCTGGCGCCACGATGCTCGCGCTGCCCTTTCCACTCTTCGTGATGGTGCCCTTCGCCTTCATGGCGGCGGCGACGGGTTTCATCGGCTTCTGCCCCGCGTGCTACTTCGCGGGCCGACGCCTCGAGAAACGATGAACCTCGACTCCCTCACAGAGCGTGCGCGCGCCGGAGACTCGCAGGCGCTCGAACAATTGGTTCGCGAGACGGTGCCCGACCTGCGCCGCTTCGCGAATCGTGTCTGCCGCACCGGCGCCGACGCGGAAGACGCCGTTCAACAGGCGTTGTTTCAGATGACGATTCAACTTCGCGGCGTGCGCACCGTGAGCAAGCTGACGTCGTGGGCGTTCACCATCGTGCGCAACGAATGCACGCGCGTCATCAAGCTGGCGACGCGCGTTCTGCGCGGAGAAGAGCGTGCGAGCGCACGCCCCGATGACCTCGTCGAACGGCAGGAGTTCCTCGAGCGAATGGTGTCGGCGATGGCCGCGTTGCCGGATGCGATGCGCGAGGTGTTCGTGCTGCGCGAGCTCGAAGAGTGCGACACCGCCGAATGCGCGCGCCGGTTGGGAATCAGCGAGGCGAACGTGAAGGTGCGGCTCCACCGTGCGCGCGAATTTCTCAGGTTGTCTCTGGTGCTCTGATCAACGTCGAACGGTCGCGAACGCAGCCGTGAGCACCGGCGCGCGCGACAACTTCACGTCGAACAACCGGTCGGCGACCTCGAGCAACGACTCGCCGTACATCACGTTCTTCCGGAGCTTCTGCGGAATGCCTTCGAGCCCCACGTGCGCGCCGCAGACCGCGGCCGTCACGCCAGCCGCGACGTCGACTTCGCCGCCGGCCTTCAGCACCAGCGCGAGCGCCTGACGGAAATCGACGGGGAACTTGAAGGCATTCCGCAGAAGCTCCGGA
>JBEHYH010000592.1:0-3625 GCA_048498275.1 Myxococcota bacterium | reverse complement strand
GCCCGCGCCTCCGGTCGGCGGCGGAGATGACGGTGGTGACGACGGCGATGACGAAGGTGGCGACGACGAAGGGCCCGATGAAGGCGGCCCCGAAGGCGCTCCCGGTCAGGCTCAACAAGGCGGCCCCGGTCAGCCCGGTCAGGGTCAGGGCCGGCGCAAGCGCCGCCGTCGCCGTCGCAAGGGCAACCCGGTCTTCTTCGCCGAAGACGGTCAGGCGTTCAGAAAGATCATTCAGCCTGACGGCCAGGTGGTGAACGTCTTCCTCACCGCCCAGGAGCTCGATCAATACAAGCAGCGCATCGCCCAGCAGCAGGCGCAGCAGCAACAACAGCAGCAGATGCAGCAGCAGCAACGCCAGGGCCTGCCTGTCACCGCGCCGGTGCAGACGGTCGAAGGCGTGCTCGACCTCGACGTCAAGGGCGTCAACGGAGCGCTGCGCAGCCTGAAGCGCAACCTGCTCCCCGGGCCCGACGACGCGGAGATCCCCAAGAACCTCGTGCAGAAGCTGCGGCTGCGTGCCGGCCAGTACCTCGTCGCGCGCGCGCAGATGAAGGGCCTCAAGGGCACGGTGGTCAGCGTCGAGACCGTCGACGGTCAGCCGCTGGAGCTCGCCTCGAAGCTGCCGCACTTCGCCGACCTGACCTCGGTCGACCCCATCGATCGCATCAAGCTGGAAAACGGTCACAAGGAGTTCGTGACCCGCGTGCTCGATCTCATCGCGCCGCTCGGCAAGGGTCAGCGCATGCTGATCACCGCGCCGCCCAAGACCGGCAAGACGATCATGCTCCAGCGCATCGCCGCGGCGATCCTCGCGAATCACCCGGAGATGCACCTGATGGTGGTGCTGATCGATGAGCGCCCTGAAGAGGTCACCGACATGCGGCGCACCATCAAGGCCGAAGTGCTGGCCTCGTCGAGCGACCACAAGTCGTCCGACCACATCCGCGTGGCGGAGCTCGCCATCGAGCGCGCCAAGCGCCTCGTGGAGTCGGGGAAGGACGTCATCGTGCTCCTCGACTCGATCACCCGGCTCGCCCGCACGTACAACAAGGAGGTCGAAGGCTCGGGCCGCACGGGCTCCGGCGGCATCGATTCGAAGGCGCTGGAGAAGCCCAAGCGCCTGTTCGGTTCGGCGCGCGCGACTGAAGAGGCCGGCACGTTGACCATCATCGGCACCGCGCTCATCGACACGGGCTCCCGCGCCGACGAGGTCATCTTCGAGGAGTTCAAGGGCACCGGTAACTCCGAGGTCACGCTCGATCGCCTGCTGGGCGAGAAGCGCATCTGGCCGGCGATCAACATCGCGCAGTCGGGTACGCGCAAGGAAGAGAAGCTCTTCGCGTTCAAGGAATACGAGAAGGTGCGCAAGCTGCGCGGCATGCTCTTCTCGGCGAAACCGGTGGAGGCGATGGAAGCGCTGCTGAAACGGTTGGGTCGCTACACCTACAACGACGAGTTCCTCGAAGAGTTGTGACCCGCTTCAGGTAGGCTCCGCCCCGCCATGTCACTCGGGTCAGGGCGGTGCCACTACCATCCAGAGCGCGCGGGGCTGGGAATCTGCGTCGAGTGCCGCAACGTCATCTGCACGGAATGCACGACGCAGTTCGAAGGCATCAACCGGTGCGCGAAGTGTCTGGCGGCGCGCCTCGCGAAGGTGCGCACGCTGGCTGAGCGCCGAGACTGGTCGGCCGGCAACATCGTGCTGGCGTTGCTGTCGGCCGCCCTGCTCTTCGGCCTCTTCTTCGGGTTGGCGAAGCTGGTGAGCGCATAGATGGCCGTCGACGCGAAGGAGCTCAAACCCCGAAACGCCATCGCGCTCTTCGACGCCGCGGTGCGCTTTGCGTCGACCAACGCGGGCCTCTGGGCGCTCACGCTGCCGTCGGGAGCGGCGCTCATCGCCTCGCTCTTCACGCTCGCCGAAGCGATGCGCCGCGATGCACCGCTGGTGGTGCCGGTCGCGCTCTTCACGCTGGCGTGGCTGTTCCGCGCGATCTCGCAGGGCGCCGCGTGTCACTACGCGGAGGTCTCGCTGCTCGGCACGCAGCCTCCGTCGATGCGCGCGAGCTTCAGGGCGGCACTGCGGCACGCGCCCGGGCTCGTCACCGCGGCGGCGTGGCTGTTCGTGGTGAACACGTTTCTCTTCGTCGTCACCTTCGGCGTCGGCTTTCTCTTCGTCGGCGCGCACACCGCCGCGTACGCCGTGGTGATGCGCGGCCAGGGCAGCGTGCTCGGGCTCTACGGCACCGCGTCGAAGCTGCTCGGGCCCACGCGCTTCATCGCGCCGTTCGTTCGGCTGTGCGGGCTCTCGCAGGTGCTGCTGGCGATCAACCTGCAACTGGTGACGATGCTCTCGCTCTATCTGCTGCGCGGGTTGTTCGGCTTCGACGTGACGTTCATCGACCGGTTCACGTCGTTCGACAACCCCGTCTGGCTCGCCGTGGTGGTGATGGGCACGTTCGCGCTGTTCGAGCCGGTGCGCGCCGCGGCGGCGACGCTGCTGCTGATCGACGGGCGCGTGCGGCAGGAAGGGCTCGACCTCATCGCGCAGCTCGAACAGTTGCCGGTGCGCGTGAAGCCGCGCGGCGCGCTGCTCGCGGTGGCGCTGCTGGCGAGCGCGGCGTTCGCAGACCCCGGGCTGCTGCGACGCGGTGAGACCGTCGCCGACGATTGCGGCATGAAGGTCGACCTCGCGCCGCTCAAGCGGAAGTCGGCCGAGTCTGACAAGTCTGCCCTCGCGCGAATGATGACGCGCATCGAGCGCCGCGCGTATGACGACGACGACTGCGAAGGCGCCGAGAGCGAGCTGCGCGAGAGCCTGCGGCTGTACGCGGCCTCGCAGGCCGCCCCCGCGAGCCTCGACACGCAAGACGCGGTGAAGAAGATCCTCGAGCGGCCCGAATTTCAGGCGACCGTCGACAGGCCCGACAAAGCCGACGAGAAAGACGACGAGCCCGACGAAGACTCGTGGCTCTGGAGGCTGTTCAAGCAACTGATGGACTGGCTCTTCAAGCGCGAGCCTCCGAAGGTGCGCGCGCCCGACGGCGGTTCACCTTCGATGGGCGCCGCGAACGGAGTCGTGATCGGCGCGCTGGTGCTGGTGGTCGCGGTGCTGGCGTTCATCTTGATCCGTTCGATTCGCAACAAACCGCGCGCGGAAGCCGAGAGCGACGGCAATGGCGTCACCCAATCAGCGCTCGAACACGACGAGATGAGCGCGCTCGCGAAGCCTTCAGAAACCTGGGCTGGTCTGGCTGATGAGCTCGCGGCGCGCGGTGAGTTCCGCGAGGCGATCCGCCATCTCTATCTGGCGCTGCTCTCACGGCTGCATCGCGACGGAGCGATCAACTACGACCCCACGTTCAGCAACTGGGAATACCTGTTCGGCTTCAACGGCAGCTCGAACGTGAAAGGCGCGTTCAAGGAGCTGACGCGCCGCTTCGACTTCGCCTGGTACGGGAAACTCGACGTCGATTCGCCGTCATGGGCGAACTTCAGGCAGATCGCCGAGCCGATTCTCGCGCCCGCGGAGGCCGCGCGTGCGTGAGCGGTTTCCGTTGTTAACAACAACACGGAATCCGTCATCACGGACCTCCTTGGGGATCGCTCGCGCGGGGCTCCAAACGCC
>JBEHYH010000591.1:0-3625 GCA_048498275.1 Myxococcota bacterium | reverse complement strand
GGCTTCCACCGCCTCGATGGCAACGGACGTCTGCGCGGGAGCCATGGCCCCCTCAGACCAGCTCTCGGGCCCGGTCCTTGATGACTTCGGCGATGATGGTTTTGCGATCGACTTCGCCGCGCGCGAGCGCTTCGGCCAGGTGCACGGCCTGCTGGGCCTTGATCTTCCCGGGCATGGGCGGAGTGTTGGGATCGACCACCGCTTCGACCAGCGCGGGGCGTCGATGCGCATGAACAAGGCAGCAAGGTGTGGACCGCCGCGCTTGATGAATCAGTGTGACTTGGGTGAGGGCCGAATTCAGAGAGTGATGGCGGTGTTCTGAATCGCGAGCGTTGCGGCTGACTCGCACGTGCCCTCGACCTCGAAGCAAACGTCACGAAGCTGAAGGGGTCTCCAGACCTGACATCGTTGCTGACGCATCACACGTCCATCAGCGGAGCGAAGCGCCAGCGCGGTACGAACTTCCATCGCGCGAGCAACGCGGTGAGCGCAATGGCTCCGACGCCGAAACCCGCGAGCACGAGCAACGGTTGAACCCAGTGGCCTCCGTACGCGCC
The DNA here is from genome assembly GCA_048498275.1 of Myxococcota bacterium. GTDB lineage: Bacteria > Myxococcota > Myxococcia > Myxococcales > Myxococcaceae > Archangium_A. Next base: position 3,068 of record JBEHYH010000591.1, on the reverse strand, counting down.
GAAGAGCGCCGCGCGCGCGGCGGTCAGCACCCATGAGAACGGCACGAACGGGTTCGCCGCGCGGAAGAAGCTGCTCGTCATCGCGAGCGGAAAGACACCGCCGCTCGCGCCCATCTGAAACACGAGGAAGAGCAGGGCGATGACCTTGCCCACGTCGCCGAAGAGACCGATGAGCATCACCAGCACCGAGAGAAAGACGGTCGAGGTGACGACGGCGATGAGCCACAGCTTCCAGAAGCTCGGCACGGTCGCGCCGACCACGAAGGTGAGCGCGAGCGAGAGCAACGTCGCCTGACCGAGCACGAACACCAACGGCATCGCGAGCCGCCCCAGCACCAGCGCCAGACGTTTCACGTGCCGCACCCGCTGCGGGAACCACCGGAGCTGGAACACGAAGCCCATCATCACCACGCCGACCCACAGCGAGAGCCCGAGGAAGTACGGAACCATCGAGTTGCCGTACGCGCCGACGGTGGTGAGCGGCTCGAGCTCCGGTTGAATCGACGCGGCGAGACCTTTGGCGTCGCCCGCGAGCCCATCGACTGACGACGGCAGCGCGGCTTCGAGGGTCTGAAGACCCGCAGACAGTTGCGCGGCGCCATCGCTCAACTTCACGAGACCGTTCTCCAACTGACGCGTGCCGCCGCTCAACGTGCCCAGACCGCGATGGAGCGCGCCGGTTCCATCAGCGACGCGCGCCGAGCCGTCGGCCAGTTGAGCGAGCTGATCATCGCTCGGCAATTTGCCCGCCATGGTGCGCACGCCGGCGCTCATCTTTGAAACGCCGGTCGTCAACGCGGTGACCCCCTCGGCCACCTGCGCCCCGCCGTTCGCGAGCTTCTCGCTGCCATCGCGCGCCTGTTTCGCGCCGGCTTCGAGTTGCCCCGCGCCCGCGGCAATCTTCCCGCCGACGAGGGGGATGTCCTTCGTGCCCTCCTTCAGCTTCGTGGTGCCCGCCTGGAGCTTGTCGAGACCAGCGGTGAGCTGCTGTTGCCCCTCAGCCACCTGCCGCGCGCCGTCGTTCAACTTCGCCAACTTCGCGTCTTCGGGCATCGCATCGCGGAGCTGACGCAGACCGCCTCCGAGCTTCGTCACGCCGTCGGTCAGCTTCTTCGTCGCGTCGGCCACGCGTTGCGCGCCGTCATCGAGCCGCCCGGCGCCATCTTCCGCGCGCTCGCTGCCCCGCGCGAGCTTCGTCGCGCCCTCACGCGCCTGCCCGAGGCCGTCATCGAGCCGCCCCGCGCCTTCACGCAGACGCGACACGCCGTCTTTCAGCTTCTCGAAGTTGCCACGCGATGAATCGACGGTGCGCAGCACCTCCGACCAGCGCTGCGTGTTGAGCGACTCATTCGCGTTGCGCGCGAGCTCATCGGCGAAGCGCCGCGCCACCGTCGCGCCCATGAAGTTGTTGCCCTCTGAATAGATGACGCGAATGCGCGCGGGCGTCTGCGAAGAGGCCTCCATCGCCGACTGGCTCAGCGTGGGAGGGATGATCAACGCGAACGCGACGGTGCCTTCGTTCACGAGCCGCCGCGCTTCGTCTTCGCTCGCCACCGGGCGCGAGGTGAACGCGTGCTTTTCTTCGAGCCCCTCGAGCATCTTCGCGCCGACCTCGACGTGGTGGCCGCGCACCTCGACGGGCTGATCCAGATTCACCACGGCGACCGGCAACTGACTCACCTTGCTGTACGGGTCCCACGTGGAGCTCAGGTAGATGGTCGCGTACGCGGCCGGCACCAGCATCACGCCGAGGCACGCGAGCAACAGGCGGCGCCGCCCGTGAAACAACGAGAGGTCGAACCACACCACCTTCTTCACGTCGTCGAGCAATCGCATCGGCTTCACGCTTTCTTCGTCTGTGAAAAGAGGAGCCCGCGGACGCTGCCGAGCAGCGCCTCGGGGTCGAGGCGCCCGCTGTCCATCGCGAGCTGCAACGCGGAGCCGAGGATGAAGCTCACCGCGAGCTGCGCGAGGCCGTCGCCGGTGGTGTTCGCCCGCGCCCGCGCGAGCTCGTCACCGACGGGCTTGATGGCCGCGCGATAACGCTCGAGCCCCGCGCGGATCCGCTTGCGGATGTTCGCGTTGTGCAGACCCAGCACCCAGAAATCGATGAACAGCTCGATCTGCCGGCGCTCGCTCTTCAACCGCTCCAGGCGCTGCTGAAAGAAGGTGAGGAAGCGCTGCTCCGCCGAGCCCGCGCCCGCAGGAGGCGTCAGCCCGCCGAAGATGTCTTCGATGAGCGTGTCGAGCACCGCCTCGAGCAACGCCTCGCGGGTCTCGAAGTGGAAGAACACCAGCCCGCTCGACAGGCCCGCCTTCGCCGCGACCTTTCGCCCCGTGAGCTGCTCCAGGCCCGCGCTCATCGCCACCGCGCGCGCCGCCCCGAGGATCTCTGCCCGCCGCTCGTCGATGTTCTTTCGTTCTCGCGCCATCGTTATTGACCTCTTGGTCAGTAGTATTGACCAGAAGGTCAATAGTCAAGCCGGCGCCGGCCCGCTGACGCGCGACAGGTGTGCAAATGCGTGAGGTGTGGGCGGGTTCGACTATGGTCGCCGCGTGCTTCCGCTTTTGCTGCTGACGCTCGCCGCGCCGCCCAGACTCGCCGTCGTCGAAATCGATGCCCCCGAACTCACCGGGCTCGCGATGCAGGTCGCGCATGTCGTCGAGGTCGAGGCACAGGCTCAGCAATACGAAGTGATGAGCGTGCAGGAGCTGCGCGGCAAGCTCGACGTGAAGACCTACGACTCGCTCAAGAAGTGCGGCGGCAACGGCGTGTGCGCGTCGTCGGCGCTGCGAGGTCTCGGCGTCTCGCGCGTGGTGCTCGGCAATCTCGGCCGTGACGAGAAGAACTACCTGCTCAAGCTCTGGCTCATCGACGTCGACGCGGGCCGGGTCATCGCCGATGTCGATCGCCCGATCCTCATCGCCGCGCGGCGGTTCCAGAAAGACGTCGAGCAGGCGGTGCCGGCGTCGCGGTCCATGCGTCCAATGCGCGCTCCGGGAAAGATTTCCGCGAGGCGTTCTTCCCCTTGCTGCGAGCCCGCGCCGAGATAGTAGAGGTGCTCGCT
>JBEHYH010000590.1:0-3627 GCA_048498275.1 Myxococcota bacterium | reverse complement strand
AAGAAGAGCTGCGTCACCGCCGCCTTCTGCTGCGAGAGGTTGGCGTTGGGCTGCGCGCCGAAGTCATAGACGTACTCGAACGCATCGGCCGAGGTCGAAGTCGAGACCACGTCGGTGCCGTTGCTGTAGCCGTCCTGGCCGCCGAGATCGGCGTAGGCGAAGACATTGTTGCCGTGCGTCTGGGTCGCGCCGGGCGCCAGCCACGGGTCGGTGTCGGCGCGCGAGAAGTGCGCGGCGCCGATGTTGTCGATGGCCACCACACTCTGGGCCACGTGGCCGGGGTCGTAGCCGGCGGCCTGCATCGTCGCGAAGGGGTACGGCGTGGCGTCGTTGCCCTGCGGGCCGTCGAAGGGCCGGTAGGGCGCGGTGGTCTCGGCCCACACGCGGTAGCTGGCGTGCGCCGACAGGTTGTTGCGGAAGAGCACCTCGCCCGTCGCCGCGGAGACGACGTACGAGTAGTAGCCGGCCTCCGGCAGGCGGAGTTCGACGTAGTAACCGGGCACCACGCCATCGCTCATGGGGAAGTACACCGGGCGCGTGCGCGCGGGAGTCGTGACACCCTTGATGCCGAAGCGCGTGTAGCCGCCTTCGGTGAGGCCGTCGCCGCCGAACACCCGCGAGCTGAGGTCGACGCCGGCGAGATCTTTCGCGGCGGTGACGAGCGCGGTCGACGCGTTCAACTTGAACTGGCCCTGCGGGCGCGTCATCGGCGTCAGGTAGCCGCTGATCGCGACGAGCTCGAGGCGCGCGTTCATCACCACGTGCACCTCGTCGCGGAACACGCGCACGTCACCGACGCGCTGCTGGAAGCTGACGATGACCGCGCTGCCGTCGTGCAGATCGTGCACGCTCGAAACCCTCGCGGCGGCGAGCTGCTTGTAGCTGGAGCGGTAGAGCTCCGCGTACTGCGCGAGGTAGCGGCGCGCGGCCTCTTCGGGCTTCACGTTGAGCGCCGCGAGCGAGGTCGTCACACGCTGCGGAGCGGCCCACAGAAACTTCGGCACACCGAGCCGCGGCTCGACCGAGGTCACCGCGCTGCGCATCGCCGTGGCCTTCGCCTGCGGAGACAAGCGACGCTGCTCGGGCACGCCCAGGTCCTTCCTGGCCGCCTTGCCGTAGAAGGCATCCACCGCCGCCAACTCCGCCCACGCCGTGGTCGACAAGATCAACAGTGCGGCAAACATTCGCTTCGTCATGTGCACCCTTCGCAGTCAGCACGTTTCCCTACGTGCGCGGCGTGGGTCCTACTGACAGGAATCGCCCAGATCAAGGCGATTACTTAAGAATTTCGGGGCTTTACGCGCCACTAAGGTACCGCCACAAAACCAGCAGCCCGGCAAACGTGTCGGTGAAGTGACAGGTGCGACATGTCTGGTTTCAGCCGTTTGCGAGCGACCACAGCCGCGACCAGACACCGCCGCGCGCGAGCAGCGTCTCGTGGGTGCCCGTTTCGGCCACAGCGCCGTTTTCCAGCACCACGAGTTGATGGGCGCGCTGCACGCTCTGAAGCCGATGCGCGATCACGATCGCGGTGCGGCCGACGAGCAACTCGTCCAGCGCGCGTTGCACCTCGAGCTCGCTCGCGGGGTCGAGGTTGCTGGTGGCTTCGTCGAGCACCAGCACCGGAGCCCCCGACAACACCGCGCGCGCGAGACACAGCCGCTGCTTCTGCCCTCCCGAGAGCGTCACGCCACGTTCACCCAGCGGCGTGTCCACCCCGTTCGGGAGCGCGGTGACGAACTCGAGCGCGTGCGCCGCCTGGAGCGCCGCGGAGATCTGCGCGTCGCTCGCCTCGGGTCGCGCGACGCGGACGTTCTCGCGGACGGAAGCCGAGAACAGCAGCGGCTCCTGCGTCACCAGCGCGAACTGCGACCGCAGACTCGCGTGCGTCGCGTCGCGGATGTCGACGCCGTCGAGCGTGATGGTGCCGGCAGACGCGTGCTCGAAGCCCATGAGCAGCGAGACGATGGTGCTCTTGCCGCCGCCGCTGCCGCTGACGAGCGCGGTGATCTTGCCGGCGGGAATGGTGAATGAGACGCCGCGGAGCACTTCGGTGCCCGGCCTCCACGAGAAGCGAACGTCGAGGAGCGAGATCTCGCGTTCGAGCTTCGCGAGCTCCCGCGTGCCCTGCTCCGGTTCATGGAGCGCGAGGAGCTGGTCGATGCGTTCGAGCGCCACGCCGGCGGAGATCGCGAACTGGCTCACGCGGCCGAGGTTCTTCGCGGGCTCGTAGATGAGACCCAGGGCGGCGACGAACGACACGAGCGCGTCGGGCGAGACCGACCGCGAGGAGATCGCCCACGCGATCGATGCCGCGATGGCGCTCGCCGCAAAGATCTCCATGATCGCGGGCACGCCGGCACGCGCCCAGGCCGCGCGCGTGAGGGCGCGCTCCAGCGACGAGGTCTGTTTTTCGAAGCGCTGAAGCTCCGCGGTCTCCGCGTCGAACGCCTGAATCGTGCGCAGCGCGCCGAGGCCTTCCTGCACCTGCGCGGCGATGCCCCCGAGCGCGGCCTGCCCTTCGCGCGTTCTCCGGGTGAGCGCAGCCGTCAGCCGCGACGCGGGGAAAACCGCGAGCGGAACGATGACGAGGGAGATGAGCGCGAGCTTCCACGACGCGATGGCCGCGACGGCGGCGAGCACGATGATCTGCACCGAATCGCGCAGCCAGCTCGAGACGGTGTAGGTCGCGGCCTGCTCGACCGCGGCGACGTCGGCGGTGAAGCGGCTGAGCAGATCGCCCGAGCGTTGATCACTGCGCGTCGATGGCGGCAGTCGCTGGAGCTTCTGGAAGATGTTCCTCCGCAGCGAGAGCACGACGCGCTGACCGAAGAGGCCCGCGAAGTAGAACTGCGAGACGTAGCCCACGCCTTTGAAGGCGCCGACGATGAGCAGCAGCCACGGCAGTTGTTCGAGCGTGAGCCCGGGCACGCCGGGGAGCTCTCCCGTGCTCCCACCGTTCAGTAGAAACCGAAGACCGGGCCCGAGCAGATACGCGTACGCGCCGGTGGTGATCGCGACGAGCGCCATGCCGATGAACGACGCGCCGAGCAGCCGCCACCAGGGCCGCCCCAGCGACAGCAGTCGTTTCATGGCGTCGAGCAGCGGCGACTTCATGCGCGGCGCTCATACCGCATTACGGGAGAAGGTCGTGGAGAGGGCCGAACGAAGCCCTGAACGAGGGCAGGTCGCGCGAATCACCACCCGTCCGAAATCGTGCGTGCCTCTCGACTTCGAACAAGCTTCATCAAACTGTGGAGGCGACGGGTTCTCCGAACCGGTCACATCTGATGACGCCCGTGCACGAGGGTCGAACTGAATCGACGGAGGCCAATCGCGAGCCTCGCTCGACAGGTCATGCAGCGTTCCCGGCGTATTGCTGACTCGCGCGCGAGACGTCGGAGGTCCGAATCGACGGGAGCGCGCATCACGCGAACCTCGCTCGAAAACCATGCAGCGTTCGCGCGGTATTGCTGACGCCGCTCCGCGCACGAGGTCGGACTGAATCGACGGAGGCAAATCGCGAGCCTCGCTCGACAAGTCGTACAGCGTTTCCGCGATTGCTGGCTCGCCCGCGCGACGCCGGCGGTCCGAATCAGCGGAGGCAAATCGCCCGAACACATCTGC
>JBEHYH010000589.1:0-3630 GCA_048498275.1 Myxococcota bacterium | reverse complement strand
CGCTGCAACGCCACCTTCACCACGGGTTGGGTCACCGCGCCTCCACGTCCGCGGGCTTGAGCGTGCGGTACTTCGAATCGACGTAGTCCATGAGCTCCCACATGGCGTCGCCGTAACGGGAGCCGCCATCGGGCGTGGTGCCCACGGAGTTCACCCAGAACGTGCCCGCGCGACATTCGCGTTGCCACGCCGGGTCAGCGTCGATGTCGACATACTCGACACCGCCATCACTCAGCGGATTGGGCGTGACGTTGCGACAGTCTTTCGCGCCGGTGTCTTTGTTGATGAAGCAGCAGCGGCCGTTGGGGAACACGTAGATCACCGGGCGCAGCTTGAGGTCTCCGACCACGAAGTTGTCGGAGAGGATGGTGACCTCTGCGAAGCCCGAGGGCTCCATGCCGTAGCCATGGAGCAGGTACGCGACCGGGTAGCGCGCCTCGGCGTTCTCGGCGTCGTTGTAACCGGGAGGCAGCGAAATCGAGTACTCCCACTTCGCGCCCAGCACCGCGCTGTCGTACGTCTCGTACTTCGGGTTGCTCCGCGTGCTGTTCAAGTCTGCGTGCGGCTTCTCGAGCACCTGCCAACTGTTCGCGACCCAGTTGAAGACCGCCTGGAAACGCGAGGCGACCTCTTCGACGGTGCCGACGTGATCGCCCTCGCCGTTCTCGATCTCCTCGTCGGTGCGGGTTTCCTTGCCGTAGAGCACCGCCATGTCACGGGGGATCCGGGTCCACCCCCTGGTCCACGGGTTGAAGAGCCCGTCGCGGTCCTTCATGCCGGGGATGTCGAGGAAGTCGCGGTACACGCCGATGTCGCGCACCGCGCCGATCGCCGAGAGCAGATGCCGCGCCTGCAGCCCGAGGTTGAAAATGTCGTGGATGCCGCCGTCGACGTAGAAGGTGAACCGCTTGCGGGCCGTCTTGTCCCACTTGCGGAAGTTGCTGCGGCCATCGAGCGCGATGAGGCGCTTGCGCGCGGCGACCTGATCGTACGCACCGTTGCCTTCTCCACTGTCACCGCTGCCCTGCACTCCATCGAGCCCGAAGTCGCGAAACGGCTCGCCTTCGTCGTAGATCCAGTTCTTCTCGGTGCCCGTCGGGTTGTTCTCGACGTCGTAGTTGTCGCCGTTGAGATCGGTGTCGGTGGTCGCGGGGCTCGTGTTGCAGCCGCCTGAACCGTTCTCGTACGCGTCGGCGCAGCCATCGGTGCCGAAGTCGTCGAAGCGCTCGTGGCTGTTGTTCGCGACGGGCTCGCCGTAATCGCGCCGCCCGTTGTTGTTGTAGTCGTACGCCACGAGGATCGCGGCGGCCGTGTTCATCTCCATGCAGGGCTGCACGTTGCCGATGCGCTCGAGCCACAGGAGCGTGTTGTCGTCGCGGTCGATGCGCGTCGCGCCGCCCTTCGCCACGCAATACGTGTCGGCGAACGCCTGTGACTGCGACTGCGGCAGCGGCGTGCGGATGTTCGCGGGGTCGCTGCAGAAATCGACCTCTTCCTGCGTGTTGTTGCAGAAGTAGTGCGGCTGCGTGCCGTCGCACCCGGCGAGCGCGGTGTAGTGGCCGTCGGGGTTGTACTCGGCGTTCTTGAGGCCCTCGATGCGCACCGGGTTGGTGCAGAGGTCGGCCGGCGGGTGCAGCACGTATTCAGGCGGTACGCCGGGAGGCGCGATCGGCGACTCCGGGTTGTCGGAGAAGAAGTTGCCGTACGCCAGCATCAGGTCGGTCATCATCTTGATGTACGCGTCGCGATCGAACGAGCCGCCGTTGTTGGTGACGTGCCAGTGGTTGAAGTCGTTGGGGTGCTCGAACTGATTGGGCTGCTCGATGTGCGCCGCGGCACAGGCGTTGATGATCGCCGGGTCGTTGAGCATCACCCCGCCGTCGGGCTGCGCGAGGATCGCCTCGAGCTCCTCACGCGTGCAGAAGCCGCCGGTGACGAACTTGTCCATGAAGCGCTGGAAGAAGGCCGCGTCGAGCGGGCCTCCGAGCGCGGCGACGCCGTCGACCTTGTCGGGGTTCGAGGTCGAGAGCGCCATGCTGCCGATCGCGCCCATCGAGACACCGCCGATCATCCGGTACGTGGTGTGGACCTTTTCGGGCGGTGGCGTCTCGTTTTGCGAAGGCTTCGGGCACGCCAATAACGTCAGGGAAAGACAGAGAGAAAGACGGCGCAAGGGGGACCCTCGAAGGAAGTTCGGCCGAGGAATATCATCATGAATAGCCTCTCCGGCTGACAGTCGAGAGACGCGCCGCGCCAAAGTGGGGCCGAAGGCGGCGGCATGGAGGACAACATGAAGCGTCATGCGCTGTTTCTGGCACTTCTCGCAGGTTCGGCTCTGGCTGCCGGCGAAATCAAAGTGGTGAGTGTTTTCGGGCCCGGTGAACAGACCGATTACGAGGTCCGCTACATGGGGCTCACCGCGGGCCGCGCGCAGCTCACCGTCGGCTGGCCCACGGAGCAGTTCGGCCAGGACGTCTGGCCGCTGGTCTGCATCGGCGAATCGACGCTCGGCGATCTCTACCCCATCAAAGATCGCTTCATCTCGTACTGGGAGCCCGTCACGCGCCGCGCGCTCGGCGCCGACTTCTTCATGAACGAGAACAAGTACCGGCGAAGAGATCGCTACGTGTACGACTTCGAGCACCGCGAGGCGGTCGTCACCTCGAACAAGGACGGCGACATCTGGGAAAAGAAATACGGCATCGAGCAGGGCACGCTCGACCTCGCCGCCGCCGGGTTCGGTCTGCGCAACACTCCGCTCGAAGTCGGCCAGGTGCACGAGCTGCCGATCTTCACCGGCAAGAAGTTCTACAAGATGACCGCCACCGTCGCGGGCCGCGAAAAATTGCAGACCGACCTCGGCGAGCTCGAGGTCTTCCGCGTGACGGTGAACGGCGACTTCTCCGGCTCGTTGAAGACCAGGGGCCTGATGACGTTGTTCTACACGGCCGATGAAAAGCAGCTCCCGGTGAGAGCCGAAGCCGAGTTCCTCCTCGGGACCGTGCGGTTGGACGCGGTGAAGTACGAGCAGGGCCGCGTCTACAAGGAGAACTGACGTGAAGCGGTTCGTGTTGAGCGCGGTGACGATGTCGATGACGGCGTTGGCGGCGGCCCCGGCGAAGCAACTGAGTCACTTCCCCACCGATCAAGAATGCAAGGCGCTCGGCGCGGTGATGTCGCCGGTGCCCTTCGGAGCGGGCGAGCAGCTCTCGTACGACATCGATTCGATGGGCCTGCGCGCGGGCGAAATGAAGATGACCACGCTGCCGACGGAAGAAGGCGTGATGACCGTCGAGACCACCGTCGAGACGAACACGTTCTTCAGCAAGATCCGCAAGGTGAAGGGCGTGGCGCGCAGCGAGGTCTCGCCGACGACGCTGCGCCCTTCCCGCTACTTCGAAGACGCGTGGGAAAACGACTTTCACCGCGTGGCCGACGTCTCGATGAACCCGAAGCTCCACGAAGCGACGCTGGTGAACACCTTCAACGACAAGACGATGTCTCCCGCGAAGCTGCGGTTCGGGAGCGACATCAGCGACGTCGGCAGCGCGGTGCATCTGCTGCGCTCCATCCCCGTGAAGGAAGGGCAGAATTCCCGTGCTCGCGGGCGATTCAGACGAACAGACCGCT
>JBEHYH010000588.1:0-3643 GCA_048498275.1 Myxococcota bacterium | reverse complement strand
ACAACCCCGAGGCCGCGCCCATCGCACGCATGCTGCGCGGCGAGTTCGAAGCGTTCTCCGAAGAAGAATTGAAGCGGAGAAAAAACCTCGCGTGGCCCCCGACCTCGAAGCTGGTCGCGTTGCGCATCGAGGGAGCGAACGAAGACCTCACGATTCACACGGCGAAGCTGTTGGCGCGCGTCGCCGAGAAGAACCTGCCGCCGCCGAGTCAGGGCGTCCGCATTCTCGGGCCGGCGAAGGCGCCGATTTCGCGCATCAAGGGCAAGACGCGCTGGCAGCTCGTGGTGAAGGCGCCGAGTCACGCCGCGATGGCGCGCGTCATCGACGCGCTCGAGCACGCCGCGAGCGAAGTGCCTTCATCGGTGCGCGTGGTCTTCGACGTCGACCCCGCCGCGATGCTGTGAGTCACCGCACGCAGCGCACGTAGTAGCTCGAATCAGGCATCGGCCGCGTCGCGCCGCCGTTGAACAACACCACCCAGTGCTGCGCGGGGTTCGCCGCGTTCACCGTCGACGACCAGTAGTAGTCCGTCGACCCCATCGGCAGGAACACGGTGTTGTCGTACGCCGGGTTGTTGAAGCGGATGTCGATGATGCTCGCGAGCTCGCGCTCAGTCGGGAGGCGGAAGCCGCTCGCGCACGCCGCCGACGCCGCGCTGAAGGTGTTCGCGGTGCTCGCCGTCCGCTGCCATTCCAACCCCGTGACCGCGTCGAACACGCTGCTCGCGGTGACGGTGAAACGCGACGGAGGAATGGGCGAGGGAATCCACTTCACGCAGCGCGCGGCGAGCAACGTGGTGTCGGTCATGGTGTCGCTGGTGCCGTCGGCGAAGTCGACGCTCCAACCACCGGCGCCCGTCGCGAACGGCGTCGACGCCCAGAAGCGCGACGCAGGCTCAGCCGGGAACGCAGACGAATTGAGCCGCGTACCGCTCGAGAGCCCGTAGTCGACGAGCGTGAGCAGCTCGACGTACGTGGGCAGACGCCAATCGGTGATGCCCGCGAGCGTGAGGTCGTCGCAGTACGTGCCAGCGTCGCCGCGCGTGAACGAGTTGCTGGGCGACACGCGCTGCCACAAAAGGTTGGTCGCCGTGTCGAACACCGTGCCGCCATCGGCTTCGTACGCCGCGTTCGACGGAGAGACCGCGGGCGCTTCCCACCGCGGGGTTTCGAAGTTGTATGCGCAACCCGTCGCACCGCACGCCTGCCCCACGGAGCACTCGTCGTTGCATGACAGGCAGTTATCGACGGTCCCCAGCATCACACACTGGCCGTTACACGCCACCGCGCCTCCGGTGCAGTTGAGCGGCAGACACAGACCATCGCCCGACGGGCCGGAGCCGCCATCGGGCAGCGCCGTCGTGTAGGCCACACAACTGAAGCCCGAGCGGCAGGTGCTCTGCACGCCCGGCACCGGGCAGTGACCGACACAGAGATTGCCCGCGCCAAAGTCGACGCACGATGAACCGCCATCGAGGCTGCAGTCGAGCTCGCGGATGCAGTCGTTGCGCGAGCAGTAGCCGCCGGCGCCTGTCCACGCGTAGCCGTATTCGGTGGTGAGACATACGCCGCCGGTCTCGGGCGGGTAGCGGCATTCGGCGTCGGCGGTGCACGCGATGCCGATCTTGTCGGGCACTTCGTACGCCGGCGCGGGAGACAACCAGCACGCCGCTTCGCCGGCGTCGACCGCGTAGCACCCATAGCCGGAGCGGCACGTGCCCGCGTCGCCGCCGCAGAGGTCGAGACAGAAATCGGTGAACTCGCCGTAGTGGTTCATCGCCGTCGACACGCAGTCTGCGCCGGAGGGACACGCGCCTCCGTTGCCCACGCCGCACGGCCGCGTGCAGTAACCGCCGGGGTAGCTCGCGTTGGCGCTCGCGGTGGTGTGGCGGCACACGCCGTTCACGCCGAGGCCGAGCTTGCAGTCGAGGTCGTTGACGCACGGAGCGCCCACCGCCAACGCGAGGCCTGCGTCGAGAATGCCCGCGTCGATGATGATGCCTGCGTCATGCCCGGCATCGACCACGCCGGCGTCGAATACTCCGGCGTCGAAGCCCGCGTCGGCGATTCCCGCGTCGAACACGCCCGCGTCGAAGCCCGCGTCAAAACCCGCGTCAAAACCCGCGTCGATGATTCCCGCGTCGAACACTCCGGCGTCAAAACCCGCGTCGATGAGTCCCGCGTCGGCCACGCCTGCGTCAATGACGCCCGCGTCTTCAATGCCGGCGTCTTCAGTGCCGGCGTCGGTGACACCCGCGTCGACGACTCCAGCGTCTTCGTCGATTCCGGCGTCGGGGGTCCCTGAATCAATCGTCACGCCCGCGTCAGAGCCCGCATCGGGAGCCACGGGAGTGATGGGAGTACCCGTGAAGAGTTCGCAGCCCGCCAACGACAGCACCAACACGACAATCTGCGTCTTCTTCATGATGACCTCTATGAGTTCCGGCCACACCGTCGGCTCAGGAGCCGAGCAATGACGACGCTTCGACGCGACCCTGTTCCCAACCGATGATCGACGCCAGCTTGCGCACCTCGGTCGCGACCGCGCGCGCCGCGGTCGAGTCGCCCTGCAGCTTGCGCAGCGCCTTGCATTGCTGGAGCAACGCGCGCGCCTGGAAGAGCAGATCTCCGCAGCGCAGCGCCGCGCCCGCGGCCGCCTCGTACGACTTCGCCGCGAGATCGAACCGCTGCTGCTGCGCGAAGATCGCCCCCTGCGTCGAGAGCACGCGCGCTTCGCCATACGGCCAGCGGATCTGCCGCCAGAACTGGAGCGAACGCTCGAGCAGCTCGACGGCCTTGCCCGCGTCACGCCGCGCGAACACCATCGTCGCCAGGCGCGCCTCGATGCGGGCCGCGAGGCTGATGTCGCCGTGCCAGCGCGCGAGCTCCGCCGACGCCTGAGGTACGGGGCGCGCCGCTTCGAGCGCGGCGATCGCACCCTCGAGGTCGCCTTCGAGCTCGCGAGACTCACCGCGCTCCAGCAGCACCAACGCGAGCGCCGCCGTGCCCTGCGCCGCGGCTTCGGCGGCCGGCAGCATCTCGGTGGCCTTCACGCGACGGCCTTCGAGGCGCGTGGTCTTCGCTTCGAGCAGCAGGTACTCGGCGCTCGGCGGGTTCAACGGAGCCGCCAACGGCGCTGCGACATCGAGCAACGCCCGCGCGCGCGCCACGTCTTCGGTCACCAACGCCTGCGCGGCGGCCCGCGCCAGCGCGTCGACCCGCGCCCGCGACTGCGCGTCTGACACCGGCATCAACGCCATCGCGCTGGCCATGCCTTCCCACGCGATGCTCGCGGCGCGCGAATCGGCGCGCGACACCGCGACGTCGAGCGCGTGCTTCCACAACGTTGCGCCGCGCACGCCATCGCCGGCGGCGACGAGATGTTCAGCGAGCTGCGCGTGGTCGACCGATGACGGGTCGGCCTTGCCCTGTTCGATGAGCGCCGCCGCGCACCGCGTGTGAATGTCGGGCGTCGCCCTCTGGAGCAGCAGCTCGCGCACCGCCTGCTCGCGCACCGACACGTACCGCGTGCCCTCGGTGACGATCCACCCGCCGGCCTGCAGCGCGGCGAGGCGCTCCTGCGTGGCCTCGGGAGACGCGCGGCGCAGCGTCGCGACATCGCACCGCACACCGAGCGCGGCGGC
>JBEHYH010000587.1:0-3658 GCA_048498275.1 Myxococcota bacterium | reverse complement strand
TGCCGACCTCGGTGCGCTCGCTGAACATCGCCGAGGGTGACATGCCGAAGTTCGGCGCGGTCGCGGGCGAGGGGCTCGGCAACTACCCCGCGATCTACCCGGCCTTCCAGGTCGTCACGCCCGACGCCGGCACCGTGATCATCGACACCGCGTTCTCGCGCGAAGGCTCGAAGCCGTTGCAGGCGTTGATCCACAACTTCTCCGATGACGCGTTCGCGAAGATGGAAAAGGCGATGCTCGCGGCGTCGGCGATCGTGGTCACCCACGAGCACCTCGATCACATCGGCGGCATCGTGCAGTCGAAGCTCTTCTCCGAATACGTGAAGGGCAAGGCGCTGCTCACCCCGACGCAGGTCGCGTGGGCACAGTCAGACTCGCGCACCCTGCTGTCTCTCGAGAACGCGCGCACCATTCAGACCTTCGACTACGAGAAGCTCCACCGCGTGGCGCCCGGAGTCGCGCTGCAGAAGGCGCCCGGTCACAGCCCCGGTTCACAATTGGTCTACGTGCGCACCGCCGACGGTCACGAACTGCTCTTCATCGGCGACATCGCGTGGAACGAACAGAGCCTCGTGCAGATGAAGATGCGCCCGCTGCTCGCCAGCCTCGCCCTCAAGGAAGATCGCCAAGCGGTGATCGACGAGCTCGCGGCCATCAAGGCGGTGTCAGAAGCCAACCCGAAGCTGACAATCGTCGTGGCTCATGACGGTGAGAATTTGCAGCGCGCCCTCGCCTCCGGTGCGGTGACGGCGGGCTTCGTGGAGTGATAGGGGCCAGAGGGCAATGACCGTACCCGCCATCACCGACCCTCAATCGGCGCCCGTCTACGCGCCGACCGCATTCCAGAAATGGGTGGAGTCGATGCTCATCGACCCCCGCGACGCGGTGTTCTTCCGCCTGTGGCTGCGCCACGCGCTGATCATCGTGCCGTTGATGGCGGTCGGGTACGTGTACTTCACGTGGTGGTGGGCGCCGGTGATGTGGGCAGTGCAGCTCGCGTGGCTCGCGCCGCCGACGATCCTGATGCTCCACTGCACGATGCACCGGCCCTTCATCAAGTCGCCGAAGTGGCTCGCGCGCTTCATCCCCTTCACCTCCAGCCTGATGTTCGGCATCCCCACCGGGTACGCGGAGCATCACGTCGGCATGCATCACGTGGAGAACAACCTCCGCAACGATCTGTCGAGCACCATGCGCTACCAGCGCGACAGCTTCCTCGACTGGACTGTCTACTTCGCGCGGTTCCTCTTCCTCTCGCACGTCGATCTCACCCGGTACTTCACGCGCAAGAACCGCCCGGCGATGGCGAAGCGCGCGCTGACCGGCGACGCGATGCACGTGGCGATCATCGTCGCGCTGAGCTTCGTGAACTGGCGGGCGACGCTGGTGGCCTTCGTGGTGCCGTACTTCTTCATCCGCATCGCGATGATGATCGGCAACTGGGGCCAGCACGCGTTCCTCGACCCGTCGCGCCCCGGAGATTCGTACGTGAACTCCGTGACGTGGATCAACACGCCCTACAACAAGCGCTGCTTCAACGACGGGTACCACATCGGTCATCACGTGAAGCAGAGCCGCCACTGGACGGAGATGCCGCAGGACTTCCTCGACAACCAGGAGCGCTACTTCAAGGAAGGCGCCGTGGTGTTCGAGGGGTTGGACAACTTCACGACGGCGATCCTCTTGTTCGTGAAGGGCTACCCGACGCTGGCGAAACACTTTGTTCGTCTGCCCGGCGACGAGCGTACTGACGAACAGGTGATCGAGTTCTTGAAGAGCCGTACCAAGCGCATCCCCGACGAGGTCGCTGAAGGCGTCGTCATGAACGCCTGACGCCATCGCGCACGTGACCTTCCCTTCCCGCAGCGAGCTCGATTTCAGCAACCGGCTGGTGCTCGTGGTCGATGACGACGAGCACACGCGCGGGCTGTTGCGCGATCTCTGCGAGGCGCAGAACTTCCGCGTGATTCAGGCCGGCGACGGCAACGAGGCGGTCGAGCAGATCACCGCGCAGAGCCCCGACCTGGTGCTGCTCGACCTGATGATGCCGCTGCGCGACGGGTTCTCGGTGCTCAAGTGGGCGCGCGAGAGCGAGAAATACAAAGAGCTGCCGATCATCATCCTCACGGCGATGGGCGAGATGGACGGGAAGATTCGCGGCATGGAGCTGGGCGCCGACGACTTCGTCACCAAGCCGTTCAAGCTGATCGAGCTCCAGACGCGCATCAATTCGGCGCTGATGGTGCGCGAGTACCGGCGGCGGTTGTTCGACGCTGAAGAGGAGCTCGCGCAGTTCCGCGCGGTCGACCCGCTCACCGGCGCCGGCACGTATTCACAGCTCAAGGCGTCGCTCGATGCGGAGCTGGCGCGCAGCCGCCGCTACGGCCGCCCCGCCGCGTGCCTGCTGTTCGGCTTCGATGACTACCCGGCGATCCGCTACGCGCTGGGCCGCGACGCGACCGACGAGTGGCTCAAGAAGGTGCTCCAGGGCGTGCTGGCGACGCTGCGTTCGGCCGATCGGTTGTTCCGCATCGACACCGATGAGTTCGTCGCGCTGCTGCCGGAGACCGACAACGCCGGCGCGAAGCTGGTCGGTAAACGGATTCTCGAAGTGCTGCACAGCGTGCCCGTCGAAGGCCCGAGCGGCGCGGTGGAGCTGATCGCGCGCGTCGGTGGAGCGCTCTTCCCCTCCGAGCGCGTGCGTTCGACGGAAGACCTGCTGCGTGAGGCTGATCGTTCGTATCGCCTGCTCGCCGACACGCCGAAGAAACTCTGGAACGACTGAGCCCCACCGGGGCGGAGGCATTCGCCCGCGTCGAGCGGCGGCGCCCCACCGGGGCGGAGGTCTTCACCCGCGTCGAGAGGGGGCGCCCCGCCGGGGCGAGGCCGGCGCACCGAAGCCCCGAAGCGCGCCCCGGGAGGGCGTGACGTTGCCGACGTATCGGGAGGCCCCGCCCCGTTGCTACTTTCGCGGCTCCACATTCACGGAGGGGGACCCATGGCTCGCATCAGGAATCAGAAGGCGTATGGCGACGCGATCATCAACCGGTTGGCGAACGCACCGGCGCGCGTGAAGGAGAAGCTCACCGCGTTCAAGGCGGTGCAGCAGGCGTATGCCGCCGCGTATGACGCCGCCGCCGAGGCAGACGACGCGCGCGAA
This sequence comes from Myxococcota bacterium, assembly GCA_048498275.1. Classification (GTDB taxonomy): domain Bacteria; phylum Myxococcota; class Myxococcia; order Myxococcales; family Myxococcaceae; genus Archangium_A. The sequence continues at coordinate 498 of JBEHYH010000587.1, read as the reverse complement.
GCGGCGCTGGCCGCCGTCAGCCTCGCTGATGACGCGCAAGATGCTTCACTCGATGCCCTCGCCAACGCGGCGGTGGCGGCGGGCGTCGGCACCCGCATCAAGCCGCTCGCGGCGTTCACGAAGTCGTCGATCAGCGATCTGAAGACGCTGCCCATCGCCACCGAGCAGGAGACGATCTCGGCGCTCGTGGAGAAGATCATCGCCTCGACGCCGCCCGCCGCGCTGAAGACCGCAGCGCTCAACGCGAAGAGCGCCGCGGGCAGGACACGGGCCGCGCTGGAGGCCGCGACCACCGCGAGCAGCGTGCATGCCGACGCAGCGGCGAAGCGTGATGGGCTGCTCCCCGGGTGGTCGCTGGCGTTGAACCGGCTGAAGAAGGAAACCGCGGCCGCGTGGGCCGACGAGCCCGCGCGCGTGAAGGCCGCGTTCGCGCAGGTGCCGCGCATCGCCGCGCCGAAGAAGAACAAGCGCGCACCCGCGAAGCCCGCGCCGAAGACC
>JBEHYH010000586.1:0-3666 GCA_048498275.1 Myxococcota bacterium | reverse complement strand
GAGATCGACGGCATGGCCGAAGGCGTGTGGATCACGTCTGAAGACGGCACCGTCACCGAGCACAACAACGCGCTCAAGGAGATCCTCTACACCGCGCGCGAGCTCGTCGGTCACCGGCCGCGCGACCTCTTCCCCGCCAGCGCGGAGATCCAGATCGCCACCGAGAAGGCCTGCAACGACGGCGTCGCCAGCCGCATCGAATTGAACGTCGAGGGCGTGAAGCCGACGGTGTTGTCGGTGCACGTCTCTCCGCTCGGGCGCGAGTTCGGAGGTTCGTCGGCCGTCTTCTTCGACGTCACCGAGCTGCGGCGCCTCGAGAAGGTTCGCAAGGACTTCGTCGCCAACGTGAGCCACGAGCTCCGCACGCCCATCACCGCCATTCGCGGCTACGCGGAGACGCTGCAGTCGGGCGCCATCAACGACGCGAAAGCCGCGCCGAAGATGGTCGACATCATCCACCGGCAATCAGAGCGGCTCTCGGAGCTCGTCGAAGATCTGCTCGAGCTCTCGCGCATGGACGCGCGCCAGATTCAGCTCGAAGAAAACCCGGTCAACGTGCTCGAAGCGACCCAGCGCGCCTTCGAGGCGGTGCGGCCGAAAGCGAGCCCGCGAAACACCACGTTGAGCGTGTCGGTACCGCCCGCCGCGCAGGTGCTCGGCGACAAGCGCGCGCTCGAACAGGTGCTGCTCAACCTCGTCGACAACGCGGTGAAGTACACGCGCTCAGGCGGGCGCGTCGAGGTCACCAGCGAACGCAAAGGCGACACCCTCATCATCCGCGTCAAGGACGACGGGCCCGGCATCGAAGCGCGTCACCTCCCCCGGGTGTTCGAGCGATTCTACCGGGTCGACAAGGGCCGTTCGCGCGAGATGGGCGGCACCGGCCTCGGCCTGTCGATCGTGAAGAACCTGGTCAACACCATGAAGGGCGACGTTCGCGTCGAGAGCGCGCCGGGCCAGGGGTCGACCTTCTTCGTCGAGCTGCCCGTTCCGCCCGAGACGTAACCTCCAGGAAATCGACGAAGCGTCGTGACGCGGCGTACACTGACCTCGCAATGCGCGTCGCTGTGCTGGCCGATATCCACGGCAACCTCGCCGCTGCCGAGGCCGTGCTTGAAGACATCAAGCAGCAGGCCCCCGACTACATCGTGGCCGCCGGTGATCTCGCCATGCGCGGCTCGCACCCCGCCGAGACCGTCGACCTGCTCTTCACCGAGTGCGACGCGTTGCTGATGGGCAACACCGACGCGTACCTCGCCGGCCTCTATCTCCACGGCGCGTATCGCGAGGCGGAGCACTGGAAGACGGAGCTGCTCCAATGGACGCGCGATCAGCTCGGCGCTGAGCGCCTCGAAAAGTTGAAGAGCCTGCCCTTCTCGGTGCGCTATTCGCCGCGGAAGACGCAGGACCTCTTCGTGTGTCACGCCAACCCGAAGAACCTCGAAGACTCGCTCGAACCGACGATGGACGAGGCGACCATTCGGCGCTGGCTGCAGCACGTCGACGCGAGCGCGATGGCCTTCGGGCACCTGCACTTCCCGTATCGCCGCCGCGTGGGCCGGCTGGTCATCGCTGACGTCGCCTCCGCGGGCATTCCCCGTGACGGAGATCTGCGGCCGGCGTGGGGCTTGTTCACGTGGACTCCGCGCGGCTGGCGCGTGCAGATCCGCCGGGTTCGTTACACGGTTCGAAAAGCGACGCAGGCCATCACCGCGCGCAAGGTGCCGGGAGCGCCGCTGCTGATTCACAAGATGGTCGAGTGCCGCTACCGCCATCACGCGCAGCTGGCCGAAGCCGCGCGCCGCCACTCGGGGCTGCCGCCGTATCTGCGGCCGCCGAGCCCGAACCTGCTCAAGCCGTACCTGCCGCCGCCTCCGGGCGCGACGCAGGAGCAGATCGACGCTTCGCAGCCGCCCGAAGCTGAACTGGAAGCGCCTGAAACGCCGGGCGACGAGACCGCCGACCTCGCCTCGGGCGAATAGCGTTACGCGCTTGTCACCAACGCTTCACTCGCCCGTGATGGGCCGGGCCTACGTAGCCGCCCATGGCTTTCGTACTGATCGTCGATGACGAAGCAGATCTGGCGTCGCTCGTGGAGTTCAACCTGCACCAGGCCGGGCTGGAGACGGCGATCGCCTTGACCGGCGAGCGCGCGCTGGCGCTCGCACAACAGCGGGTGCCCGACGTGGTGCTGCTCGACCTGATGCTCCCCGACATCTCCGGCAAGGAGGTGTGCCGCCGGCTGCGCGCCGATCAGCGCACGCGCGAGGTGCCGATCGTCATGCTCACCGCGCGCGGCGAGGAGTCGGATCGCGTCGAGGGGTTCGAGGTCGGGGCCGATGACTACGTGAGCAAGCCGTTCTCTCCGCGTGAGCTCGTACTGCGCTTGAAGGCGATCCTGCGCCGCGCCGGGCCGCAGGAGGCCGGTCAGCGCCTCACCACGGGGCTGCTCTCGCTCGACACCGGCTCGCACCGCGCGTGGGTCGATGGCCAGTCGCTCGAATTGACCGCGCTGGAATTCAAGCTGCTGCACCAGTTCATGGCGCGCCCCGGCCGCGTGCAGTCGCGCGAGCAGTTGCTGGCCGACGTGTGGGGTATCACCTCTCCGCTCGAGACGCGCACCGTCGACACGCACGTGATGCGGCTGCGCGAGAAGCTCGGCCCCGCGCGCAACAGCGTCGAGACCGTGCGCGGCGTCGGCTACCGCATGATGGACGAGTCAGTGGCCGCGCGAGCCTGAGGGCATCACCTGCAGCGTCTTGCCGAATACTTCGCGGAAGAGCTCGAGCTCGTGCTGCAGGTCCCACAGCTCGAGATCGACGGAGCCTCGCGACTTGACCGTCAACTGCACCGCCCTGCCCTTCACCGCCGCGGACACCGACTTCACCGGCTGCTGATGGCTGCGGTCCAACGAGTCGGCGACGCGCAACAAGGTGGCGCATTTGCGAACGAGCCTGAAGTCAGCGGGCGTCAGCGGCACGAGCAGTTCATGCTGCGGGTCGGGCCGCGTGCGCCGATGAAACCGCGCGATGAGCGCCACCAGTTGGCGTTCGCGATCAGTCAGCCCCGGGAGATCGCTGTTCAGGATCAGGTAGTGCGTGTGCTTGTGGTGCTTCTGGTAGTTCACCGCGTGACCGACGTCATGCAGCAGCGCGGCCACCTCGAGGTACGGGCGCGCGGCGGCCGGCAACTGATGCAACGTCGCGAGATCATCGAACAACTGCAGCGCGAGCCCCGCGACGCGGGTGCCGTGTTCTTCGCTGAAATGAAAACGCCGCCCCAACGCGAGCGCGGCGTCGGTGAGCGAATGGTCGTCGGTGTCGACTTTTCGCCGCTTGAGCAGGTCATACAGAATGCCCTCGCGCAGCCCGCGATCGACGGCGGTGATGGTGTTCACGTGGAGCCGCTGCATCGCGGCCTCGAGCACCACCGCACCGGCCACCACGATGTCCGCGCGGCGCGGGTCGAAGCGCTTGCGGCGCTTCTCCGAATCCATCTCCGCGAGCTCGTCGACGGCGCGGGAGATCTCCTGAATCGTGGCGTGACCGACGCCTTCCGAGCGCGCGAAGGCCACGATGGCGCCGATGGTTCCCGACGAGCCGACGGCGCCGTTCGGCAGACCACGCGGCGGCGTCTTGATGCGCTCGCCCAGCATCTCGCGCGCGT
>JBEHYH010000585.1:0-3675 GCA_048498275.1 Myxococcota bacterium | reverse complement strand
TGCGACCTGCAGCAGCTTCTCTCTCGCCTCGGCAATCTTGCTCTCGTCCATGTGGTTACTCGGAGAATACCGTCCACTGCCGCACGGGGACAGGCTCAGGAAGCGCCTTCGACCTGTATTCGAGCGCGGTCAGGCCGTTCTGCTTCGCGAGGAACTCGGCGACGCCGGGCGCGCGCCACGTCGTCTCGCTCATCGCCACCTGCCACGACTCGGCGAGCGACTGGAGCTTCGCGGCGAGGTTCACCGTGTGCCCGAAGTAGTCGACGCCGGTGTTCAACTTCACCGCGATGCACGGGCCGGTGTTGAGCGAGATGCGCAGCTTCGTCGGTGAATCAGCGCGCTTCGGAGGAAAGCGCGCGTGAATCGCCATCGCCGCCTGCACCGCGTCGAGCGCGTTGCCGAAGGTCGCCATCACCGCGTCACCAATCGTCTTCACCACGGCGCCGCGGTACTTCGCGATCTCTTCGAAGACCTCCTCGAAGTGCCGGCGAACTTCGACGAACGCCGCCGGGTCGCCGCGCTGCGCGTACATCGCGGTGCTGCCGACGATGTCGGTGAAGAGAATCGTCTGTTCACCGATGGCGAGCTGCACGTCGGCGGCGAGGTAGTCCTCACTGAAGAGGTCGCGGTATTCCTGCAGCGAGAACAACTCGCCGGGGCGCAGGGCGTGGTCCTTCCACGTCGCGGCTTCGAGCGTGACGCGCACCGGTTCAGCGGTGGGGTTCTTGAAGGTGATGCTCGCGTCAGGGCGAATCGACGCGCGCCCGTTGAACCCGGGAGTCCATTCGAAACTCGCGGCTCCGTTCTCATTCACGTCGAGAAAGCCGTACGCCTTCTCGCCATGTGAACGCAGGCGGTAGCCGCCCAGCTTGAGCGACGGCTGCAGCGTGACCGCTTCGCCGGCCGCGAGCGTCTTCTGAACGCGCACGTGCTCCTTGCGCGAGGGCTCCGCGCTGCAGAACGAGCGCTGCTGCACCTGACGGACATTGGCGTGGATGTGGAAGGTGATTTCGACCGACTCGGCGCCGCGGCTGTCGAAGTCGATTTCGCACACCGGGCACGCGCTGCCGGCCTTGAGCGCGCCGAGCTCGCCGAAGTTCTCCGTCGGGCCACGGCAATGCGGGCAGATGAGGTCCCACGAAATCTGGAGCACGCCTTCACGCGTGAGGTGCAGCGCCGCGCGGAGCAGTTGCTGCGTGTCGACGCCCCACACGGCCGCGCGTTCCTTCACCTGAATGCGGAAGACGTCTTCGTCATCGCCGTTCTGGATCCAATTCACGAGGCGGGTCGCGACGTCCTTGTCGACGCCCTCGGAGATGATGGTGTCGAGCGTCTTCTGGAGCCGTTCCTGAACGTCGGGCGCGAGCGGCGTCGGTTCAGGCGCGGGCATGCGCGCGGCCTTCGCCATCGCGTATTGCGCCTCGACGTCCTTCAGCACGCGCGCGAAGTCTTTCTCGAGCGCGCCGAACCCCAGCTTCAGCACGAACCTGCCGATGAAGTGCCGGGGCACCATGCCGAAGTACACGTTCACCCGCGTCTTCTCGGGCGAGAGCTCGTCGAGCGTGAACACCGCCCACACCGTCTCGGCGAACCCCGAGGTGTAGAGGCGCTGCGACTCGACCCACTGGTTGGTGACCCAGTTCCACGGCACCTCCAGCCACTCGTGGAAGACGCCGCCGTTGCGCGTGGTGCCCCAGAGTTCACCGTTGCCGCGCGGCGCGAACTTCATCTCCGTCACGCCCAGCGCGCGATTGAGGCGCGAGGTGTCGGCGATGAGCGGCCACAACTGCTCGCGCGGCATCGCGACTTCGTAATGCCAGAGAAACTGAACGCGCTCCCTCGACGCGAAGTCTTTCGGCCAGGGGTGCGCGGCGAGCAATTGATCAACCGACGGCGCGGGCGTTGACATGGGCGGGCTCGGAGTATGCGCCAGCTTCCCGACGCCGTGCCGTTTTGTGCACCGCCCTAACGGGTTGACGTCTGTCGCCCTCCATCGGCCGACGCGTGGCGGTAGCGTGCGCGCGCGATGTCGACGCGCAGCCTCATGGAGCGGCTCACCGACTACTGGATGCCGCCCGGTCTCGCCGACGACGGCGAGTACTATTCGCGCGTCCGCTTCGGCATTCAGGCGTGGTTGGTGGCGTGGCCTCCGGCGTTTCTGTGGGGCGCGTACAACTCCGCGTTGGGGCTCTGGCCGCAGGCGCTCTTCAACGGGTTGCTCGTCGTGCTCGGGCCCATCGCGCTGACGATGCTCCGGCGCACCGGCAGGTTGTCGCCGTGGTTCGAGCTGTCGATGTTCGCCGCGTTGCTCCTCTACGGCCCGGGCATGTTGACGCAGACGCCCATCGACGAGACGCAGTTGTTCTTCGCGGCCATCATTCCACTCACCGCGGGGTTTCTCTTCGGCTGGCGGAGCGCGTTCTTCTGGATGTTCGTCACCGCGGCGTTCGCCATCGCGAGTCTGGTGCTCGGACACGCGGGGTATTCGCTGCCGTACGAAGACCCCGACCCGATGTTGAGCAAGTCGCTCAACATCATCAGCGCGCTGGCGATGGCGGCGGCGTTCTCGTCGCGCTTCTTCGCGGTGCGCAAGACGGCCTTCGAGCGCGTCGAAGCGGCGAACCGCGCGCGCACCTTGTTCTTCGCGGCGGTGAGTCATGAGATCCGCACGCCGATGAATGGCGTGCTGGGCATGACGCAGTTGATGCTGCAGGACACGCAAGACCCGCTCGCCCGTGAACGGCTCTCGGCCATCGTGCGCAGCGGGCAGTTCCTCACCGCGCTCATCGATGACCTGCTCGACCTGACGCGCCTCGAGACGCGCAAGTTCGCGTTGGACGTGCGGCCCTTTCAACTCCGCGAGCTGTGCGACGACGTGGCGCGCTTGTTCGAGACCCAGGGCCGCGAGAAGGGCGTCGAGTTCCGCGTGGAGCTGGACCCGGCGGCCCCGAAGTGGGTGCTGGGTGATGACCTGCGCGTGCGTCAGGTGGTGTTCAACCTCGTGAGCAACGCGCTCAAATTCACGCCGCAGGGCAGCGTGGTGATGCGCGTGAAGATGATGAACGGGTTGCTGTTCTGCGTGCAGGACACCGGCGTCGGCATCTCGCGCGAGGTGTTGCCGAAGCTGTTCACGTTCTTCTCGCAGGGCGACGCGACGACCGCGCGACGCTACGGCGGCACGGGCCTCGGCCTCGCGCTCTCGCGTCAGTTGGTCGAATTGATGGGCGGAGAGCTCCGCGTCGAATCAGAAGAAGGGAAGGGCTCGCGCTTCTTCTTCACCCTGCAATTGCCGCCGGCGGAGGCGCCGAGCGCGGTGACGGCTCCGAAGATGAAACACGGGCGCGTGCTGGTGGTCGATGACAACGCGGTGAATCTGCACGTCGCCGCGAGCCTGGTGCGCAAGGCGGGCTTCGAGGCAGACGCCGTCGCGTCAGGCGAAGAGGCGCTCAAGGCGGTCGCCGAGGCCGACTACGCGGCGGTGCTGATGGATTGTCAGATGCCGGGGCTCGACGGGTTCGAGACCACGCGGCGCATCCGCGCGTTGCCCGGGGCGCGCGGTCGGGTGCCGGTCGTCGCCGTGACCGCGACGTTCAGTGATGACGACGTGAAGGCCTGCCGCCAGTCGGGGATGGATGACGTGCTCTCCAAGCCGGTGTCGTTCGAGGCGCTCCTGCG
>JBEHYH010000584.1:0-3694 GCA_048498275.1 Myxococcota bacterium | reverse complement strand
GCCATCACGCTCCACAACCTCACGCTGGTGCTCACCGATCTCGGTGACTACGACGCGGCGTTCGCTGGTGAATCGCTCTATGGCCGGCTCTCGGTGTTGATGGGCAACCACGCGGGGCTCGCCGAGGCGCCGCTGGTGCTCGCGTCGATCGAGCTCGCGCGCGGCAGACTCGCCGAGGCCGAGAAGCTCATCGCGACGGCGCGCAAGGTCGCTGAAACGAATGGCTGGGAAATGCTGCTCGCGTGGAGCCGCGCGCTCGCGGGCCGGCTGCGTCTGCAGCGCTACAAGAAGGCCACCGACGCGCTCGAGCTCTCGCGCGCGAAGACCGATTTCCTCGCGGCCATCGAGACCTACGAAGAGCGCTCGCTGGCGTGGACCGAGGAGCTGGACCCCGCGGAGGTCTACGCGCACTACGCGCTGACCTTGAAGTGGGGCGGGCAGCTCAAGCAGGCGCGCGACACGTTGACGAAGGCTGCCGGGCGCTTCCCCAAAGACAACGCGATTTCCCACGCGCAGCTCGCCCTGGCGCTCGGCACGCTCAACGGGCCGCCGCAGTTGGAATGGTTCGAATCGCGCGGCTTCGTTCGCCGGGTCGACCTCTGGCGCGCGCTGACGGCCTGAATCACAGCAGGCGCTTCATCATCGTGCGCACGGTGCCGCCCGGGTCTCGCGCGGCCCCCCGGCCGACTTCGCCGAGCAACTTCGCGGCCTGCGACGCGTTGCCTTCGCTCAACCGCAGCGCCGACTGCAACGCGCTCCGTTCGAGCGCCTCGACCTCTTTTCGCAGGTTGAAGCCACCCGACCGCAGCCGCGCGTCGAGCGCGTCATCGACAGGCCGTTCTTCCTTCGCCCACAACCGCGGAGGCAGGTCGCTCATCAGCAGCGTGTGGCCCGCGCGCTTCTGCACCAGCGCGCCGTAGATGACGTTGCGCAATTCGCGCACGTTGCCGGGCCACGACCAGCGGCGCAGCACCTCGAGCGCGTCGGGGGTCAGCTCCTTTACGCGCGACCTGCGGCCGGGCGCGCGATCTTCCCGGTAGAAGCGCTCCACCCACTGCATCACCAGCTCCGGGAGGTCTTCGGGGCGGTCGCGCAACGGCGGCATGTGAATCTCGACGGTGGCGAGGCGCTCGTAGAGGTCCGCTCCGAACGTGCCGGCCTCGATGAGCCCGCGCAGGTTGCGGTTGGTCGCGGCGATGGTGCGAAAGTTCACCTCCCGCCAGTGGTTCTCGCCGAGCCGCGAGATGACGCGGTCTTCGAGCACGCGCAGCAGCTTCACCTGCAGTGAGAACGGCGTGTCGTCGATTTCATCGAGGAACACCGTGCCGCCCTCGGCCGCCGCGAGCAGCCCCGGGTAGTCGCGCACCGAGCCGGAGAACGCGCCTCTCGCCGAGCCGAAGAGCTCGCCTTCCATCAACTCGTTGGGGATGGCGGCGCAGTTGATGGGCACGAAGGTCGCGTCTCGCCGCGCGGACCAGCGGTGAATCAGCCGCGCCGCGAGCTCCTTGCCGGTGCCGGTCTCGCCGGTGAGCAACACCGGCATCGAGGTGTGCGCCGCCTGCCACAGCGCCCGCAGCAGCTTCTTCGTCGACTCGGCGCGCGCGACGAAACCTTCAGGCGCCGTGAGCTCGGGGAAGGAGACCTGCGCTTCACTCAACCGCGCCAACAGGCGCTCGACCCAACCGGAGTCGCGTTCGTTCACCACGTCGAGCGCGCCACGCTGCACCGCGCGGCCCCGCGCTTCGAGCGGCACCGGCTGCGCGCACAGCCACACCCACGGCAGCGCATGCTTCGGAACCGGCACCGCCGTGGTCGCCGTGCGCGTCACCGCGACCCGCGCGCCGGTGCGCGACACCGTGAAGCCGGCGACCTTCAACGCTTCTTCGAGCGCGCCTTTCGGCGGCGCGCCTTCCCAGAGGGTGGTGCTCATGAAAACGATTTGAATCGTGTTTGTGCGTGATTTCAATCGCAGTGAGACGGGGTGCTTTCGAGCAGTTCCGCACACCTGCGTCTGGCCGGGCCGGTGCATTTCAGGGGGTTCGTCTCTCACCAGGAGTCCGTCATGTTGGTCGTCTTCGGCGCAGTGGTTGCTGTCTTGCTGTTGGGTCTCTTCATCGTCTCGCTCGGCGCGTGGTCGATCCGCGAGAACCAGGCGGGGCTCGTCATCCGCAAGTACGGGCGTTCGCTGCCGCCGGGCCAGCTCATCGCGCTCGAGGGAGAAGCCGGTTACCAGGCCGACCTCCTCGCGCCCGGTCTGCACCTCGGTCTGTGGGTGTGGAAGTACTCCGTGCAGAAGGTGCCGTTGATCTTCGTGGAGCCGGGTGAAATCGCCCTGGTGGTCGCCAACGACGGCGCGTCGATCCCCGGGGAGCGCATCCTCGGGCGTGAGATCGACTGCGACGACTTTCAGAACGCGCGCGAGTTCCTCTCCGAGGGCGGCGAGAAGGGCCGTCAGTTGCACGTGCTGCGCTCGGGCCGCTACCGCATCAACCCCGCGCTCTTCACCGTCATCACCACGCGCAACGCGGAACAGTTCGGCGTGCACCCGCGCGACCTCCTCGTGACCTCCATCTCGACCGACAAGGTGGGCATCATCACCACGCTCGACGGACGCCCGTTGCCGCAGGGTGACCTCGCGGGCCCCCTCGTGCCCGGTCACGACGGCTTTCAGAGCGCGCAGGCGTTCATCGACGCCGGCGGCTGCCGTGGTCTGCAGGAACAACTCCTGCTGTCCGGCGCGTGGAGTCTCAACCCGTGGTTCGCGCGCGTGGAGCAGGTGCCGCTCACCGTCATTCCCATCGGCTCGGTGGGCGTGGTCGTCAGCTACGTCGGCCGCGAACACCTCGACCTGTCAGGTGACGAGTTCACGCACGGTGACCTCGTGGAGCGCGGCCGCAAAGGCGTGTGGATCGAGCCGCTGCTCCCCGGCACGCACGCCATCAATACGCGCGTGATGAAGGTCGAGCTCGTGCCCACCACCAACATCGTCCTCAACTGGGCGGGCCGCGTGGAGTCGCACCGGTACGACGAGAAGCTGAGCCCCATCACGGTGCGCTCGAAGGACGGGTTCTCGTTCACGCTCGACGTGTCGCAGATCATCCACGTGTCGATGAAGCAGGCGCCGCGGGTCATCTCGCGCGTGGGTTCAATGCAGAACCTCGTCGACCATGTGCTGCAGCCGACGGTCGCGAACTACTTCCGCAACTCCGCGCAGCAGGTGACGGTGCTCGAGTTCCTCTCGGCGCGCACCGAGCGCCAGGCGGCGGCGTTCGGGGCCATTCGCGCGGCGCTCGCGGCGTATGACGTGGAGTGCATCGACACGCTCATCGGCGACATCGAGGCGCCGGCCGAGCTGATGAAGACGCAGACCGACCGGAAGATCGCCGAGGAGCTGCAGCGCACCTACGAGGTGCAACGCGAGGCGCAGGTGAAGCGTCAGCAGCTCGAGCGTGAGTTGTCGGTGGCCAACATGCAGGGCGAGGTGGTGCGCAGCGAGCAGATGGTGCGCATCAGCGAACGCAACGCGCTCGCGGCCATCGAGCTGGCGAAGGGTGAAGCCGAGAAGGTGCGGCTCGCGAGCGAGGCCGAAGGCACGCGCCGCAAGATGATCGCGGAGGCCGACGCGCACGCGACGCGGCTACAGGGGCAGGCCTTCGCCTCGCCCACCACGCGCGTCGCCTCGGCGTCGGCCTGC
>JBEHYH010000583.1:0-3701 GCA_048498275.1 Myxococcota bacterium | reverse complement strand
CGCACGCGCGCCCGTTCAGGCGCGTGCAGCGTGCGCTGGGATTCATTGAACAGCACCGCGCGGCTCTTCTTGCTGAGCGCTCCGCTCGAGGCGTTCTTCTTGAGCGTGCTCTGATCAGCCTTGAACTTCTTCACCGCGTCGGCGGTCTCGCGCGAATACGTGCCGTCGGCCTTGCCCACGTCGTAGCCGAGGCGCGCCAGGCGCTGTTCCAGCGTCTTGATCGAACCCGACTTCTGACCGACCGACACGTACGAGTCCTTCTTGTGCGCGTGTTCCTTGATGCGCGTGCTGGTGTCGCGGAGCTTGCCGAGCGTCTTCGCATCGACGCTGCCGTTCGTGCTCAAACCCCACGCGGCCTGGAACTCCTTGAGCGCCGACGTGAACGCCGGGCTGACTTTTCCATCGGCCTTGCCGGGGTTGAAACCAGCGCGCTTGAGCAGCGCTTCGACTTCACGAACCGTCTTCACGCTCGGCGCGGCCGGAGTCGTGGGAACCGCGGGAACCGTGCTGCTCGACGAGGTAACGGAGGTGGCCATGACGCATGATCGGCTCGCGGCGGTGCGTAGATGTGTGCGTCCTTCGGCAAGCAGCGCTACAAATCGGCCGCCATTCTGAGGCTCTTTTCCACGAGGATTTTGGCTGCGATGAGACTGTTTCTGCTGACTTGCACGCTGGCGTTGACGGCCTGCGTGAAGAACGTTCCCGACCCGAGAGAGCACATGGAATCACTGCACATCGTTCAAGCCGGAGCGCCGGTTCTGCGTGAGCCCGCGAAGGACGTGACGCCTGAACAGATTGCCACGCCCGAGTTTCAGAAGCTGATCAGCACGATGGTGGAAACGATGCGCGCGGCGCCGGGCGTTGGCCTCGCGGCTCCGCAGATCGGCGTGAACCTGCGCGTGCTGGTGCTCGAAGATCGCGCTGACCTGATGGCGTCACTGACTGATCAGGAGAAGCAGGAACGCGAGCGCGTCCCCGTGCCGGTGCGCGTGTTCATCAACCCTGTCTTGACGCCGATTGGTGAAGAGAAGGTCGGCTTCTTCGAAGGCTGTCTCTCGGTCGCCGGTTGGGCCGGGTACGTCGAGCGTTTCCACGAAGTCGAAGTCAGCGGGCTCGATGAAAAAGGGCAGCCGCAGACGTGGCGCGTTTCGGGTTGGCCCGCGCGCATTCTGCAGCATGAGACTGATCATCTCCTCGGCACGCTCTACATCGACCGCATGGTGACCCGGAGCTTCGGAACCTTGTCGGCGGTGAAAGAACGCTTCGGCGGCAAACCCATCGCGCAGGTGCGGAGAGAACTCGGGCTGTGATGTTGCCGCTGTTGCTCTCGCTCGCGTTGCACGCCGCGCCCGACGCGCCGGTGGTGGTGCCTGACTTGAAGCCGTTGCCGGAGAAGCCGACGTACGTGAAGCCGCGCGGCGTCTTCATGGGCGACGACTGGCGCTACAAACCCGGCGAGCCCGCGGGCAAATGGTTCATTCATTGGTGGCTGCGCGGCTTCGCTGACCTCATCTCGATCCCCACCAGCGTCGTGCGGTGGGATGCGGGTGACTACGCGCTCTTCACCGCGAACGTCGGCGTGCCGATTGCGATGGGCATCCCCTTCGCGTGGCCGGCCGATGGGAAATTGCCCGCCGCGACGCGTTCGCTGGATGCGCGCTGGCAGGACTCGATTCACACGTGGACCGGCGGCAACTGCGACTTCGGCGCTCCGCAGCCGTGCAACACCGGAGGCTTTCGCGTCTTCACCAAGGGCACCGACCTCGCCATCGTCAGCATCGCGACGGCGATCGCTCCGGTGATGTTGTTGGTGTCGTCACTCGCGAACAAAGAACCGTTCATCGAGGTCAGCGCGCTGGCGCTCGAGGCGCTCGCGCTGACGCAGTTCTACCACGTGACGTTGAAGGCCCTGACCGGCCGCGACGGCGTGTTCGGCAACGGGGGCGCGGGCGATTACTACGGGCCCACCTTCAAGTTCTTCCCCGCGGGCACGCCGTCGGGTCACGCCGCGAGCTTCTTCGCCATCGCCGGTGTCTACGCGACGTACTTCAAGGAGCCGTGGCTGCAGGTGCTGATTCTCGGCGCCGCGAGCTTCCTGTCGGCGATGCTGGTCATCGACGATCTCCATTTCACGTCTGACGTGCTGGTCGGCGCGGCGATGGGCTACCTCGTCGGGCGCTGGGTGGTGGAGCACCGTTCCAGCATCTACACGTATGGCCCCGGCGGGCTCCCGGTGCGGCTCAAGGGCGTCGGGCCGGTGCCGGTGAGTGGGAATGGCGCCGCCCTCGCCGCGACTTTCTCTTTCTGAATCCCCCCGGGCGCGTGTAGACCTCCCCGGTTCACGTGAAGTCCTTCGCTCCCGTCGCCATTGCCATCGTCGTGCTGGCGCTGTTGCAGTGGCTCACCGCTGGCAGCGAGTACTTCATCTACCTCGCGCTGCTGGTCGGCGTGAACGTGGTGCTCGCGGTCTCGCTCAACGTCATCAACGGCATCACCGGGCAGTTCAGCATCGGGCACGCGGGCTTCATGGCGGTCGGCGCGTTCTCGTCGGCGCTGCTTTCGCAGGTGCTGGGCCAGTACCGCATCGGCGTGTTGCCCGAGGTCGTCGAGCATCAACTGTTCTTCGTCATCTCGCTGCTCGCGGGCGGGCTGCTCGCCGGGTTCTTCGGCCTGCTCGTGGGCCTGCCGAGTCTGCGTTTGAAGGGCGACTACCTCGCCATCGTCACGCTCGGCTTCGGGGAGATCATTCTCGTCGTCGTGCGCAACACGCCGGCGCTGGGCGGAGCGCTCGGGCTCTCCAGCACGCCGCAGCACACGACGTTCTTCAGCGTGTGGTTCGCGGTGTTCCTGGTGGTTTTGTTCTCGAAGCGGCTGTTGTCGGCGTCGCACGGCCGCAACCTCGTCGCGATTCGTGAAGATGAGATCGCCGCCGAGGCGATGGGCGTCGACACCACGACCTACAAGGTGAAGGCGTTCGTGGTCTCGAGCTTCTTCGCCGGTGTCGCAGGCGGGCTCTTCGCGCACTTCCAGAGCATCATCACGCCGGGCGATTCGTTCAGCTTCGTGAAGTCGATGGAGATCGTGGTGATGATCGTCGCCGGTGGGCTCGGCAGCACCACCGGCGCCATCGTCGCCGCCGTCGTGCTCACGCTGCTCCCCGAAGGCATGCGCGCGCTGTTCCTCGCGGTCGGCGGTGACAATGCTGCGATGGCGCAGAGCATCGATCAGCTCCGCAAGCCCATCTTCGGGGTATTGCTGGTGGTGATGATGCTGACGCGGCCGCAGGGGTTGTTCGGCACGCACGAAGCGTGGGACTGGCTCAAGAAGAAGAAGGTCGCGTCGTGAGCGAGCCGCTGCTCAAAGCCGCGAACGTCTCGATTCGCTTCGGTGGCCTCACGGCGCTCACCGGGTTCAACCTCGAGATTCACAAGGGCGATCTGCAGGGGCTGATCGGCCCCAACGGCGCGGGGAAAACCACGGCGTTCAACGTGCTCACCGGCGTGTATCTGCCCACCACAGGCGACGTCTTCGCGGGCAGCACCAAGCTGAACGGCCGGCGCCCGCATCAGATCAACCGCCTCGGGCTGGCGCGTACGTTTCAGAACATCCGCCTCTTCAAGCAGTCGACCGTGTTGGACAACGTGCGCGTCGGCATTCGCGCGAAGTCGGGCTGGGTCGCGTCGCTGCTGCAGACTCCGCGG
>JBEHYH010000582.1:0-3715 GCA_048498275.1 Myxococcota bacterium | reverse complement strand
GAAATCGATGGGCCCCGCGACGTTGATGAAGCCCGCGTAGAGCTCGGGGTTGAGCGCGGCGTGAACGGACGCGAGCGTGGCGCCCATGCTGTAGCCGAGCAGCACGACCTTCTCGGCGCCCGTCTCGCGGCGCACGCGGCGCACCATGCGATCGAGCCGCGCGAGCGCGTCGGCCCACGTGAAGTAGCGGTCGTGTTCTTCGGGGGTGCCCCAGTCGAGCAGCCACGTGTCGAAGCCGCCGTTCACGAACGCTTCGGCGACCGAGGCACCGGGGCACAGGTCGAGCACGTACCAGCGGTTGATCATCGACGGCACGAGCAGCACCGGCGGCGCGTCGACGGCCTTCACCTCGTTCGCCGCCACGAAATGAAACAACGACGCCGGCCCATCGGTCAGCACCGTGCTCTTGCGGGTCGGCATCAACTGGAGATCTTCGGTCGGGAACATCGACGTCCTTGATTCGGGTTCTGACAGACAAGCCCCCTCCGTGATCGGCGGAGGAGGCTTTGGATTACTGCAACTGCGAAATCAGGCCTTGAACGACTCGGCGGTCTTCTTCGCCGTCTCGGTCGACAGCTTCGCCCAGCCGGCCGCGAGCTCGTTCGCGTAGTTGAACTGGTTCTTGAGCAGCGAGTTCATCTCGGCGAGCTGCGAGTTGCCGTACTCGACCCACTTCGCGTGGGTCTTGTTCATCTCCTCGAACATCTGGGTCATGCGCGCCGACTGCTCGTCGAACAACTTCTTCATCTGCTCAGCGCCGGGGATCTGGGTGGTGTCGCTCATGGTCGTGTCTCTTTCGTGGGTGGTGGAGGGGTTGTCTGCAGCGCCCACAAAGTAGCCAGCTCGCGTGAACCGTCAAGGAGAATTTTGTGCGGTGCACAAAACCGGCGTCATTTCTTGCGCTTCCGCAGCATGCCCTTGAGTTCGTCGAGCTCGCGGCGGAGATCGTCGACGTTGTTCGCCGACTGCATCGGCGGCGGCGGTGGCGCCGAAGGCTGACCCCATGAGAAGGGCGAGTTGTTCGCGGCGTACTGCGTGAGCGCGACCAGCGGGTTGAAGGGCATGAAGCTCTGCGTGGTCTTGCGCGCCTGGAGATACAGCTCCAGGGCCGCCTGCACGTAGCGGCCGAAGAAGTCGGCGAGGGCGTCGTCTCCGAGGCGAATCAACTGATGGAGGAGGGGAGAGGGCAGCAGGTTCTGCCCACCGCGGCCCTCCATGATGATCTGCGTGAGCGTCACCTGCGTGAGGTCGGCGCCGGTCTTCGCGTCGACCACGCGGCACTCGGCCCCGTTGGTGATGGCCTCGGTGAGGTCCTCGAGCGTGATGTAGCGGCTCGACTCCGTGTCGTAGAGACGACGGTTGCCGTATTTCTTGATGAGCATGCCGACGGCGTATTCTCAGTTTGTGTGCAATGCAACAGAGGAGGCCTTGACAGGGCCCTGTTCGATGCGCGATGAGGCGCGTCACTTCGCATATGCACAATCGACACTTCATCGTTGCTCTCGCGGTACTGGCGGCCTGCTCGGGCGCGCCGCCTGTTGATTGTCGCGTCGGCGCCGATTGCGCGAGCGGCGTGTGCAAGAGCGACGGCACGTGCGAGCCGGTGGGCGATTCGGGCGTCGGTGGGGGCGCGGGTTCGTCGGGTGGCGGCTCCGGAGCGACCGGCGGTGGTTCGACGGACGAAGACGGAGGCACCGGCGGTGGCACTTCGACCGGTGGTGGATCGGCGACGGGTGGCGGCAGCGGCGTCGACGCGGGGCCGACCTGCATCCCCAATCACGACGGCACCATCGAGCGCAGCGAGGTCTATTTTCAGCCCGGGCTGCGCGCGACGTTCCGCATCAGCGGCGGTGCGCAGTTCAACACGCGCGGCACCGACGGCGGCTACTGGGACTTCACGACTGCGCTCGCCGGAGACACGTCGCGCCTCGTCGAGACGAAGGCGATTGCCGGTGAATGGTACGCGGCCGACTTCCCCGACGCGGGGTACGTGACGGAGCTCGGCGCGGGGTCTGATCTGCTCGCGATCTTCTCGGCGACCGACGACGCGCTCTACCTGCAGGGGGTGGTTTCGCCAGCGAGCGGGAGCACGTCGACCAAGCTCAAGTACGACCCCTGGGTGAAGGTGATGCAGTTCCCGCTGACCGCAGGTGCACAATGGTCGACCGATTCGTCCGTGAGCGGCACCTACTACACGGGCGTCTATCAGGGCGTCATCGGCGCGACGCTGCCGTTCCAGGACGAGAAGTACGAGATGCAGGTCGATCGCGCCGGCGTCGCCGTGACGCCGTTCGCCGAGTTCGACGTGTTGCGCGTGCGAACGACGATGACGCGCTCCTTCCCGTTCTCCGTGTTTCCGAACATCGTGATCCGCAGCTTCAACTGGAACACCGAGTGCTTCGGCACGGTGGCGACGGTGAGCTCGACGCAAGACGAGAGCAACACCGAGTTCGTCGACGCGGGTGAAGTGCGGAGGCTGTCGCCCTGATGCGCTTCTTCGCGGTCATCGCGCTCGGCGCCGCCCTGTCCGGGTGTCTGCACTTTCACACCGGCGCGATGCCGGGTGAGCCGAAGAACGCCACCTTCGTGAGCGTCGACGGCACGCGCGTGCGCTACGTCGATGCGGGCGAGGGCCCGGTCGTCGTCTTGCTGCACGGCTTCGCGTCGAGCATCGAGAACTGGGTGAAGGTGCTGCCGGAGCTCACGAAGAGCTACCGTGTCATCGCGCTCGACCTCCGGGGCTTCGGGTGGACCGACAGACCGGAGACGGATTACTCGCCCGAGGCGCAGGCGAAGCTGGTGGCGGCGCTGCTCGAGGAGCGCGGGGTGCACGGCAAGGTATCGCTCGTCGCGCACTCCTGGGGCTCGTCGGTCGCGCTCGCCTTCGCACTTGCACAACCCGAACGCGTCGAGCGCCTCGCGCTGTACGACGCGTGGGTCTACGACAATCAGTTGCCGTCGATGTTCCACATGGCGCGCGCGCCGGGGCTTGGGGAGATGTTGTTCGGGCTCTTCTACGACCAGCGCGCCGATGAGCGGATCACGCAGGCGTTCTACGACCCGGAGTTCATCACCGAGGCGTTGGTGGAAGACGTCGAGCGCGCGTTCGATCGCCCGGGCACTCGCGCGGCCGCGCTGGCGACCGTTCGCGGCATGGACTTCACGCGCATGGAGTCGAAGTACGCGAGCGTGAAGGTGCCGACGCTGTTGTTGTGGGGCCGCGAAGACAATGTGACTCCGCCGTCGATTGGTGAACGGCTGACGCGTTCGCTGCCGCAGTCGAAGTTGATCGTGTACCCGCGGTGCGGGCATTTCCCGATGTTGGAAGCGGCGAGTGAATCGACGCGCGACCTTCGTGAGTTTCTCGGAGGTGGGAAATGAGTTCAGCCCTCACCCCGGGGATTCGCTTCGCGGCGCTGCTGCTGTTGTTGAGCAGCTCCGCGTTCGCGACCGGTCTCAGCGATCACGGTGAAGACCTGTTCCCCCGCGAGAAGTTCGACTTCGCGCTCGACGGCTATTTCCGAACGCGTGGCGAGTGGCTCTACAACCTGGATCTCGATCGCGGCACCACGCCGTCGGGCCGGCCGCTCTACGCCGTGCCGCTCGGAGACCCGAACAGTCAGTCGCTCATGGCGGCCGACATGCGCATGCGCACCGACCTCGCAATCTACGCGCCGTTCGCCGCGGCGGCCGTGAAGATCCGCATCGATCTCGT
>JBEHYH010000581.1:0-3741 GCA_048498275.1 Myxococcota bacterium | reverse complement strand
TTGGCGATGCCGAAGTCCAACACCTTCACCGCGCCGTCGAAGCTGATGAGGATGTTCTGCGGCGAGATGTCGCGGTGCACGACCTTCAACGGCCGGCCCTGATCATCGTTGCGCGTGTGCGCGTAATAGAGGCCGGCGCACGCGTCGGCGACGATGCGCAGCGCGATGTGCCGCGCCACCCATTGCCCGGTGCTCCACGCGCGGCGCATCACGCGGCCGAGGTCCTCACCGTGGATGAACTCCATCGCGATGTAGTACTGGCCGTCTTTTTCCCCGAGGTCGTAGATCTGCCCGATGTTCGGGTGATTGAAGCGCGACGCGATGCGCGCCTCGTTCAAGAACATCTGCACGAACTCGGGGTCTTCCGCGAGGTGCGGAAGAATGCGCTTCACGACGACGTGGCGGTTGAAACCCTCGATGCCGGTCTGCTTCGCAAGCCACACCTCGGCCATGCCGCCGGTCGCGAGTTTCTTGATGAGTTGGTAGTTGCCGAAGCTCTGGGCCGACATTCGGGTATGAAGCGGCGCAGAGCATCGTCAGAAACGGGCTCAAATTCCAGAATGTTCCTCAAGGCTTACATCCTCGTAACGGCGGCTTCGCTGCCAGTCGACATCCACGCGGGGGAAAACCCGCAGACGGTGCTGTCGGTTCACCAGGCCTCGGCGGCCTGGACCTTCTCGTGGAACGACACCGAAGACGCCCTCTCGGGCACCCTTTCGCCCGTGCCGTTGAGAGCGGGAGTGCCCTTCACCCTCTCGGCCACCGTTCGACCGATCTCCGGCCCGGAGTTCGATGGCCCGGTCACCTTCTCGCTGCGCCCCCTCGAAGGCATGGGCTCGGTGCAGAGCGTCACCGTGAAGCCGGGGAAAGACGAAAAATCGTGGGCGGTGCAACTGACGCCTCCCGCAGAAGGCAAATACCGCCTCGAGATCGGCTGGGCGACCACCCACCACAAGGTCGTTCGCGGCGAGCTCGACATCAAGGAGCCGCTGCTGCCGCAGTGGTTTCCCGTCACCGTTGGCACATTGCTCGTCGCGCTCGTCGTCGGCATCGCCGCGTGGCGCCTCATTTCCAGGAAGGAACCGTTACCGTGAATTCGATGAAGCAGCGCGCGCTGCGAGAAGACCTCGTGATCCAGGCGTGCATGGAGGCCTACGGCGCCGTTCGTCACGATGGCCGGCTCGCCGATCGCGCGCTCGACTACACGCTGCGAAACAAGAAACACCTCTACTCGCAGGAACGTCGCGCGGTCGCCGAGCGCGTGTACTCGCTGTTGCGCAAGCAGAGGCTGGTCGATTTTCTCGCGGAGGTGAAGGTGAAGGACTTCCTCCGCCTCGGCGAGTCGCGGCAGGACATGTTCCGCCTGGCGATCTCCCGCGTGTTGGACGGAGAGAACGTCTCGTCGGTGTTGGAAGCGCAGCGGCTGCCCGGCACCGATGGCGCGTGGCTGCGCACCATCGATCACGGCCGCTCGAAGCTCGCGGAGAAGTCGGAGCTGGAGCGCTTCGCGATTGAAGCATCGATCCCCGACTTCCTCGCGGCGAAGCTGCTGGCGGAGCTGGGTGACGAAGCGAAGGCCGTCACCGAAGCGATGAACAAGCGCGGGCCGCTGACGGCGCGGTTGAACCCGCTCAAGACCAACCTGCAGGACCTCACGCGCGCGCTCGAAGCGGAAGACGTGCAGGTCACGCCCACCACGCTCTCGCCCTTCGGCCTCGTGTTGGAGACGCGCACCAACGTGTACGCGTTGAAGGCGTTCAAAGACGGCCTCTTCGAGGTGCAAGACGAAGGCAGTCAGCTCCTCGGCATGCTGGTCGACGCACCGCCGCGCCGCGTGTTCGACGCCTGCGCGGGTGCGGGCGGAAAGACGCTGCAGATCGCCGCGCAGATGAAGAACCGCGGAGAGATCTACGCGCTCGACGTCGACGCCCGCCGCATGGAGGACCTCAAGCTGCGCGCGCGCCGCGCCGGCGTGCACAACGTGCGCATCCACCCGATCTCCAAAGACGAGAAGGCCGACGAAGAGCTCGCGAAATGGGCCGGGAGCGCGGAACGTGTGCTCGTCGACGCGCCCTGCAGCGGCACCGGCACCTGGCGTCGCAAGCCCGACGCGCGCTACCGCCTCACGCCCGAGATGCTCGCGGAGCATGTGCAGATTCAGAAAACGCTGATCGCCCGGTTTGCAAAACTGGTGAAGCCCGGCGGGCGTCTGATCTACGGCACCTGCAGCATTCTCCGTGAAGAGAACGAGGGCGTGATCGAAGACTTCCTCGCGAAGAACCCCGAGTTCTCGCTGACGCCGGCGACGCCGTGGCTGGGTGAAACGCTCGCTCCGCAGGTCACGCGCGGAGGCATGCTGCGGCTCTTCCCCCATCGGCATGACACCGATGGCTTCTTCGGCGCGGTGCTGGTGCGCAAGGCGTGAGCGATTCGCTGCAGGCGGCCACCGGTCGCGTCGCGGTCGAGCTGCCGATCGCCGGCCTCGGTTCGCGTGCGATGGCGTGGCTCGTCGACAGCGCCCTGCTCTTCGCCGTGGTGTTGATCACGTACTTCATCGTCACCTTTTTCGTGACCGACCCGCTGAACGTGGTGCTCGACCTCGCGGCGTCGTTGAAGGCAGGCATCGGCGCCGGCGTGCTGCTGTTGCTCTGGAGCTATTGGACGCTCTTCGAGCTGCGTTGGAACGGGCAGTCACCGGGGAAACGCCTGATGCGCATCCGCGTGGTGCGCAGTGATGGTTCGCCGGTGACGCTCTACGCGAGCGCGGCGCGCAATCTGCTCCGCGTGGTCGACTTCTTCCCCGCCTGCTACCCGGTCGGCGCGGCGGTGATGCTGGCTGATTCGAAACATCGCCGGCTCGGAGACCTGCTCGCGGGCACGTTGCTGGTGCGTGATGAACGCGTGGACCTCTCGAAGTACGCGCAGGTGAATTCGGAGCTCGAGGTCGACGTGCTCGAGGTCTCGATCAACTGGCTCGCGCGCTGGGCGCAGTTGGAACCCGAGCCGCGCGATCGCATCGGCAGGAAGCTGCTGCGGAGACTCGGCGGTGAAGCTGAAGCGTCGGGCGAAGCGCTGCGTGACGAGCTCCGCGCGAGGGTCACGAAGAAATGAGTGAAGCGCTGCCAGACTTCGTCGCCCGCCGGACTCAGGGGTGGAACGAGCTGGAGTCGCTGCTCGCCCGCCCGAAGCTCACGCTCGATGAGGTCTCGCGGCTCGACGCGCTCTATCGCCGCGCGACCAACGATCTCGCGCTCGCGCAGAAGAACTACGCGAACACCGACGTGCACCGGTTCCTCAATCAGCTCTGCGCGAACGCCGATCGCACCATCTACAAGGCGCGCGGGTCGACCTTCGAAGAGCTGCGCATTTTCTACGCGCGCACGCTCCCGCGCCTGGTGCGCGAGACGTTGCCGCTCACCCAGCTCGCCGCGGGGTTTCTGCTGCTCGGCGTGATTCTCGGAGCGCTCACCGTCGCGCTCCACCCCGACGGAGAACTGCTGCTGGTGCCCGCAGACATCCGCGGGTGGATCTCGCGTCACGAGCTGTGGACCGAGGGAATTCTCGGCGTCGAAACGCCCGGCTCGATGGCGTTGCAGATCTTCCTCAACAATCTGCGCGTGGCGTTCTTCGCGGCGTTGCTCGGCATCACCGCCGGTCTGGGGACCGCGCTCGTCACGTTCTACAACGGCGCTTTTCTCGGAGCC
Organism: Myxococcota bacterium; assembly: GCA_048498275.1. GTDB lineage: Bacteria > Myxococcota > Myxococcia > Myxococcales > Myxococcaceae > Archangium_A. Next base: position 37 of record JBEHYH010000581.1, on the reverse strand, counting down.
GTGGTCACCGCGTGTTTCCGCGGCGGCCTGGGGTGGA
>JBEHYH010000580.1:0-3759 GCA_048498275.1 Myxococcota bacterium | reverse complement strand
AGGAAGAGAACGAACATCGTCACCACCGTGCAGCAGGCGGCGATGGCCGAGACGCGAATCATCAACTGGTTGGAGATGAACATGCCCGCCACGGTGCGCCGCGGGCCCGAAACCCACCTTGATAAAGGTCAAGAGTTGACGACGGACACACATCCGCTTAAACAGATGCTCGTTCCGGTCATGCATCTCCATCACGCACAGACGAAGTCGATGTGGCGCGCGATGGCGATGTGTCCGTGGTGTCGCTGAAGCGCTCCTCCCGCTCCGCACCCGCCGAAACCCTTCACCTGTTTTTCCCTGGGAGTTCACATGTCTCGTCTCGTGGTCGTCGAAAGTCTGCGCAGCGCCGTCGCCGCCCGGCAGGAGTGGGATGTCGTCATCGATTCAGCGCAACCGGGCCGCGGCATCGACCCGTCGGAGTTGCTGAACAAGGTCGGCGCGGTAGCCGCGTCGCTGGTGAGTGATGCGATGGGCGCTCCGGTGCAGGCGACGTCGCTGACGAAGCTCGAGGTGCTCCACCCGGTGAACGCGGGTGAGCGGTTGATCATCACCGCGGCGCTCGAGCGGGAGCGCGATGGACAGCTCCCGGTGTCGCTCGTGCTGCGACGGCGCAAAGGGCTGGTGGTCATCGCCGGCGTGCTGCGCTTCGCGGTCGAGCTGCCGTTGGGCGGCGCGCAGGATCTGGCGAGCGAGCGTCTGCTCCGCGGTGGATCAGTGCCGATGAACACCAGCTTCCGCGCGCAGGTGGGCAATGACGCGTTGTTGAGCGGCAATCTGGTGCCGTGGGTGCACGCGTCGGCGCTGGTTTCTGCGCAGGGGTTCGCGGGCCCGGTGCAGCTCGCGGAGGTGCAGAGTCTGTCGATTCTCGGGCCGGTTCGCGCGGGCGAGACGCTGACGCTTCAATGCAGCGTGGTGCGGAGTTCGGGCGAAAAAGTGACGGTGCTCAGCCTGGTCCGGGGTGATCGCGGAGACGTTCTGGCGGCGGTCACCGTCTTCAGAGTTCAGAGCCATGAAGCACCGCTCCTGATCGTCGGATGATCAAAGTGCTGGCCAGCCGGATCAACGTGTGACAATGTGGTGAGCGGTCGGTGCGATGCATGTCTGCTAGTCGCAGCGCGGAGCCGCGGGGGGATTCCCGGCGTTCCCTGTGTCGACACCGCACCATCAAGCATTTCAGCCTCAGAGGTCGCAGTCGTTTCACGTGAGTGAGCCTCGTGCTCGTCGCGTGCGGCTCCTCAGGTCGAACGCTTCGTGACGCAGTGATGCAGGCTTCGAGAAATCGCCCGCAACACGTTCTCGCCTTGAAGTGACTTGCGTCCATCCGTTCGAGCGAGCTCGCCAACTCGTCGATGCAACTCCGAGAAGTCATGTTCTCAGCCATCGCTTCGGGCAACCGGGGCACAACCCGGTTCGGCTTGAAAAAGTTCGCACGAAGCCGAGCGCGCGTTCACCGTTCGGCGCTGCGCGGAACACTTCAACCGCACTCACCAAATGAAAAGCGGCCCGGACTTTTCGCCCGAGCCGCCGTGATCAACGCAGTCGCTGATCAGTTCTCAGGGTACGCCGTCCAACCAGCGGTCCAGTCATCGGTGCCGACCGCGCCGACGAACGTGGCCGAGACATCGAAGAAGCCATCAGACGGAGGCGTCGCGCCGCCCGTGAACACCGCCGAGCCGGTCGCCGGCTTGAAGTTCGGCGCGGTCACGTTGGTCGCCGCCGTGAGCTGAGGATCCACACCGAGACGATCCGTCGTCTCCGCCTGGAGCTTCGCGAGCTCGTCGAAGCCGATGTCGGTCACGCCACCATCCGCCGCGGGCGGCGAGACGAAATCGACGACGCCGTCATTGGTACTGTTGCTGAAGAAGATGGAGTTCTTCACGAACAGATCGGTGCCCCACGCGGCGGCCGACGCGGTGCTCGTCACATACAGGCCGGTCTCGGTGAAGTTGGTGACGACGAGGTTGTACATCTGCCCCTCGGTGCCTTCCTTCAAGATGATGCCGCGCGAGGTGCCTTCGCCGGGGTTCGTGGTGTCGGGTTTCCGGCCGACGAGCGTCGCGTTGTAGATGACCGGCCTGGCGATCGGCAGGAGCGCGGTGTTGAGCGGGTTGCTGCTCGCCTCGAAGCCGTGGTTCCCGAAGCCCTGCGTCTGCTGAACGATGACGAACTGCGCCTTGCCGCTCCAGCCGCGGTCCCAGTCGAGACCGTCGTCGTCGTTGCCCGAGAGCACGAGGTGCTTCACGTTCACCGTGCCACCGAAGATCTCGACGCCGTCGTCGACGCCGCGGTGCACCTGCACGTAGTCGATGACCGTGCCGGTGCCGCAGGCGTTGAGCGTCACGCCATTGAGCTCGTTGTTCGCCGAGAGCGGCTTGCCCGCGAACTCGACGCGCACGTACTTGAGCGTGCCGCAGTTGTACGCGGAGTCAGGGTTCGCGCCGCCGCCGAACTTGTTGCGATCTTCCGCCGCGAGACCTTCGGCGCCTTCTTCGCCACCGGTGGTGTTGATGGGCGCGCGGCCAAGAAACACGATGCCGCCCCAGTCGTTGCCCTGCCCGCGGTTGCCGGCGGTCTGCGACGAGGTGAACACGATGGGCTCCGCCGCCGTGCCTTCGGCGATGAGCTTCGCGTCACGAGAAACGACGAGCGCCGACGCAGGGTCACCCGCGATGGTGGTGCCGGCCTGCACGGTCAACGTCGCGCCCGCGTTCACGTAGGTGAGCTGCTTGAGCACGTAGGTCTTGTCCTTCGTCCACGTCGTGTTGGCAGTGATGTCTGCCGTCACTTCGACCAACGCCGAACCGCTGCCGCCGCCGGTGGAGCCGCTGCCTCCTCCGGTGTTGCCGTTGTTGTTGCCGCCACACGCCACCAAAACCGCCGCCACAGAGAACACTGCAAGTTTGAGTTTCATTGCTTCTTCCTCTCTTCGTTGAAGTTCCACGACAGGGTCGCGAAGACCTGAACGCCGGGCGGGTTGACGAGCACGTCAACGCTGCCCTGCTTCAGGCGCACCGATTGGTTCAGCACGTTGCTGGCCGCGAGCTTGAGCTGGAATCCCGCGCCCAGCCGTTGCGCCACCGTCACGTCGAGACGGTGAAAAGGTTGTTCGATGACGTCGGGCAGCCCGTTGATACCGACGTCGGAAATGCGCGGGCCGTAGACGTTGTAGAAGATGCCTGCTTCGGTGCCCCACGTCGGGTGGCTCCAGGTGATGAACGCGTTGCCGGCGTACGGAGACTGGCCCTGCAGCGCGCGCACCGGGTTGGTCTGCGGCGAGTTCGTCGGCAACTGCACGCGCGAATAGATGAGCGAGAAGTTCGCGCCGACCTCGAAGCCCGAGAGCACCGGCGTGAAGCGCTTCAAGTTCACGCGCGCCTCGAGCTCGCCGCCGAGCAACGTGGCGCCCTGCGCGTTCGCGAACGTCACGTCGCCGACGGAGTTGCTCAGGCCGTAGATGACGCGCTCGATGGGGTTGTTGAACTGTTTGCCGAACGCGGAGAGCGCGAGGACCTCACCGGCTCCGGGGAACCATTCGGCGCGCGCGTCGAGGTTGTGGATGCGCGTGTTGATGAGCTGCGGGTTGCCGCTGACGTTGCGGCGGCGCTGCATGTCGTAGAAGAGAAACGGCGCCAGCTCGCGGAACGACGGGCGCGCCAGCGTGTACGAGTACGCGAGGCGAACGTTCAGATCTTCGCGCGGAGAGAACACGACGTTCGCCGCGGGCACCACGTCGAGGTAGTGCTTCACCACCGGGTCGCC
>JBEHYH010000579.1:0-3769 GCA_048498275.1 Myxococcota bacterium | reverse complement strand
GCTGATAACGGGGGCCAGGAAACGGCGCACCTCCGCGCGAGGCCGATTGACGGGCCGTAGATCGCGGCCGAGGCGAGCCCGGCGATCGAGACCAACACGATGATCAAGTTCACCGGAGTGAAGCCGAGCAGCAGATACGTGAGCGCGTACAGCGCGGCGCCGAGCGCGACGAGTTTCCAGCGCGAGACGCGATCGCCCAGCTTCGCGAACGGGTACGTGGTGAACGCGAAGATCATCAAGAACGCCGAGAACCAGCGATTCACCAGCGAGTCGTCGACGTTCAACACGTGATGACCGAACAACTGCAGCGGCACGATGAACGCGCCGACCGCGAAACGCTCGAGCGCGACGACGATCGCCGGCGCGCGGAGTTCGGGAACTCCCGTCATCAATGAACGGAACGTGAGGCTCGATTGCTGTGCGTCGGTGGCGGTCGGCAAAGCGAACAACGCCGCGATACCGGTGATGACGCCGCTGATGCCGCCGAAGAGCAGCGGAAGTTCCGGCGAGTGCTTAGACAGAATCGCCCCGAGCGGAATGCCGACGAAAATTGACGCGATCGCCGACGCACCGACGATGCCCATCGCGGCCGGAGTCGCCGACGCGCGCCGAATCGTGCCCATCAAAATCGAAACCGCCGCGATGTAGACCGCGCCCTGCAGAAACCGCGCGGCGAGCAGCAACCAGATCGGCGGAATCAGCGTCACCGAGAGCAGCAGTCCTCCGGAGATCACCGATGCAATCGACGCGACGAGACGACGACGACCGAGGCGTTCAGCGCGCACCGCGAGCAACGGCCCACCGACGACAGCCCCGAGCAGATTCACCGCGAGAAACGCGTGCATCAGCCATTCGCGCTCGGGCCAGCCTTCGGTGACGAAGCGGCGCACGACGGGGATCACGATGGTCTCCGGGAGCATCGCTCCGAAGACCAGCAGCGCTCCGACGGCCAGACGCAAACGGCTCACGGGCGCTTCCTCTTATGAAAGCCACGCCCGCGCCAACGATTTTCACTTCAAGCCGTAGCGAGCCAGCTTGTTGAGCAGGCCCTGCCGCGACAACCCGAGGCGTTCGGCGGCGTGCGAACGATTGCCGTCTGTTGCTTCGAGCGCAGCGCGGAGCTCTGCGCGTTCGAGCGCGGCGATCTTCTCTTCGAGCGTGCCGCCTTGAATGTCAACGCTCGCCGGTCCACGCAGCGCCGGAGAAAGATCTTCAGGCAGCACTTCTCCGCGGCCGGTCGAGAGAACGAGCGCGCGCTGCATTTCGTGACGCAGCTCGCGCAGATTTCCGGGCCACGCGTACGTCTCGATCGCGCGTTGTGCAGCGGCGGAGAGTCGCGTGGTCGTCGCTCCGGGGACCATCGTGCGCGCCGCATTCAGAAAATGCTGCGCAAGCACGAGCACATCACCTTCGCGATCTTGCAGCCGCGGCAGTTGCACTTCGATGCCCTTCAATCGCCAGAAGAGATCTTCACGAAAGCGGCCATCGCTCGACATGGTGGCGAGCGGCTGGTTCGTCGCGCTGACGATGCGCACGTCGACGATCTTCGGCTGCGTCGCGCCGACTGGCAGCACTTCCCCGTTCTCGAGCACGCGCAGCAGCTTCACCTGCAGATCGAGCGGCAGGTCTCCGATTTCGTCGAGGAACAAGGTGCCGCCGTCAGCTTCGACGAAGAGCCCTTTTGAATCCGCGACCGCTCCGGTGAATGAACCCTTCTTGTGACCGAAGAGCTGTGACTCGAGGAGCGTCGGCGTGAGCGCTCCGCAGTTGATGGCGACAAACGGTTTGCCCGCGCGACGACTCTTCGCATGCACGAAGCGCGCGAAGAGTTCTTTGCCGGTGCCTGATGCGCCGAGCAGCAACACCGGCACATCAGCAGGCGCTGCGCGCTCAGCGAGACGCTTGGCTTCAGTGAACGCTGGCGAGTCACCGATGAGCCCATCGGCTTCCGCGGTCGTGTGACGCTCGAGTTCGTGCACGCGATCTTCGAGCGTGAGCCGTGCAGCGGCGCGCGCGAGCACTGCGAGCAACACATCAGGTTCCACGGGCTTCGCGATGAAGTCGTATGCGCCACGCTTCACGAGCTCGAGCGCGAGCGTCATTTCGCTGCTGCCCGACGCGACGACGACTTTTGTGCCCGGTGACTTCGCGAGCATCGCCTCGAGAACACGCGCGCCCTCTTCCGGCCGCTGCGTCGGCGGCAACATCAAGTCGAGCACCACGAGTCGCGGAGCGTGCTTGTCGAAGGCGGTGAGCGCCTCGGTCGGGTCTCCGGCTTCGAACGGTTCGTAACCCGCAACCGACAACAGCTTCGACCACACACGGCGAAACGCCGGGTCATCGTCGACGATCAATGTCTTCACGACCAACCTCCCTCGGGGAGCGTGATGATGAACCGCGCGCCACCGCTCTCCGGGCGCTCGTGATGAAGCGTGCCACCGTGGCGTTCGACGAGCCGACGGGAAAGTGCGAGCCCGAGCCCGGTGCCGGGACGTTTTGAATCGCGACTACGGCCGGTGGTGAATGGTTGAAAAAGACGCTCTTCGAGCTCGCGCGGCACGCCGGGGCCGTCGTCTTCGATGATCAACTTCGTCGCTGTTCCAGTGACTCGCACCGCGCCCTTTTCTTCCGTCGCGATCAGCGCGTTCGCGATCAGATTCACCAGCACGTCACCGATCGCATCGACGTCGACTTCCAGCCGAGCATCGGCGGCCTCCACCACGACGCGAGACGTGTCGATGTTGAGCCCGCGCCCTGCCCGCGTCACCGCGTTCTGAATCAGCTCGCGCAGGCTCGTATCGACCGGCTTCAGCGGCCGCGGAGTCGCGTAGTGCAGCAATTCGTCGACGAAGTTCTTCGCCCGGTCGACTTGAGCGCGAACGGCGGCGACTGCTTCTGGGTCAGCGCCGCTCAGCTCGAGCACTTTCATCTCAGCGAGGATCACGCCGAGTGGATTTCGGATTTCATGCGCGACGCCGCTCGCGAGCCTGCCGACCTCGGCGAGACGTTCGGCTTGATCGGCACGGGCGGCGTGTGACTCCGCTTCGACAGCGAGCGCGGTGGTGGTCAACGGGCGCGAGAACAAGCGCTGCGTCAGGAGATCGACGAGCAACTGTCGCAGCGCATCGAGCGGGAACGCGATCAGGCCGATGAGCACCGCTGACTCCGGCGCCCAGATGAACGCGACGAGCGCGGCAAGAATCGCGACGACGAGCGACTGAACGCCGCCTTGAAACAACGCGGCGCGACCTTGTGGGCCTTCGCTTTCCCACGTCGCGAGCGCGACGGTGATCACGCTCACGGACAGCAACGGCGCCGCGATGAACGCGACGTCGAAGCCGAGAATATGGAGGCCGATGAGCCCGCCGCCTCCGAGCGCGCCGGCGACGTTCGCGAGCAGAATCGAATACCGGCGCGTGCGTTCACGGCCCTGTGCGGCGCGGGCGAGCGAGAAGAGCCAGCCTTTCACCGCGAGCGTGCCGACGGTCGACAACGCGGCGAGCGGCCAGAAGAGGGGCCCGGGTCCGCGCGCTCCCGGGCCGTAGAGCAGATGCGGTGCGGTGAAGCCGAGCAGCGCGACGATCGCAGATGCGCCCCATGCGAGCGGTAAGACGAAGCGCGGCGGGCGGCCCAGTGAATCGGCGGCGGCGGTGACGAACGCACCCGCGAGCAACATGCCCATCGGCAACACGCGCTCAGCCCACGTCGAGCCGCGTGCGAGCAGCAGAATGTCGCGCGGCACGTCGCGAACGAAGGCCATGCCCTGATA
>JBEHYH010000578.1:0-3771 GCA_048498275.1 Myxococcota bacterium | reverse complement strand
CGGCGCTGCCGAAGATGTACGGCGTGTTGATGAGCTCGCTCGCGTACCCGATGAGCGTGTCGTCTTTGCGGAAGATGACCCTGAACACCTCGGTCGTGAGCCCGCCCCATTTCATCGACTCACGACCGGGTGTTGAGAGTGGTTTGTCGTCTTTCGAGAGCGCGGTGACCTTGAACGCCATCGTTCCGGCGCCCGCGAGTTCGGGAACGGTCGAGTATTTCGTCGACGCGATGTCGGCCGGGCAGTCCTGCTTGCCGCGACACGCTTCAAGCTCTGTCTCGTCGAAGGTGATGTCGGCGAAGTGAAACGACGGCTGCGTGTTGTCGACCGATTGCACCGTCGGTTCGACGCGGAACCAGCGGAAGTCGTGCGCATCTTTCGCGACCGCGTGGAGCTCGACCTGTTGCCCGACGCGCGCGTAGACCCAGCCGGGCTTCGCTTTCGCGCCGTCGACCGTCGCCTGAATTTGAATGGCCGGAGTGGCGGCGAGGATCAAAGAGAGCAGCATCATGCGTTTGACACTTTCGGCGCGATTACCGTTCCACCTCGAGCCAGCGGCCCATCCAATACGCGACGCGGAAGTCGACGGATGAGAGGAGCGTCAACCCTGATTCTCCGCCGCCGTTGGGCGCGTAGGGGTTGGAGCGCCAGTGGTAGTTGCTGGCCGGCCGTACGCGCATGGGAATCGGCTGAACCGCGACGAGCTGCTGGTTCCAACCGACTTCTCCGAGGAGTTCGACCTGCGTGCCGTCGTCGAGCGTGCATTGCTTCGCGGCGATCTCGTTCGCGTCGCAGTTCGTGCGTGGCGCGTCGACCGTCGGCGCGGCGGGCCATTCGTTGAGCGTCTGCAACGCGTTGGTCATCGCGCCTGAGTCACCGTCGGCGTCGACGTAGATGACGTCGAAGAAACTCTGCTTCATCTCCAGCGGTTGCCGCGTGCCGCCGGCGTGGTTGTAGAGCTCGTCGCGCGTCGTCTGACGAAGCCGCGCGTTGACCGCGTCGCCGGGCACGTAGTGCTGCGCGAGATACGCGCCGGTGAACACCATGTTGGTGCCTGAGAAATTGGTGCCCACGCCGAGATCGTTCAGGTGCGCGTAGGTCAGCGAGAGTCGATCGAGTCTGCGTTCGGTGAGCAGCGTCTGCAGATATGCGTCGGTCGCGTCGTCATCGGCTGCGCGAGCGAGCGCTCCGACGATGCCGAGTGACATCAGCGCGTAGACGCCATTGTTCGCCCCCGGCGCGTAGAGGCGGTCGATGGAGTTCTCGTTGAGATACCCGTTGTAGGTGATGCGCCCGTCGGCATCGTGAATCTCGAGGTCGAAGCCATTGGTGCCGACCAGGGTGAGCGTGTGCGCGGTCTTGCGGGCGTCTTCGCGAAGACGAGATCTCAGATCTTCAGGAAACGCGGCGTCGCCATCGAGCACGTCGAACGCGACACCGAACGCCATCGCCCAGCCGATCAACATGTCGCGGCTCAGCGAGTCTTCCCAGACGAGGTCGGGGTGGGCTCCGGAGTTGTCGGCGCGCCAGGTGCCGTTGTCTTTCTCGAGCGGCAGCGGCGTGCCTGCGTCATCGAAGAGCGGCGTCAGCGCGGGCGCATCGGAGTACTCGCGATTGAGCAGCGAACGCGCGAGCACACCATCGACTCCGGTGATTCGCGCGGCGGTGTCGAGCGCTTCGAGGCTTCGCAACAACTGCGTCTTCGCGAGTTCGACCTCGGCGCACGCGGCGCCCGAGTCGCGGAGCACGCCGTAGCGGAATGCATCTGCAGCGACACCGACGCCCGCGTAGAGGCCCGCTGATTTGCTCCAGCGACCGAGCGTCGACGGCTCGCGGCCGGTGACTGCTTTGAAGTCCCACTCGTCGCTCGCGAGGAATTGATCGACTGACGCTTTCGCGTCGGCATCAGTGAGCGAAACCTCGGCGGTGACGCCCGTGGCGAGCGCGTTGATGGCGTGAAACTGGCGATCATGTTTGCGCGCGGCAGCGGCGAGCGCTTCGTCGTAGCCATCGTGACCCGGCCCGGGAATCAACGTGAGCGGCCCGGCTTGATTCGAACCGCACGGCGGCGGACCGGATTCAGTCGTCGCCGGTTTGCAGCTCACCAACAGCGCGCACACGAGAACGGAGCGGAGCATTGAACGCGTCAGCGTAGCCGTTGGTGCGCGACTTGCTGAGTGCTCTGGCATGACGCGCATCGTGCGGTTGATTTCCCTCGTGTTGGGGCTGGTGAGCCACGTGTCCGCGGCGACGGAGCCTCTCCATGTGATGGCGTTCAACGTGCTCTACAAGGGCGCCGACGACGCGAAGTCGGTGCAGGCGATCGCTGACGAAGCGCCTGATATTCTGTGTCTCACCGAGCTCACGCCGGAGTTCATCAAGACCTTCGAGGCTTCGCTCGCGAAAGACTACCCGCATCGTTCGTTCGCGCCGAAGAAGGGCGGCACGTGGGGCGTGGGCTTCGCGTCGAAGACGCCACTGCGCAACGTCGTCGTGATGCCCATCGCGCCCTCGAAGATCCCCGCGATGGAGGCGACGGTGAAATACGACGGCAAGGAGGTGCGGCTGACGTGCGTGCATCTCGTGCCGCCGGTCGGGAAGTACAAGAAGACCGACACGCTCGCCGACCAGTTCAACAAGAACGCCGAGGTGCGTGAGAAGCAGACGAAGACACTGGTCGCGCGCTCCGCCGGCGTGAAGACGCCGCAGATTCTGCTCGGTGATTTCAATGAAGAGCCCGGAGGCGCGGCGTTGAAGGTGCTGCACGATGACGGCTTCACGCAGGGCTGTGGTTTGCCGGCGTCACGTTGCGCGGCGACATTTCCCGGGCCCGCGAACCCCTGGCCAGCGGTGTTCATGGTCGATCACGTTTTCGCGCGCGGGTTTTCGTTCGTCGAAGCGCGCACCTGGAAGAGGGCGAGCCCGGCTACACGATTGCGGAGATCGCGAAGAACCGCGGCATCGATCTGATCATGATTCCGACGCATGGGCATGGGCTCTTCCGTTCGGCGCTGATCGGCTCCACGGCCGCCAAGGTTCTGCACGACGCGCACTGTGCGGTGTGGACTGCGGCGCACCTCGAAGACTCCCCGGTTCCGCAACATACGAATATCCAGACGATCATCACGGCGCTGAACCTGGACGATGACAGCCTGGATTTGCTGAAGTCCGCGAATAAGCTCGCGCAGGCTTTCGGGGCAGACGGCCATATCGTACATTCCGTGCCTTACAGCGAAGCGCAGCCCGAGATCTATCTCGACCAGCCTCTTACGGCGTTCCTGAAAGAAGCGGCCCGCGAGCGCATGGACAAGCTGCAGCAGGAAGCCCACACTTCTTTCGGGACGTGTCTCGAAATCGGCACCGTCTCGGACGTCATTCAGAACGCCTGTCGCTCTTTTCACGCTGACCTGGTGGTGATTGGCCGCGGCGTGCTGACGCATTTCGCCGGTGGCATTCGGACTCACGTCTATGCGGTGATCCGCGATGCCGGGTGCCCCGTACTGAGCCTGCCGCCACGGGAAGTGATTCTGTAAGCCGCGAAGCGCTAAGCTGCTGGTTCATGGTTTCTGTTCATCTGGAAGCAGGGCGCGTTGCGCTGGAGACTGCCGCGTTACCCTCACGGCCGCCGGGCTTCGCGCTGATCCGGCTGCTGGCGGGCGGCATTTGCAACACTGACGTGGAGTTACGGCGCGGCTACTACGGCTTCTGCGGCAGACCCGGCCACGAGTTCGTAGGGGAGGTTGTGGAGGCGGATTCACCGGCGCTGCGAGG
>JBEHYH010000577.1:0-3777 GCA_048498275.1 Myxococcota bacterium | reverse complement strand
AGACGCCCACGACACTCCGCCCGCGATGTGGGCCGGCGTGCGCACCCGGGCGTCGTCGACGTGGAGGTGGTCTCCCAGGGCGTCACGCTGACGCTCCCGGCCTCGTACACGTACTCGCGCGGCAAGCCGGTGGTGAGCGCGGTGTCGCCGGTGTCGGGTTCGACGGCGGGTGGCACGCTGCTCTCCATCGTCGGCACGGGGTTCCTCCCGGGCGCGACGGTGACGCTCGGTGGCGAGGCGCTCACGCCGGTGACGGTGGTGTCGGGCACGCTGGTCAAGGTGACGACGCCGGCCCACGCGGAGGGCTCCGTCGGCCTCACGGTCACCAACACCGACGGCCAGTCGGGCTCGTTGAGCAGCGCGTTCAGCTTCGTGACCGCGACGCCCCCCACCGACGACACCCTGCGCGACGGAGGCAGCGGCACCATCGGCACCTCGCCCGACTACACGCCCACGCCCGGTGGCGTGAGCTGCGGGTGCTCGAGCTTCGACGGCGGGTTGAGCTTCGCCGCGCTGGGTCTGCTCGCGATGTTCTCGCGGCGCCGTCGAAAGAACTGAAATCGACGACTCGGGGTGAGGAGTCGAGCTCTCTGGGCTCGGTGCGCAAACACCGGGTCCGTTTTCTTTTGAAGGTGCTGGCGGTCTGAAATCCCCACGCGTTGCTCATCACGCACGCGCACTGCGACACGTCACCAGTCACGCACCTGACTCGAACGTCGTGGTTCTGAGCCCCCAGGCGCACTCACCCTTCAGCGCTCGTAGACAAAGGCGACAAAAATCTACGCGCGCGAGTCAAACCGCTGAACGGCGACTGAACGCTCACGAGCTGCTCGCCGACGTTCGTCTGCGCGCGATGAATTGATGGAAACCGCGCGACGCCGGGGGTCATCTCCGCTCGCCATGAATCGTCTCTTCGTTCTGATGTCGCTGGCCGCGTGCGCAACTCCGGGAACACCGGGCGCAGACTCTGCGCGCAACGCTGACGCAACACCTGCACCTCGCTCGCAGGCCGCGCAGGTGCTGGTGCCGGATTCACCGTTGCTCGATGACGCCGTCGCCGCCGCTCCCGAAGAGGCGCACGTTCACGAAGACGACGTCGACCCGGCGTGCGGCATGAAGGTGAACCCGGAGACCGCGCGCGGAGGCTCCGTCACGCGCAATGGCCACACGTACCACTTCTGCTCGACCACCTGCCGCAACACGTTCCTCGCGCGCGACGGAGGTTCACCATGAAGCGCGCGCTGCTCGCGGTGCTCTTCAGCGGCTGCCTCACCACTTCACGCGGCGGCGACGTGCGCAGCGTGGAGCGCGTCCTCTCCTCTCGTGCGGGCATCGACTTGACGCTCCCGAGCCTCGGCGTCACCGACGACACGCCGCACGAGGTCGACGAGCTCTTGAAGCAGCCGCTCACCGCCGACGCGGTCGTGAAAATCGCGCTGCTCAACAATCGCGATGGCCGCGCGGCGCTCGCCGAGCTCGGCATCATCCGCGGCAACGCGGTGCAGAGCGCCGTGCTCCCCAACCCCACCGCTGAATTCGAGATGCGCGCGCCCGGCGGCCCGCAGCCCATTCAGATCGACATCGGCGCCGACTTCGAAGTCTCCGCGCTGTGGCTCTCCAGTCTGCGTGGCGGCGTCGCGGAATCTGAAATCGAAGCCGCGAAGCTCGAGACCGCGGGGCAGCTCCTCGCCCTCGCCTTTCGCGCACGCATGGCCTTCTACGACGCGCTGGCCGCGCACGAGCGCTACACGCTCTGGCAGACCGCGCTCGAGGTGCAGCAGGCGTCGTACGCCTCGGCGATGGAGCTCTCGCGCGTCGGCAACATTCCGCGCCTGCAGCTCACGCAGGAGCTCGCGGCCGTCGAACAGACGCGCGTGCACGTCGCGGCGGCGGAGAACGACTGGCTCGATGCACGTGAAGCGCTGACGCGCGCGCTCGGGCTGTCGGGCACGCGCACGCAGTGGCAGCTCGACGGCGCGCTCCCCTTGCCCGCGGAGCCGGCGAGCGATGCCGAGGCGGAGAAGAAGGCCATCGCCGCGAGCCTCGAACTGCAGGCGCTCAATCAGCGCGCCATCGCCGCGCAACGCAAAGCGGGAGTCGCCAACGCGCTCGCGGTGCTCCCGCAACTGTCGGCGGGGTTTCACGGCGAACGCGACGCGAACCTCTGGGAGCTCGGCGCGCATGTCGCGGTCGCGCTGCCGGTGTTCGATCGCGCGCAGGGTCATCAACTCGCGGCGAAGAGCGAATTCGAGCTCGCTGAAGCGCACGCCCAGACGCACGCGGTGCTGGTGCGCAGCGCGGTTCGCGAGACCCAGAATCGCGTCGAGTCGGCATCGCGCCGCGCTCGTCACTACGCGCAGCGCCTCGTGCCAGCGCGCGAGGAGACGCTGAAAGAAACGGTGCTCCAGTACAACGCGATGCAACTGGGCGTGTTCGAGGTGCTCGCCGCGCGCCGCGCCGTCACGGAGACCTCGCTCGAAGCGGTCGATGCGAAAGTCGAAGCGTGGAAAGCGCGCGCGCGCCTCGAGCTGCTGCTCGCGGGTGGAAAGGACATGCCGTGAATCGTCGGGAGCTCATGCAACTCGGTCTCGCCGCGGGAGCGCTCGCGGCTCGTGAATCACTCGGCGCGCCGATGCCCATCGTCGCTCCCGGTGGGCAACGCGCGGTGGTGACCCCGAACGGTTCGACGCTCGCGCTCAAGAACGTGCGCGGCGTGAAGGTCGGTCACCTCATCGCGCAGGAGTTCGAACACGAATTCGCCGAAGGTTTGAAAGCGAGAGTCTGGGGCTACAACGGTTCGACGCCCGGCCCGACCATCGAAGTCACAGAAGGCGATCGCGTGCGGCTCTACGTGACCAATCGTCTGCCCGAAGCGACGAGCGTTCACTGGCACGGAGTCATCGTGCCCAACGGCATGGACGGCGTCGCCGGTCTCACCCAGCGCGGAATTCAGCCCGGCGAAACGTTCGTCTACGACTTCACCTTCAAACACGCGGGCACGTTCATGTACCACCCGCACGCCGACGAGATGACGCAGATGGCGCTCGGCATGATGGGGATGATCGTCGTGCACCCGCGCGCTCCGAAGGGGCCGCGTGTGGACCGCGACTACGTGTTGATGAGTCATGAATGGAAGATTGAACCCGGCGCGTCGAGACCCGACCCGAGCGCGATGAACGACTTCAATCTGCTCACGTTCAACTCGAAGGCGTTCCCCGCGACGGCGCCGTTGCTCATGGGTGTCGGTGAGCGCGTGCGTATCCGCATCGGCAATCTCTCGCCGATGGATCATCACCCCATTCATCTCCACGGCGTCTCCGCGGAGCTGACGTGGACCGACGGCGGTGAAGTACCGATGTCAGCGCGTCATCCCGAGACGACCTTTCTGGTGCCGGTGGGCACGGTGCGCGTGTTCGAGTTCGTACCGACCGAAGCGGGCGATTGGGCGATGCACTGCCACATGACCCATCACGTGATGAATCAGATGGGCCACGGTTTCCCCGTGATGGTCGGAGCCGACGCGCAGGCCATCGACGCGCGCGTGCGCAAACTCGTGCCGAGCTACATGACGATGGGTCAAGACGGCATGGGCAGCATGGGCGAGATGCAGATGCCGGTGCCGGCGAACTCGATTCCGATGCGCGGAGGCAAAGGGCCCTTCGGCAACATCGACATGGGCGGCATGTTCACGGTGCTGAAGGTGCGCGCGAAGCCGACCGAGGCTGATGCGAATGGCTGGTACGCGCACCCGAAGGGAACCGTCGCCGAAGCCGCGAC
>JBEHYH010000576.1:0-3835 GCA_048498275.1 Myxococcota bacterium | reverse complement strand
CGGGGGAGGTTCTGCGACTGGCGGCGGTGACGGAATGACTGGCGGTGGCTCTGCGATGACGGGTGGCGGCGCTGCAGTAGGCGGTGGCGAAGGAACAGTCGGTGGCGGTTCCGCGACGGCAGGCGGCGGTAGCGCGGTCGGCGGTGGTTCTGCGACGACGGGTGGCGGCAGCGCAGCCGGTGGTGGAGACGGAGCAGTTGGCGGCGGTTCCGCGACGACGGGTGGCGGCAGCGCGGTCGGCGGTGGAGACGGAGCGGCCGGCGGCGGCACTCCCGACACGCAGGCCCCTGCACTCGTGCTCGAGCCCTACCCCTCACAGACGCGCATCTACGACGTCACGCTCCGCGGCCACGTCAGCGACAACGTCGCGGTCTCGCAGTTGACCTTCTTCCTCGCCGACTCGGGGACCACGGTCACGCCCGACGCTGACGGTGGCTTCATCGTTCGCTTCGCGCCCTTCCCCGGCAGCAATGACTTCCCCATCGTCGCCAGCGACTCGACCCCCTACACCGTGCTCAACGGCTCGCTCTGGTACGGCCGCCGCATAGCCGCGGGCGCGGCGCACACGCTCTATTCGGTCGACGGCGGGCTCGTGGTCTGGGGCAAGAACAACGTCGGCCAGCTCGGCGACGGGCTGCGCGCTGATTACGACGGAGGCTTCCGGGTCTCCGGCGCGTACCTGCCGAACCTGCACGACATCACGTGGGTCTCGTGCGGCAACAACACCAGCGTCGCGCTGCAGGCAGACGGCACGGTGTGGGCGTGGGGCGCGAATGATACCGGCCAGCTCGGGCTCGGTCTGCGCGCCGATGGAGGCGTCGACACCACCAACCGCAACACGCCGCAGCCCGTCCCCGGTGCGACCAACATCGTCTCGGTCGCGGCGGGTTACTCGCACGTGCTCATGCTGCGCTCTGACGGTCAGGTGCTCGCGGCGGGTGACAACTCGCTGGGCCAGCTTGGGCAGGCCAACGGCGCCGTGAACAGCGTCGCCACCGTCATCGATGGCCTGAGCGACGTGGTGCAGATCATCGGAGGCAGCGCACATTCAGCGGCGCTCAAGCGCGATGGCACGGTCTGGGTCTGGGGCCGCAATCAGTACGGCAATCTCGGGCAGGGCACCGTCGACACCTCGCCGTACCCGAAGCACCCGACGCCCGTGATGGTGCCGGGCCTCGCCAACATCGTGATGCTCGCGTCAGGCCGCGACCATCTTCTCGCGCTCGGAGCCGACGGTACGGTGCGCGCGTGGGGTCTGGGGACCACGGGGCAACTCGGTCAGGGCGCGGCGACTCCGGCGACCAGCGCGACGCCGTTGCAGGTGCTGCCGCTCATCGACGTCGTGGAGGTCGCGGCCAACGGCAACCTGAACTTCGTGCGCCGCGCGAACGACACGGTCTGGGCCTGGGGTCAGGGCGCGCAAGAGGCGCTCGGCGTCGGTGAAGACGACACCGCGAACAAGACGGCGCCCACGCAGGTACTGCTGGTGAGCAACGTCACCGACCTCGCGGCGGGCGCGCTCCACGGCTTCGCGGTTCAGGCCAACGGTGAGGTCTGGGGCTGGGGTTGGAACTCGCAGGGCACGCTCGGCGGCGGACCTTCGCTGCAGAACAACTGGGCGTACGGCGAAGCCATTCAAGTCGCGCTCCCGTGAAGACGACGTGGTGCATCGCGCTGGTGTTCCTCGCCTGCGCGCCGAAGGTGACTGAACCGCCGGCTCCCGAGGAGGAGGAGGACGGCGGCGAAGTCATCGATGCGGGCTTCCAACCCGACGCGGGAACGCCAGACGCCGGCGTGCGCGTCATCGTGCGCTTCGAGCCGGGAGAAGACTCGCCGGCGGGCACGGCGACCACGCCCACGCGCACCGTCGCGGCGCTCAAACAATCGGTGTTCACCACGTCGACCGCGTGGCGCAGCCGCTTCACGCTGGGCCGCGCGCTGTTCGAGGTCCCGTGGGAGGCAGCTCCGGGTTCCCGGCCTGAACGCGATGGGCTCGGGCCGCTCTTTCACGGCGAGTCATGTCTCGCGTGTCACAACGCGTACGGCCGCGGCGCGGTCGAAGCGGGGGCGAGCGCGCCGGTGCCGGTGCTGCTCCGCGTGAGCGTCGATGGGGGCGCTGCGCCCGGGTACGGCCTTCAACTGCAACCGCGCGCGATCGCCGGCGTGACGAGCGAGGGCACCGTTCAGGTGTCGTCTGAAATCGTGGAAATCGACGGCGCGGAGCTGACGCGCACCGTCGTCGCCGTGACTCCGGCGTTACCAGCCGAGGTGCAGACATCGCTGCGCATCTCGCCCGCGCTCGCGGGGCTCGGTCTGCTCGAAGCGGTGCCTGACGAAGCGCTCGCGGCGTGGGCCGATGAGCACGACGAAAACGGCGACGGCATCACCGGGCGGCTCGCGCTTCTGCCGAACGGTGAAGTCGGCCGCTTCGGGTGGAAGGCGCTCCATCACGCGATCGCTGATCAAGCCGCGGGAGCGCTGCTCGAAGACATGGGCCTGACGACTCCGCTGCACCCGGCCGGGCCCTGTGTCGAAGGGCAAGACGCGTGTCTCGCGGCGATGAACGGTGGCGAACCCGAGGTGCCGCAGAGCGTGTTCGACGACCTCGTGTTCTTCACGCGTCTGCTCGGCGTGCCGGCGCGCGTCGACGCGGGGACGCCAGAGGTGCTCGAAGGCAAACAGGCGTTCTACGACGCGGAATGTCAGCGCTGCCATCGGCCGTCGCTGCAGACGAGCGCGAGCGCGCAGCCTGTGGAGCTCGCTGATCAGACGCTCTGGCCGTACAGCGATCTGCTCCTGCACGACATGGGCGCGGGCCTCGCTGATGGCCGGCCGGAAGGCGCCGCGAATGAGAATGAATGGAGAACGCCGCCGCTGTGGGCGCTGTCGTTGTCGGTGCAGACGGTGAGCGGTCGTGTCGGCTACCTGCACGACGGCCGCGCGCGAACGCTCGATGAGGCGATTCGCTGGCACGGAGGCGAGGCCGCGAACTCCACGCGCAGATATCTCGCGCTGTCGCCGGGTGAGCGTGCGGCGCTGATCAGGTTCATCGAGTCGTTGTGACCCCGGTGTCGCGGCATCGGCCACCGCCCGGCTTCACGAGGCGCTCCCGCGGGGAAAGGCTTCACGCACAAGTAGCGATCGCACCGACTCACGGGCAGAGTCATCGGACCTGTGGAGTCCGACGCCGTCCGTCAGCAACTCGCGCGCTGTGCTGAGTCGCTCAACGACCTGACCCGCGCCCGCAGCGAAGTCGAACGGCTCCGTGGTTTCGCCGGCAGCGAAGCGCAGTTCGCCGCCGCGCTCTTCGACATCGAGCTCGCGCGCCGCGGCGACCTCGACAGCCGCTCCAACCTCACGACCTGCGCGACCGCGCTGATGACGTACTGGCGCGACGGCTCCGGCGACGAGATCGCCAATCGCAACCCGGTGCTCGAGCGTTTGTGGATCTCGCTCGCCCCGATGCTGGTGCAGTTCGAACGCAGGCGCTTCGAGCTCTCCCTCGCGCTCTGCTGGAAGCTGCGCGGCAACCCGAAGGAGCTGCACGCGGCCATCGACGCGCTCGAGCCGCAGGGTCAACGCAACGTGGAGTTCGCGCGCTGTCTGTATCACCTCGAGCTGGCGCGCTCGGGCGATGACGTCAGCCGGCAGGAATTCTCGAAGCGCGTGCGGCTGCTCTCCGACGCGTACCATGACGTGCAGCTCGCGAATGACCTCATCGGGGCCGACGCGGGCCTGCGGTTTCTCTGGGGCGAGCTGAAGCCGTACCTCGACGAGTTCTTCGAATCGCTCGAGGAGAACGCGGCGAAGACGCAGGAGCCCACGCGCCGCGTGA
>JBEHYH010000575.1:0-3852 GCA_048498275.1 Myxococcota bacterium | reverse complement strand
CAGCACCGGCTTTCTCTTCACCAGGGACGGCACGCGCAGCGGCCGCGATCTGCTCACGGCGCACGAGCACCTGCTGCGCGCGATGATGTTGATCAACCGCCTCGGCAATCAGGGCGACGTGCCCGCGCCCCGCAAACGCGAAGAGGTCGACGCGGTGTTCGCCGAGCTCGACACGCTGCTGTCGAGCACCGCGGAGCTCACCGAGCAGACCGGCGCGCTCCTGAACGAGTTGAGGAAAGAGTGATGTTTCTCGTGGTCTACGCGCGCCTCTATGCGCGCGCCTTCGTCGATGCGTTGAGCGCCATCGGCCGCAGCCCGTGGACGTTGCTGCTCCCCATCGCGCTGATGATCGCGATGTACTTCGCGATGATGCTCGTCTCGCCGCTCGGCTACGCGGGCGGCTTCGTGATGGCGTTCGTCGAGGCCGCGCTCTCGAGCGCGTATTCGTACTTCCTCGCGATGCTGGTCACCGGCAACACCGCGCGGGTGACCGAAGTGCGCACCAGCCTCACCGCGTATTTCTGGAACTGGCTCAATTTTTCATTCGTGCTCTGGCTGATCAGCCTCGGCCTCGACATCGCGACCAAGAGCAACCCGCAGGGCCGCGCGCTGTTGATCATCGTGCCCTTGATGGAGCTCATCGCGCTCAACGCCGCGCCCGAGACGATCTACTTGAAGGGCTCCGGCAACGGCATCGAGACCATTCAGCGCAGCTTCGGTTTCCTCCAGGAGAACTGGATCGAGTGGTTCGTTCCGAACGGGTTGATCATCGCCGGCGTCTGGTTCGTGTGGACCCGGGGGTTGTTGATCAATTTTCCCGGCGGCGTGGTCGCGCTCCTCGTCATCGCCGGAGCGCTGCTGCACGTGGTGATGGTGTTCCGCGGGTTCTTATTTCAGTTGCTCGACGGGAGCACGCACCGTCAGCGCATGTTCAAGTTCAAGAACTCGATGTGAGGCCTTGCCGCCGTCATTCGCGCTCGGCTTCGGCCACGAGATCGAAGTCGGGGATCTCTTCGCGCATGTATTTCTTCATGCGCTCCAACAACGCCGCCTCGAGCTGACGCGCGCGTTCACGTGACACGCCGTAGTGCGCGCCGATGTCCTGCAGCGTCATCGGCTCGTCGGCGGTCAGGCGCTTCTCGAAGATGTACTTCTCCTTCTCGTTCAACCCCTCGGCGAACTTGTCGAGCTTCCCGCGGAACATCTCGCGCAGCTCCGAGTTGCCGAGCGTCACATCGGCGCCCTGCGCGGCCGACGGCAGCAACCGGTCAGCGCGCGACGACTTGTCGTCTTCACTCCCGGGGATCGGCGCGTCGATGCTGACCTCGTCATTGCCGAGGCGCTGATCCATCTCCACCACGTCCTGCTCCGAGACGTTGAGCCTGTCTGCCAGCAGCTTGGGCGTCACCTCGATGCCCTGCTTGAGCAGCCGCTCCTGCTCCTGCCGCAACTTGAAGAACAGCTTCCGCTGGGCCTCCGTCGTGCCCAGCTTCACCATCTTCCAGTTGTCCATGATGTACCGGAGGATGTACGCGCGGATCCACCACGCGGCGTAGCTCGACAGCTTCACGCCGCGCTCGGGGTCGAACTTCTTCACCGCCTGCATGAGGCCGATGTTGCCCTCCTGCACCAGGTCGAGCAGCGAGAGCGGGTTGCGGTGGTACTCGTGCGCGAGCTTCACCACCAGGCGCAGGTTCGAGGCGACGAGCTTGTAGGCCGCCTTCACGTCGCCGGTGTCGCGGTAGCGCTTGGCGAGCGCGACCTCTTCTTCTCGCGAGAGCAGCGGGTGCTTCGTCACCTCGGCCATGTACGCCGACAGCGGGTCTGACCTCGAAAGCCCGGTGCTGCGCGAGGGCTTCACTTCGATTTCAGGGCTGACGTCCTCGAGCTCCGCGACCTCGGGCTCGATCTCATCGACGGCTTTTTCCTTCTCTTCGCCGTCGTCGGTCTCGGCTTCTTCGTCGGCCGCCTTCGCTTCGACGACCTCCGCCTTCACCGCCTTCGCCTTGCGCGGCTTCTTCGGTCTGGGGGGCTCCGCCGCCGCCGGAGCTTCGACGAACTCCGCATCGACGACCTCCTCGGGCTGGGTCTTCTTCCGCGCGGCCATGTGCCCTCCCATACCCCGCTTGAATAACGCGCGCACGGCCCGACGCACGCCCACCCCAGAAGGTTGGCATTTGATTCATTGCGGCACCTGACCGCGGCGGGTACACGCGACGACTGAAATGACAGAGACGAATAATCCGCTGCCCACCGGCACCGATGACCGGCCCGTGGAATACAAGGCGGAAGTCAGCTTCGACGACCTGGGGTTGTCGCCTGAATTGAGAAGAGCCATCGGCGAGCGCGGGTACACGCACCCGACTCCGGTGCAGGCCAAGGCCTTCGGCCCCGCGCGCGCGGGCAAGGACCTCATCGTTCGCAGCAAGACGGGCACGGGCAAGACCGCCGCGTTCGGCATGCCGATCATCGACCAGATCCCCGTCGGGGCGAAGGGCGTGCACGCGCTGGTGATGTGCCCCACGCGCGAGCTCGCGATTCAGGTCGCGCAGGAATTCGAGCTGCTCGCGAAGTACCGCGGCATCGAGCTCATCTGCATCTACGGCGGCTCGTCGATGGGCCAGCAGGAAGACGCGTTGAAGCGCGGCGCGGCCATCGTCATCGGCACGCCCGGCCGCATTCACGACCACATCCGCCGCGGCAACATGAAGCTCGACCAGTGCGTGCACGTGGTCCTCGATGAAGCCGACGAGATGCTGAACCAGGGCTTCTACGAAGAGGTGACCCGCATCCTCGACTTCTTGCCGAAGAAGAAGCAGGTGCTGCTCTTCTCGGCGACGGTGCCCGACGACATCCGCCGGCTCATCTCGCGCTACACGACCGACGCCGAGACGCTGCTGCTCTCGGGCGACGTGTTCACGGTCGATCACATCCACCACATCCGCTACGAGTTGAGCGACGCGTACCCCAAGCCGCGCAATCTCCTCTACGTGCTGGAGATGGAGAACCCCGAGAACGCCATCATCTTCTGCAACACTCGCGACGACACCGAGCTGGTGACCGCCGTGCTGAATCGCAATGGCTTCGACGCGCAGCTCCTCAACGGTGACCTCGCGCAGAAGGAGCGCGAGCGCGTGATGGCGCGGGTGAAGCGCGGCGAGCTCGCCTTCATGGTCGCCACCGACATCGCGGCGCGCGGCATCGACATCTCCGACCTCGGGCACGTCATCAACTATTCGCTGCCCGAAGACCCGGCCGTGTACCTCCACCGCGTGGGCCGCACCGGCCGCATCGGCAAGAGCGGCACCGCCATCAACCTCACTTCAGGCCGCGAGCTCGCCACGCTCACGACGCTGGAGAAGAAGTACAACGTCAAATTCGAACGGAAGCCCATGCCCACCGCTGAAGAAGCCTCGAAGATGTGGACCGATCGTCATGTGGGCGAGCTGAAGGAAGCGGCTGCCGGCTCGATCTACGAAGGCTTCCTCTCGCTCGCGAGCGACCTCAAGAAGCGCGGCGACGCCGATGAGCTCATCGCGTTCATGCTGCGGTACTTCTTCACGCACCGCCGTATGGACAAGGCGCAGGCCGACGGCACGATGGCCGAAGAGCCGGCGCCGCAGCCGCGCGTCGAGGCGCGCCCGCCCCGTGAAGAGAAGCGGGGCCGTCGTGAGCGCGCGCCGCGTGAAGAGCGCCCGCGCCGTGAGCGTTCGGAGCGCCACGAGGCGAAGACCGAAGCCGCCGGCACGCCCGCCGCCGACAAGGTGACCGACGCCGATGCGACGCCGGTCGGTGGTACCTCCGCGGTTTCGCGTGGGGCGCCGAAGAAGAAGCTGAGTGACCGTGAACTGT
>JBEHYH010000574.1:0-3894 GCA_048498275.1 Myxococcota bacterium | reverse complement strand
AGAGCATCGAGGTCACCATCACTCCGAGTGGGTGGCCTTGCCCGATGAGCGCCATGGCGATGCCGTCGAAGCCCCACGGCGCGCCGAGCGTGCCCGGGTACTTGAACTCCGTGCCGAGGATGAGCGTCGCGCCGCCGAGCCCGGCGAAGGCGCCCGCGAGCAACATCGCGTTGAGCAACCCGCGCTCGACCTCGATGCCCGACGCGCGCGCCGCTTCTGGCGCGAGACCGATGGCGCGCCATTCGAACCCGCGCACGAATCGCGTGAGGAAGAACCACGTCGCGAACGCGGCGAACACGGCGAGCACGAAGCCGAGGTGCAGCCGCGACGCGTCGCCGAGCAGCCGCGGCAACATCGCGCTCTCGAGAATCTCATCGGTGCCCGACACCGAATTGCCGCCGCTCGATTGCGCGCGCAAGGGGCCGACCACGAGCCAGTTCTCCACGAGGCTCACCGCGATCCAGTTCAACATGATGGTCGAGATGACCTCGTGCACGCCGCGCTTGAGCTTGAGCAGCGCGGGGCCGAGCGCCCAGAGCGCACCGGCGACTGCTGCCGCGAGCATCGAGAGCGTCACGTGCAACGGTGCGGGCAGATCCAACTTCGCGCCGACGACCGCCGCGGCGATGGCGCCGACCATCAATTGACCCTGCGCGCCGATGTTGAAGAGCCCGACGCGGAAGGCGACCGTCACCGACAGCCCGGTGAACGTGAGAATCGCGGCCTTGGTCGCCGATTCACCGAGCGGGCGAAGCACCGTCGCGGAGTTGCCGGTCTCGAAGAAGCGCGGCCAGTCGCCGATGGCGCCCCACAACATCGAGCCGAACGCTTCGAAGGCCGTGCTGAACCCGCGCGTGAGGCCGGCGGCGATGAAGCACACCAGAATCGCGCTCGCGACCGAGAGAATGCTGGGGAGCGCCTTACGCAAGCATCACTCCCAGCATGCGCTGACCGATGACGCGCTCGTCGAACCCGTCGCGCGTGAATTCACCGGTGACGCGGCCGCCGTAGAGCACGACGACGCGGTCACTCAGCTCGAGCACTTCATCGAGATCCAACGACACCAGCACCACCGCGCACCCGCGCGCGCGTTGTTCACGCAGCTTCTCGCGCACCGCGGCGACGGCGGCGAGATCGAGCCCGCGCGTCGGCTGCACGACCACGAGCAGCTTCGGTTCGCCCGAAAGTTCGCGACCGACCACGAGCTTCTGCTGATTGCCGCCCGACAACCCGCCGACGCGCGTGGAGGGCTCACGCGGCCGCACGTCATTGGCTTCGAGCAGCGCCATCGTGTGTGTGTGCCGCCCGTCGAAATCGACGAGCGCGCCCTTCGCGAACGGAGGCGAACGCTGACGGCCGAGCGACGCGTTCTCCTCGACGCTCATGTCGGAGACGATCGCGCGATGCAGGCGATCTTCCGGCACGTGCGCGACGCCGTGTTCACGCGCGATGCGCGGGTTCCACGCGTTCACCTTCGTTTCAGTGATCAGCAGCTCGCCCGACTTCCATTCACGCAAGCCGGTCAGCACCTCCGCGAGCTCGCGTTGACCGTTTCCATCGACGCCCGCGATGCCGACGATTTCTCCGGCGCGCGCCACGAGTGAAACGTCACGCAGACCCTCGGCGCTCAACTTCTCGAGCCGTGCGATGGACGCACCGGGCATAGACGTCGCCAACGCTTTCGCCGGTTCGAGGTTCTTCCCGACCATCAACTCCGCGAGCTGTGTAGCGCTCGTTTCTGAGGGCGCGGCCTCGGCGACCTTCTTTCCACGCCGCATGACCGCGATGCGCGTCGAGAACGTCAGCACCTCCTTCAACTTGTGGCTGATCAACACCACCGCGAGGCCTTCGTCGCTCAGGCGCCGCGTCACCGCGAAGAGCTCATCTGCTTCGGCCGGCGTCAGCACCGCCGTCGGCTCGTCGAGAATCAACGTCGACACGCCGCGATGGAGCGCCTTGACGATCTCCACCTTCTGCTGGCTGCCGACGCTCAGGTCCTTCACGCGCGCGGTCGCGTCGAGTTGAAAGCCGAACTTCGCGCACGTCGCTTCGACTTCACGCCGTGCACGTTCCGAATCGATGAAGCCGAAGCGGCGCGGTTCGTGCCCGAGCACCACATTCTCCGCAACGGTGAGCGCAGGTACGAGCGTGAAGTGCTGGTGCACCATGCCGACGCCGCGCGCGAGCGCATCAGCCGGGCTCTTCAATTTGATGGAGACCCCATCAAAAGAAACGTCGCCCGCATCGGGGTGGTACAGCCCGTAGAGCACGTTCATCAGCGACGACTTGCCCGCGCCGTTCTCTCCGACCAGCGCGAGGCGTTCTCCGGGCTTCAGCTCCAGCGAAACGTCGTCGAGAGCCGTGCAGCCTCCGAAGCGCTTGCTGATGTTGCGGAGCGCGATCACGTGCGCCGACCCTACCCGACACCGACGCATGGAACATCGATGAACCAATGCGCTGGTGCACGGCCGCACCATTTGCGCGTCGTTTTGCACGCAAGTGTGCGCTTCCACGTCGGCGCCGCGTTGGCCCGGGGAATGCTCTGCAATCGCGCATGCGAAACGCGCTCGTGATGCTGGGTGTGTTGTGGCTGGAACCCGTGGCTGTGGCGCCGCGCGTGGAGACACAGGCGAGCCCGGTGCGTGTCGAAACGTGCACGCCCGTCGCGATTGGCACGCTTCCGCTCGTGGTCGATGCAGCAGGGCATCGCGTTCGTTTCGCGGAATGGACGATGGACCAGGAGGGCGGTGATTTCGTCGGCTTCGCGGCGGCGTTGCCCGAGGGTGTTCACGCGGAGCTTCGCGTGGGTGATCAGACGTTCACCACCACGCGTTCGCGCTGGGTGCACCCGGCGCTCAAGAAGATCGACGCGATGTCGTTGTGCGGTGAGCAGGTGCTGCCAGCCGTCGCAGCGCTCTGATTCTGCAGCCCCTCTCCCGCGTGCGGGAGACGGGTTCTCCCTTCTGCTTCTCTTCGACCTACCGACCCGCGTCGCGCGTCCACGTCTTGAAGCGCTTCTCGAGCGCCTTCGTCTTTGTCGCATCGAGTGGACCGATCTCCGCCTTCACCGATGAGAGCGCGTCGCTCGCTTCGTCATCTTCAGGGTCATCCATCAACGCGAGCATCAGCTCCTCACGCGCTTCGGGCAGCTTCTCGAGCCGCCACAACGCGATGCCGAGAAACGAGTGCCCGTACGCGACGAGTGGATCCATCTGAATCGCGCGCTCCGCTTCGACGCGGGCTTCTTCGTTACGATCTCTCGCGAGCAGCCAGTTGCTGAACCCGGCGACGGCGCTCGGCTCGGGCTTCTCACCGAGCCACTCGCGGTACACGTCGACCGCTTCGTCATCGCGCTCCTGCGTCTCGAGCAGCTCGATGAGCGCGCCCGCGGTCTCGCGCGTCTTCTCCCTTGCGAACATCTCGCGGAGGCTCTTCTCGCGCTCGGTTTCCCGCTTCAGCAGGCGCGCGTCGCGTTCGTTCATCAGCCGCTGAAGGTCTTCTTCGCGGCCGGCCATGCGGTACTCGCGCGCGAGGTCGTTGAAGATCTTCTCGCTGTTCGGCTTCGCCGAGTACTCCGCCTCCAGCGACTTGATGCGGATGCGCGCGACGCGGTCGTAGGTTTCCTCGCCCGCTCCGGTCTTGCGCGTCAGCAACCACGGCAGCCCCGCGATGGAGCCCAGCAGAATCACCTCGGCGATGATCACCTTCACCAGCGTCGAGCGCCGCGCGAGTTTGTACTCGAGCAGATCATCGGGGTCGGTCGGCGGAGGCCGCGCCGCGCCCTCGACCACCATCGACTTCGCCATCAGGTCGGCGAGCGTGCGGTGCTCTTTGTTGTTGAGCGCGATGAGGTTGCCGTCTCATGTATTATCAACCGTCTAAAGGAAATGCATA
>JBEHYH010000573.1:0-3925 GCA_048498275.1 Myxococcota bacterium | reverse complement strand
AGATCGACGCCGCCACCGCCTAGTTCGAAGCCGCGGCGAAGGCCGACCCGAAGCGCGGCGCGACGTGGAGCCGGCTCGGCTACCTGTACTCGCTCAAGCGCGACAAGAAGAAGGCCCGTGACGCGCTCGACAAGGCGCTCGCTGCCAACCCGCGCGACTACAGCGCCATCGAGTCGCTGGCTGATCTGCAGCTCGAAGAAGGTGATCAGAAGGGCGCCATCGAGAACCTGCGCAAGGCGGTGAACTTCGCGCCCGACATCGCCAAGACCGAGCTCGTGTTGCGGCTGGTGGGCGAGCTCCCGAAAGCGGGGCGTGACGCGGAGGTGCTCCCCTTGCTCGAGGACGCCGTCAAGCAGGGCACGAAGAGCGCGACGGTCTTCAACGAGATGGGCGATCGCTACGTCACCGCGAATCGGCTCCCCGAAGCGGTGAGCGCGTACATCAGCGCCGCGCAGCTCGACGGCAAGGACCCCGCGTACTGGGAGCTCGTCGGGCACCTCGAGGCGCGGCTGGGCCACCCGGAGGAAGCGCTGACCGCGTTCAAGAAGTCGCTCGCGGTGAAAGATCGCGGCGTGGTGCATGTGGCGCTCGCACGGCTGTGTCAGGCGAAGAAAGACGACGCCTGCGTCATGGCGGAGCTCGATCGCGCCATCGCCTCGGCGACGGGTGAAGAAGAGCGCGAGACCACCGACCTCGCGGAGCTGCTCGTGAGCCTCGGCCGCAAGAAAGACGCGCTCTCGTTGCTGCGCTCGTTGAGTGAAGAGGGCGAGCAGAAGGGCAACGTTCAACTGCACCTCCGCACCGCGCAGTTGGCGAAGGAGCTCAACGACAACGTCACGGTGACGGCCGCGTGCACGCGCGCGCTGGCGAATGGTCAGGCCGGCTTGAAGTGTCCGTAGGGGTTCACCTGGAGTCCACATGAACACGTTGATGGTGTTGGTCGGGTTGCTGCTCGCGCAAGACCGCCCCGAGAAGGCGCACCAGCTCTACGACGACGCCGTCGCGGAGCGAAAAGCGGCGCGGTACGAACAAGCCGCGGCGCTGGCGGAGAAGTGCATCGAGGCCACTCCGACGTACGCGCCTTGTTACAAAATCGCAGGCAGCACCTTCGCCGCATTGGCAGGCCGAGATCAGAGCGAAGTATTTCGGCAGAAGGCGATCCGCTACTACCGGCGCTTCCTCGAATTGGCGCCCGATGACGCGGCGGCGCCGATGGTGAAGAAGCTCCTCGCAGAAGCCAGACCGTAGATGAACCCTCCAAAATGAAACGGGCCAGCTCCCGATGAGGAGCCGGCCCGGGTACTTCACGTCGATTCGACCTCAGTTCGAGCGGAACTCCGCATCGACCACGTCGTCTTTCTTCGCCTGCGAGCCCGGCGTCGCGCCACCCGCCGCCGCGCCCGCCTCGGCACCCGGCGCACCACCGGCCGGAGCGCCCGCTTTGTAGAGCTCCTCGGCGGCCTTGTACGAGACCTCCTGCGCGGCCTTCACCGCGGCCTCGATGGCGGCCTTGTCGCTGCCTTCGCGCACCGTGTGGAGCGTCTTCGCGGCCTCTTCGAGCTTCGTCTTGTTGTCAGCCGAGAGCTTGTCGCCGTTGTCCTTCACCAGCTTCTCGAGCTGGTACGCGAGGTTCTCCGCCTGATTCTTGGCGTCGACCAGCGCGCGGCGCTCCTTGTCGGCCGCTTCGTTGGCCGAGGCGTCCTTCACCATCTTCTCGACGTCTTCCTTCGCGAGCCCCGAGCTGTGGGTGATGGTGACGTTCGCCTCTTTCCCCGTCGCCTTGTCTTTCGCGGCGACCTTCAAGATGCCGTTGGCGTCGATGTCGAAGGTCACTTCGATCTGCGGCACGCCGCGCGGCGCGGGAGGCAGACCCGTCAGGTGGAAGCGGCCGAGGCTGCGGTTGTCGCCCGCCATCTCGCGCTCACCCTGGACCACGTGGATCTCGACCTGCGTCTGACCATCGGCCGCGGTGGAGAAGGTCTCCTGCTTGCGCGTGGGGATCGTGGTGTTGCGCTCGATGAGCTTGGTCATCACGCCGCCCATGGTCTCGATGCCCAGCGACAGCGGGGTCACGTCGAGGAGCAGGATGTCCTTCACGTCACCGGAGAGGACCGCGCCCTGAACGGCAGCGCCGACCGCCACGACTTCGTCGGGGTTCACCGTGCGGTTCGGCTCCTTGCCGAACAGCTTCTTCACGGCCTCCTGCACCTTGGGCATGCGGGTCGAACCACCGACCAGCACCACTTCGTCGATCTGCGAGGCCTGCAGACCCGAGTCCTTCAGGCACTTGCGGGCCGGCTCCAGCGAGCGCTCGATGAGGTCGTCGACCATCGTCTCCAGCTTGGCGCGCGAGAGCTTGACGTTGAGGTGCTTGGGGCCCGTCGCGTCAGCGGTGAGGAAGGGCAGGTTGATCTCCGTCTCGTTCGCCGACGAGAGCTCGATCTTCGCCTTCTCAGCGGCTTCCTTCAGCCGCTGAATGACCATCTTGTCCTTGCTGACGTCGAGGCCCGTCTCCTTCTTGAACTCGGCGATCAACCATTCCATGACGCGCTGGTCGATGTTGTCACCGCCAAGATGCGTGTCGCCGTTGGTGGCCAGCACCTCGACCGCGCCGTCGCCCATGTCGAGGATCGAGATGTCGAACGTGCCGCCGCCGAAGTCGTAGATGGCGACCTTCTGGCTGTGCTTCTTGTCGAGGCCGTACGCGAGCGCGGCGGCCGTGGGCTCGTTGACGATGCGGCGCACGTTGAGGCCGGCGATCTCGCCCGCGTCCTTGGTGGCCTGGCGCTGGGCGTCGTTGAAGTACGCCGGCACGGTGATGACCGCGTCGGTCACCTTCTCGCCGAGGTAGTTCTCGGCGGCGCGCTTGAGCTTGAGCAGCACCTGCGCCGAGATTTCCGGCGGCGAGAGCTGCTTGCCGTCGATTTCGACGCGCGCGTCTTGATTGGGGCCCGAAACGACCTTGTACGGCACCAGCTTCGCTTCTTCGGCCGTCTCGCTCGCGCGGCGGCCCATGAAGCGCTTCACCGAATAGACGGTGCGCTCCGGGTTGGTGATGGCCTGACGCTTCGCGACCTGGCCCACGAGCCGCTCGCCGTCCTTCGTGTACGCCACGACCGACGGGGTGATGCGGCTGCCTTCCTCGTTGACGATCACCTTCGGCTCGCGGCCTTCCATGATGGCCACGACAGAGTTGGTGGTGCCGAGGTCGATACCGATGATTTTACCCATGATGTGTGTCTCCTTAAGACTTTGAAATTATTGACGGAATGTACCGCCGCCAACGCGAAGGCAACGTAACCACCGACATTCGCACGTCAACCCACTGCCAAACCCTTCAACTGCGAAGGTTCTTACGCAGGCAAGTGCCACCCGGGAGTGGCGATAGTCATGTGGGTTCAAGTGTTTACGCGAGTAAAAACGCGCTCTTAACGCGCCGGGTCAATTGGCTCACTCTGTGCTGTGTCACCGCACCGTCATGTGGGCTCAACCTCTTCGACCCGATTCAGTTGCTCCGCATGGTGAGGCCGATCACCGTGTCGCCGTCTTGCTGAACGCCAACGCGCGCAAGGTCAGCAAGCGCGTGGTGCGTGCGCTCTCGCACGTGCTGCCTGAAGGCGATCTCTACCTGTCTCGGTCTGAGCTCGACGCCCGCCGCATCGCCACGCAGGTGGTCGATCGCGGCTACTCGACGGTCTTCCTCGGAGGCGGTGACGGCACCATCACCTGCTTCGTGAACGAGATCCTCAATCAGGTCGCGCAGCGCCGGCAGTACCACCCGACGCCCGCGCCGCGCTTCGGCGTGCTCAAGCTGGGCACCGGCAACTCGGTCGCGTCGCTGGTGAAGGCCTCGGGCACCTGGGGTGACGGCTTCGTCGACGACGTGCTCCGTGCGCGCGCGGGTGAAGCGTCGAGATAGCATGCC
>JBEHYH010000572.1:0-3929 GCA_048498275.1 Myxococcota bacterium | reverse complement strand
CATCGACGAGTCCTTGAAATCGGCCTCGGGCCCGAAATCGAACAGCGGGTTTTCGCCTTCGGCGCGAAGGCGGCGCTCTCGACGTACAGCAAGTCATTGTCGAAGGAGATCAGCCCGAAGGGAGTTCGTGTGGTTCGCGTGTCTCCCGGTTGGGTGGAGACCGAAGCGGCAGCCGACCTCGCGCATCGCATCGCTGCAGGCGCGGGCACCGACTACGAGGGCGGCAAGCAACTCATCATGCAGGCGCTGGGCGGCATTCCCCTCGGGAGACCCGCGAAGCCGCGCGAAGTCGCAGACCTCATCGCCTTCATCGCGTCACCACGCGCAGCGGCCATCACCGGCACCGAGTACGTCATCGACGGCGGCACCGTGCCGACCGCGTAGTCAATTCAAGGACACGCGGCTGAGACGCTCGTTCGCTGTGGCAGTGTTGCGCGCATGAACGTCTTCAACATGCCGTCGGTCATCACCAGCACGTTGTCGCAGGCCATGGGAGCGCTCGCGCAGAAGCTGAGCCCCGGTCAACAGGCCGTCGAGTTGGCGAAGTCAGTGGCCGGCCAGAAGGCGCACGACCTCAAGCTCGCGAACGACACGCCTATCGGCAAGGTGATGCGCGACGACACGCCCGACATCACCAACTGCGCGAACTTCGTCTCGGCGGTGCTGGTGACCGCTGGGCAGATCCCCGAATCGGCGGCGCACCCGCACGTCACCGTCCTCGCGAACAATCTCAAGAAGCAGGGCTGGGTCGAGGTCGATCCCAAAGATGCGCAGCCCGGTGATGTCGTGGTGCTCCAGCACGACCACAAAGACGCGCACGTCGAGCTCGCCACCGGCCACGATGCGAAGGGCACGCTGACGATGATCGGCTCGAACAACCCCGTCAAAGGCGGCGCGCAGGTCATCAGCGAGAACAAGGTGACGGGCTACTGGTCGGGTGTGAAGGTGCTCCACAACCCGAACGCCAGGGCGAGCGGCATCACGTCGAACAAGGTCGGCACGCCGTTGCCCGCGAGCGCGAAGACGCCTGCTGATGCGTCGGCTGGTTCTGGTTTCGACGCGGGCAAGAAGAAGATGGTCTCGCTGGGCCGCACGCATTCGCGGCCGGCGGTGGCGCGCAAGACGCCTGACGCGCCGAAGCCCGCGTCGGACCTCGAGGCGGAGGTCGCGAAGCTGCGCGCGGGGGCCGGGCAGGTGATCGCCGCCATCGGCAAAAAACTCGCGCAGCCCGCACCGACCGCGGCGCCTGCTGCAGGGCCGAAGACCGCAGCCGCTGGTGGCGTCGCTGCACCCAAAGCCACGCAAGCAACGGCAGCCGCGGCGACGACGCAATCGGGAGGTCCCGCGCCGAAGATCGCCGAAGCGGCGGTGACCTCGAAGGTCTCGCACGAGTACGGCCCGACGCCGTGGGAGTTCAACAAGTGGATCCCCGCGAACGGCGGCACGAAGTCGGCCAAGTATCTCGACTGGAAAGAGATGCGTGACGCAGCGAACTCGTTCACCAGGGCGAGCTCGCACCTCGAGACCGCCAACAAGTCGAAGACCACCGCTGAAGCCGAAGTGAAGGCCGCGGGCACCGACCCCGCGAAGCTCAAGACCGCGAACGCGCACCTCGAGAAAGCGAACAAGGCCGTCGACAAGGCGACCAAAGACATCGACACCGCGAAGAAGGCGGTCGACGCGTCGAGCACCAGATTCAAGGCGTACCTGACGAAGGAGCTCCCCGACATTCAGAAGCGCGACCCGCAGGTGAGGTCGCTCCACGCGAAACAGGAGAAAGCCGAGACTGCGCTCGCCGCCGAGAACAAGAAGAAGTCGCCCGACGCCGCGAAGGTGAAGACGCTGCAAGGCGAAATCGACGGAGCGAAGGCCGACATCGCGACTCGCAAGCAAGCCCTCGCGAAGGAGATCGCCGACTACCAGCCGATTCAGCACTACGACCGCAACGCGTACGAGGTGAAGGTCGATGGGAAGAAGGTGACGCTCTACGACTCCGTGCAGAGCTACGCGGCTGAGAGCAAGACCGGCCTCAGCGCGTACGCCGCCGACGGTGGCCGTGAAGGGCTCGAGAAGGCGGTCGACGCCAGCAACTACAGCGAGGCCGACAAGATGATCATGAAGCAGATCTCCCGCAAGGAAGGCGTGTTCTCGACGACCGAGAGCAACGATCGCGGCGGCATCACGTGGGGCATGCTCCAGTGGACCAGTGGTCACGATGGCAGGGGCTCGATGGTCGAAGTGCTCGACAAGGTGAAGACCGATCACCCCGAAGCCTTCAAGAAGCTCTTCCAGGACTACGGCATCGACACCAGCAAGGGCTCACTGCAGGTGACGCAGCCTGATGGAAAGGTGCTCACCGGCGCCGAGGCGGTCGAACTGGTTCGGAGCGACCCGAAGCTGTCGACGGCCTTCGCGCTCGCGGGCACCGACACCGACGTGCAGGCCACGCAGATGGCGCTCGCGAAGTCGCAGAAGATCGATCACGACGGGCTCGATCGCCCCGGCCACGTGAAGGTCGACGGGAAGGACTACAAGTTCACCGCGCGGCAGATCTTCACTTCGGCGTACGGCGCGGCGCTCGTCGCGAACGCTGGCGTGCACGGCGGCCCCAAAGCCGTTTCGGATCGACTCAACGCAGGTCTCAAGGCGTTCGTCGCTGCCAACCCCGGGCTCGACATGGCGCACCCGGAGAAATGGGCCGCGCAGGCCGAGAAGGCGATGGCCAGCGTGATGATCGCCGGCGACGGTGACCGCGCGAAAGACTTCCGCGCTGCGGGCTTGAGCGAGACGCCCGGCAGCTACGCGTCGTCGCAGGCGAAGAGCTGACATACCCGCAGTTATCAATCGTCTATCCATTAATAACTGTCCAGATCGTGGCCGCCGCGCGACCGTCTCTGCGTGTCGCCACGCCAGAGCCGTTGCCGGTTGTGTGGTCTGCCTCTCGCGCTGACCATCGAGAACACGCGCCGCGTGTGCACCGCCTGCGGCGAGGTGAACCTGCCCCGCGACGTGGCACCGTCAGGGCACGAAGCTCCGCCTGCGCCCTCGCCGACCGGCCAGTTCTTCGGCACCGTCGTCACGGCGGTCGCGCTCTTCATTCTGCCCACGCCCGCAGCGGCGTTGCTCACGCAGGTGCTGGCGGAGCGGTTCTTCGGGCGACACGTGCCTCTCGGCTACCCGATCTTCAGCGCCGCGGCCGCGTTCGTGCTGACGCTCATGGCGCTGTTCTTCTACGCGGAGACGCGGACCAGAGATGAGCGCTGTGCCCTCATGCTCGCCTTGCCGGTCTCGTTACCCCTCGCGGCCGGGCTGTGGTGGTACGTCGGGTTCATCGTGCTGCTGTGGGGCTTCGGCCGCCACTGAGCCTGTTGGACGCCGAGATGGCGCGGCGAATCGACGGGCATTACGCATCGCCGCCATGGATCTCCAACTCAAGGACAAGAGGGTTCTCGTCACCGGTTCAACGGCCGGCATCGGCCGCGCGACGGCGGCGCGGTTCGCGCGTGAAGGCGCGCACGTCTGGGTGCACGGGCGAAGCGTCGAGCGCACGGCGAAGGCCGCTGAAGAGCTCCGCAAGGAAACCGGCAACGCGAACGTGCACGCGGTCGCGGGTGACGTCGGCACCGCCGAAGGTTGCGCGCGCATCATCGCCGCCCTGCCCGATGTCGACGTGCTGGTGAACAACGCGGGCATCTTCGAGCCCAAGGCCTTCGCCGAAATTTCAGACGCCGACTGGCAGCGCTTCTTCGAGACCAACGTGATGAGCGGCGTGCGCCTCTCGCGGCACTACTTCCCGAAGATGCTCGCGCGAAAAACCGGGCGCATCATCTTCATCTCCAGCGAGTCGGGCCTGCAGATTCCCTCGGAGATGATCCAGTACGGCACCACCAAGACCGCGCAGCTCGCGGTCGCGCGCGGGCTCGCGGAGC
>JBEHYH010000571.1:0-3931 GCA_048498275.1 Myxococcota bacterium | reverse complement strand
ACCTGTCGAGCGACCCGCGCCTGACGTCGGAAGCGAAGTCGGCGGTCGAAGAGGGTCTTCGCGGTGTCTCCGGTCGCGTGCCGGTGCGTCTGACGCTGCGGGGAGCGCTCAGTGAGAAGCTGCACGTCTCTGCGACTGCGCTCGGAGTTTCGGGTCGCAACGTCTCCGTCGCGCTCGAGAGTGAAGAAGCGCTCGCGACCGCGAAGAACGCGGGGCTCGGCATCGAGCTCGTCTCGGAGAAGCTCGGCGCGTTCGGTGGAACTCCGTTCCGTCTGGTTGAAGTGAACCTCGACGCGCTGCCGGGCGGGCTGCATCTGCCGGTCTCCGCGTTGAAGGCGCTGCGCCGTGAGCTCGTGCCGCAGCTCGAGGCGAAGATGCTCGCCGCCGCGCGGCATGAAGTGAGCGCAACCGATGGCGCGCAGTTGATCTCGCGTGAGTCGGCGCGGCGCGGCGCCCGCCGCCCATTCACACCTCCGGAAAACCCCGCCGTCATTCCCCTGGTGCGCACCTCGGCGCAGTTGGAGGCGGTGATCGCCGCCGGCTTGAAGGAGGTCGAGCTCGATTGGATGGAGCTCATCGGCCTCGAGAAGGCCGTGAATCGCGCGCGCGAAGCGGGCCTGCGCGTCGTCATCGCCACCACGCGCGTGCAGAAGCCCGGCGAAGACGGAGTCGATCGCCGCTTCGAGAAGCTCGCGCCCGACGGCATCCTGGTGCGCCACTGGGGCGGGCTCGTTCACTTCTCGCGCGAAGCGTCGGCCACGCAGGTGCACGGCGACTTCTCGCTCAACGTGACCAACTCCGTGACGGCGCGGCATCTGCTCGCGCTGGGCTGCGACACCATCACCGCCGCGCACGACCTCGACGAAGCCCAGTTGTTCGAGATGCTGAAACACGTGCCCGCTGAGCGGCTCACGGTCACCGTGCACCACCACATCGCGACGTTCCACACCGAGCACTGCGTCTACGCGCACGCGCTCTCGCGGGGCCGCGACTTCCGCACGTGTGGCCGGCCGTGTGAGACGACCAGGGTCGCGCTCCGTGATCGCGAAGGCAAGGAGCACCCGGTGGTCGTCGACGTCGGCTGCCGCAACACGGTCTTCAACGCGCAGGCGCAGAGCGCCGCGAGCGCGGTGCCGAAGTTGCTGCGCGCCGGGGTGAAGCGCTTCCGCGTCGAGTTCGTGTGGGAAGACGAGGCCGTCACCGCGTCGGCGCTGCGCGCGTGGGTGAAGCTCGTCGAAGGGCGCTCCACGCCGCAGGAGCTCGTGCAGGCCATCGCCGCGCACGAGCAGTTCGGCGTCACCGCCGGAACCATGCGAACCTTGTCGCATGAGTCTTGAGTCGCTGCGGGCACAGCTCGATGAAGTCGATGCAGAGTTGATCGCCGTGTTGGCCCGCCGGGCCGCGCTCGTCGAGGAGATCTGGGCGTGGAAGAGCGCGAACTCCGTCGCGCGGGTCGACCCGGAGCGTGAAGACGAAGTGCGTGCGCGGCTGCTCGCGCAGGCTGAAGCGCTCGGCCTCAAGCGCGACGCGGTGAACGGCATTCTCGACCGCGTCATCCGCGTCGCGCTGCGCTGAAGAGCGCCGCACAAAAGAAAACCCCTCCGGCGCGCGAGGCACCGGAGGGGCTGAGAACTTCGAACCCGTGAAGGCTTAGTAGATGCCCTTCATCGTCGGGTCGGCGAGGCCGTAGTCCTTCAGCGCCTGACGCAGGAAGAAGGGCACCTCACCGTAGTTGTCGAGCGTCACGCAGGCGCGGTTAGCGCTGCACGGGCACTCCGTCGCGTCGGTCGCGTTGCAGTGCGGCAGGTCGGTGCCGAAGCCGCTGCTGTCGATCGCCGCCATGTTGGGGTCGTACTTCACGCGCGCCTGGCCGTTGAAGAGCGTGGGCAGATACCAATCAGCCGTGCCGTCGCCGTCGACGTCGGTGCCGTCGGTGACGACGTACGCGTCCTTCAGCAGGCCGTTGGCGTACTCGAGCATGCGAGCGCCGATGCCCTTCTGCACGGTCTTCCCGAAGAGCACTTCCTTGCCGTAGGTGCGCGCGATGTAGACGCGGCCGTTCGGCATGTGGAGCTCGATGCGGTTGGCGAAGCCCGGGTCGGTGTCGGCGCCGAGCTCCCAGATGCCCATCTGCTCCAGCCACTTCTGCTTCGCGTTCTCCGGGAGGTACTCGAGGGTCATCGCGATCAGGAACTTCTGCGACTCCCACCCGAGCTGCGGGTCGACGGCGACGGTGTTGGCGGGCGCGGTGGCGCAGACCAGCGAGTCGACGTTGGGGAAGCAGAACTCGGGCGTCGCCTTCCACCACGAGGTCCACGCGAGGCCGTTC
Source organism: Myxococcota bacterium (assembly GCA_048498275.1). Lineage (GTDB taxonomy): Bacteria > Myxococcota > Myxococcia > Myxococcales > Myxococcaceae > Archangium_A. Next base: position 1,602 of record JBEHYH010000571.1, on the reverse strand, counting down.
GCCGGGTACCCATCGGCGTCGGTCAGCGGTGCACCGGCGATGTTCGCGGCGACGCGCGGGCCCTTGATGAAGTCGTCGCCCGTGAGGTTGTTCGCCAGCCAGCGGCGGTACCCGTCGGGGAAGACGTCGGCCATCGACACCGAGCGGTAGCGCGCGTCGACGAAGTCAGGGAGCGTCGCGGAGATGAAGTTGTCTTCCGACTCCGCCATCATCATCGGCGCCCAGGCCTTGTCGTAGTAGCTGCCCGCGTTGAGCGTGTACTCGCTGTTGTAGTCACCGTTGCTGGTCGACAGCGTGTTCTCCATGAGGCGGCCACCGAAGTTGACGTTGCGGAAGTAGCCCGACGCGCCGTTCGGAATGGTGACGTCGTTGCCGTCGTAGTTCGCGAGCGTCGAGTTCGAACGCAGCACGCCATCGACCAGCGTGTGCGGGCCGGTTTCCGGGCGCGCGGTCTGGCGCACGAAGTGGTCGAACGCGAGGCCGGCGGCCAGGTAGTTGTCGGCGAACTCGGAGCCCAGGAAGTAGCCCCAGAGCGACTCGAACTCGTAACCGCTGTTCTGCGCGAAGTCGCGGTACAGGTTCGCGTAGAGACCGAGGCCCTTGGCCGCGTCACGCATCTTCTCGTTGTAGCGCTCCTTGGTGCGGTTCGACGCCGAGCGCACCGAGAACGTGAGGCGGTTGCGGCGGTAGTTGTCGAAGATGTGGTTCATTTCCTGCGTGGTGATCAGGAAGTCGAACAGTTCGTACGCGTCGCCGCCGTTGTCGTGGCGGAACACCGAGAGGTTGCCGGTGTCGGCCCAGTTGTCGCTCGCGAACCCGTAGGGGAAACGCACGCGCTGGTACGCGTCGACCACGTTGACCGCGTCGGACGTCGTGCCTTCGTTGGCGTTGGCCGGGCGCAGCGAGCGCCAGTTCTGGTAGTCGACGGGGATCTGACGGCAGTGCGTGTAGCTCGCGCCCGCCTTGACGATGAGACCGTCGAGCACCGGGTGCCACGTGCCGTGCACCGACTCGTCCCACACCGCCGGCTTGTAGATCGTCGGGTCGGCGATCTCCGTGCAGTCGCGGATGACCTTGAAGTTCTTCTGGAGCGCCGAGTAGTGGATCGGCGTGGTCGAGTTCGCGGGGTTGCCGGGCTGACCGACTTCGTAGGTGATGCCGGTGATGCCGCCGAAGTTGTCGAGCTTCGAGATGAGGCCCACCGCGAGGCCGGAGCCGGCCGTCATGTTGGTGTCGGTGATCACCGAGGTGACGTCGGCGTAGAACATGCGCGCCGCGGCGAAGTCGTACGCGCCGAGACCCATGAAGTCCTGCGTGGTCTCACCCGGGTAGTCCATGACGGTGGAGTGCATGAACATCTGGAGCAGGTTCTGGTGCTCGGTGTCGTTCATCGGGTCCTGCCAGCGGCCACCGACGCACGCACCGGTCGGGTCGACGCCCGTGCACAGCGGCGCGGTGCCGTCGTTGGTGCGGAGCTGCCAGTACTGCGGGCGGTAGTTGATGGGGTCGGCCGAGCTGACGAAGTTGTGGCGCAGGCCCATGGAGTGACCCATTTCGTGCGTCAGCACCGCGAAGTTGTACTTGTACGCGATGTACTTGCGC
>JBEHYH010000570.1:0-3965 GCA_048498275.1 Myxococcota bacterium | reverse complement strand
CGACCTCGAGGAGCAGGTGCAGGACGTGCAGGCCCTCACGCGCGGCGCGCCGATTCACGTCGTGAACGCGTTGGAAGGTGAAGGTCTGGAGCCGCTCCGGGGGCTCATCGGTTTCGGCAAGACCGTGGTGCTGCTGGGGTCATCGGGGGTCGGCAAGTCGACGCTGGTGAATCAACTGGTCGGGGCGATGGTGATGAAGACCGGCACCACGCGCGAAGATGGCCGCGGCCGGCACACCACCACGAAGCGTGAGCTCATCGTGCTGCCCAACGGCGGCGCCATCATCGATACGCCCGGCGTTCGTGAAGTGCAGTTGTGGGCCGCCGATGAGGGCCTCGCGAAGACGTTCGATGACATCGAGGCGCTCGGCAAGAACTGCCGCTTCAGTGACTGCCGCCACGACGCGGAGCCCGGGTGCGCGGTGAAGGCGGCGCTCGATGACGGCACGCTCGACCCGATTCGTTTCGAGAGCTGGCTGGAGCTGGGCCGCGAACTGAAGCGTCTCAAGCAGCCCGCCGACCTGCGCGGGCGCCCCGAGAGCAAACGTCGCGATCGCCGCGGCCACTGACCCGCCGGGTGCGGGCGCGGGCGTCACGCACGCAGTGCCGAATAGCGCGCGTGCACCTCGGCCACCGGCACAACTTCTCCAGGCTGCGAAGAGCGCGCGGTCGGACCTCTTTTGGTCCTGGAGAAGAGCAACTCACGGGTTGCGCTTTTCAGGGCTCACGAAAACCGACCATCTCCCCACGCGCTCAACGGAACGAGCACCGTCGGGGTTCTTTCTTCCTGGTTGACTGCGGAGCGCTTCACTCAACTGGCGCGCGCAGCGTGACGCGCGGGTGGCCGTTCTTCTCGGTCAACATCAACCATTGACGGAGCGGCGGCTGCCCTTCGGCCTCGAACCACACGTCGTACGTGAACCCCGCGCGGAACCGCAGCACCGCCGGCGTGCGCCCGAGCGCCTTCTTGTCGACGCGAATCACCACGCCCGCGGGCTCACTGGCGACGGCGACCGCGAGCATCTTCGAGTCGTTCTGATTCGGCAGGAGTTTCGCGGTGAGCTTCAGCGTCTCCGTGCCACTGCGTGAAGTGCCCGCCGCGAGCTGCGGAGCCGAACCCGCGTCGACGGCCTCTTCGACGCCCGCGTCGAGCTCCTCGGTCAACGCGATCGCGCCGCCGGTGACTTCGACGTCGAGCTCACCCGCGTCTTCGACGGTGGCGGTCTCTCCAGCATCGGGAACCTCGACCGGTGTCACCACGACGGGCACGACCGCATCGACGACCTGCACGGGCGGCGTGCGCTGCTGCAGCCACAACCCGAGCCCGGCGGTGAGCGTCGTCGCGGCGATGAACACCACGACCCGGCCGACGTTGTTCACCGGCGGAGGCTCGGAGGGCGCCGCAAACGCGGGCACCGCCTGCTGAGTCGAGGTCTGGTCCGCGACGACGGCCTGCTCGTCGGAGAGCGAGATCCATTCTGCTTCGTCGGCTTTCGGGGCCGGCGCGTACGCCTCGGTGATCGACTTCTCGCCGGTCTTCGCGACGAGCGCGCGCAACCAACGCTCGAGATCCGACCGGCTCCCGGGGCCCTGCGCTTCGATCGCCTCGAGCATCTGCTGCGCCGACTGAAACCGGTTCTTCCGATCTCTCGCCATCGCCTTCTGCACCACCGCTGCGACGCCCGCGGGCACGCCTTCGGGCGCGGGCGCGTCGGTCGACGAGATATGCCGCAGCAGCTCCAGCGGCTCCTTCGCGGGGAACGGGTGCGTGCCGGTCAGCAACGAGTACATCACCGTGCCGATCGAGAAGAGATCGCTGCGCAGGTCGAGCTGCTCTCCGCGCACCTGCTCCGGAGACATGAACGCCGGCTTGCCGCGGATCATGCCCTGCTGCGTGTCGAGCGAGGAGCCGCCGACCTTCGCGATGCCGAAGTCGGTGACCTTCACCTCGCCGTGCACCGAAACCAGCACGTTGTTCGGGCAGATGTCGCGATGAACGATGTGGAGCGGGTGCCCATCTTTCGTGCGCTCGTGCGCGTAGCCCATGCCGCGGCAGATCTCGGCCACGATGAAGAGCACCACGTTCACCGGCAACGGCAGCCCCGCTTCACGGCCGCGCCGCGCGAGCTTCGCCAACGGCCACCCGTCGACCAGCTCCATCACCAGAAAAGACACGCCGCGTGACTCACCGATGTCGAGCACCTCGACCAGATTCGGGTGCCGCAGAATCATCGCCAGGCGCGCTTCACCGAGCAGCATCTTGCGGAACGTGCCGTTGTCGTCGGGTGATGGCCGCACGCGCTTGAGCACCACGAGGCGCTTGAAGCCCTCCGCGCCCTGCTGCTCCGCGAGGAAGATCTCGGCGGTGCCACCGTCAGCGATCTTCGCGAGAGCCAGGTAGCGAGCGCCGGTACTCATGCGCGCAGCATCGCTCAATCGCCGTGAAACGTGCGCGAATCATCGAACATGTTTTCGCGCGCGTCCGTCGCGACTGAAGGTGCGCATGCTACGCGGCGCCCATGCGCTCCCTCACCGCGGTGCTGTTCGCGCTGTTGCTGACCGATTGCACCACCCGCAAGTGCGGGCCCGACACCTGCACCGGCTGCTGCCAGAACGATCTCTGCGCGGGAGCCAGCGACCACGCCTGCGGCATCAACGGCGCCGAATGCACCGACTGCGGCGGCCAGTTCTGCCAGCCCTCGACCGGCACCTGCGCGTTGTTCGTCAGCGGCGGCGGCGCGGGCGGAGGCGGCGGTCTCACCGGAGGAGGCAGCGCGACAGGCGGAGGGACAGGCGCTCCATTCTGCGCGCTGCAGGGCATGAGCTGCACCTCACAACAATGCTGCGCGGGCACTTGCAACAACGGCTCGTGCGCGTGCACCGCTGCGGCGGGGAATTGTCAGAACAACAAGCAGTGCTGCAGCGGCGTGTGCGCGAGCGGCCTCTGCGCGCCGTGCAATTCGGCGGGCGCGCTGTGCACCGAGAACGCGAACTGCTGCACCGGCCGCTGCCCGTCGGGCATCTGCGGCTGCGCGGGCGCGAATCAGCCGTGTGGCAGCGCCGCTGATTGCTGCGCCGAATCCGCCTGTCGTGACGGCAGGTGCGCCTGCAAGAACGCGTACGAAGCGTGCACGTCGCCGTCAGCGTGCTGCTCCGGCAACTGCCTCGGAGGTTTCTGTCAGCAAGCCGCGCCTGGCGGCACCTGCGCCGCGAATGGCGACTGCGCCACCAACCTCTGCACCAGCGGCCACTGCGCGTGCACCGGAGGCGACTCGGTGTGCAATTCGTCGTGCGTCGACACGCAATACGACGACCAGAACTGCGGCTCGTGCGGCCACGCGTGCGGCCCGGGCTTCACGTGCCAGAACGGCCACTGCACTTGCTACAGCGAGTACACGGTGTGCGGTTCGTCGTGCATCGACACGAACAACGACGTGAACAACTGCGGTTCATGCGGCCATTCATGCGGCCCCGGCAACTGGAGCTGCACCAACGGCACGTGCAATTGCGGCCCGTACGACAACAACGGCGACAAGGTCATCGACTGCAACGGCACCTGCACGCTGTTGTGCACCAGCTCCAACTGCAGCGGCTGCGGCATCGCGTGCTCCTCAGGCACATACTGTCACTGCAACTACAGCCAGCCGCAGTTCTCGAGCTGTTACTGATCAGCGTCGTCGGGCGCTTCTGGCTTCTTCAGCTTCCGGTAGAGCGTGACGCGGTCGATGCCGAGCACCTTCGCGGCGCGCTCCTTCTTGCCCCCGACTGAATTGAGCACGTGGCTGATGTGCCGGCGCTCGAGCTCCTCGAGCGTCACCATCGGCCAGCTCTCACCGAGCTTCACGTCGGGGGCCGTCGAGACACTCTGCGGCAGATGCCAGGCCTCCAGCTTGGGGCCGTCACAGGCCAGCTCGCGCGCCCACAAAAGGTTCCACGGCGCAGCGCACAAGGCGCAGCGCCGCCAAT
>JBEHYH010000569.1:0-3987 GCA_048498275.1 Myxococcota bacterium | reverse complement strand
ATCTCCACGTCGCCGGTGCGCGCCGACGGCCAGAGCTCCGAGACGAGGTGCAGCGTGCCGCCCATCACCTTCGGCAATTCAGCGACGCGATTGGCGGGCAGCCGGCCGATGAAGCCGTAGGCGATGTGTTTGAACTCGTAGTCGATGGTGCCACCGAGCTTCTCGAACGCCTCGCGCTGCTGCGCGCCGGGCTTCCCGGTGAACGCCACGTTGACCTTCTGCAGCCCCTCGCCGGTCGCGCTCGCCTCGAGCGTGTCGGTGAGCTTGTTGCCGTTGCGATCGACCGCGCCGGCTTCAGGGAGCCGCGGTTTCACCACCGGTACGAGCGGCGCGACCGCTTCGGGCTCGCTCTTGCGGCAACTCGCCACGACACACAAAAACGACATGAAGACCGTGAGCTGTTTCGACATGGGCGGCCGAGACCGTGCACAATGCGACTGAAACCCGATAGGCCGAGATTTCGGCTGTAGGTCGCGTAACCACTCTCGAACACGAGGGGATTCGTCGATGCCGCGTCACCCCAGTTGGAAGGTGCTGAACCAGGCGCTCCTCGAGTTCTACGCTCCGGGGCTCGACGCGAGTTCTTTCGTCGAACGCGCCTTCGCGCTGACCTCGCGGCTGATTCCCTTCGACCTCAACAGCCACGGCGTCATCGACGCCACGACCGGAGTGCTCACGGCGAACTTCGATCGTTCACTCCCGGGTCTGGGCGCCGCGTTCGAAGCGTTCGGCCGGTTGATGGGCAACCACGCGCCGTTCCGCTTCGACCCGAAGGTCAATGACGGCAAGCCGTTCAGCGCGCGCGATTTCTACGGTCAGCGCGAGTTCGACGACCTCGACATCGCGCGGGAGGTCTACCGGCCGATGCGCTTCGTCGACCACTGCTTCATGCACGTGCCGAGCGTCGACGGTTCGACGGTGTTCGTGGGCTTCATGCGCGACGGGCGCGCGTTCGATGCGTCGGAAAAAGAAGTGCTCGCCGTGGTTCAACCGCACCTCGCGAACGGTCGTGTGCTGGCGCGCGCGCTGTCGGCGGCGAAAGAGGCGCCCTTCGAAGCGCGCGTGTTCTCGCGCGCGGGGTTCACGCCGCGGGAATGCGACGTTCTCTACTGGCTCACGCAGGGCAAATCGAACGCCGACATCGCGATGCTGATGAACATGCGCAGCGACTCGGTGTACCGGCACCTGCGAACCATCTGCGAAAAGCTGGGCGTCGAGCACCGCTCGGCGGCCGCGGTGGAGGCGATCGCCCTCGCCCGCCGCCTGCAATCTCCGGAGTCTGCGGTTCACGGCGGTGTCGCGTTGCGCGTCGCCACCCGAGTGACGGCCTGATCATCTTGTGTTTCGGGTGACCTTTGACTAGGGGCCGCGCCGCTATGGCGAACATCCCGTTGGAAAGAATCCGCAACATCGGCATCTCGGCCCACATCGACTCGGGCAAGACGACGCTCACCGAGCGCATCCTGTTCTACACGGGCAAGATCCGTGAGATTCACGAAGTCCGCGGCAAGGACGGCGTCGGCGCGACCATGGACTCCATGGATCTCGAGCGCGAGAAGGGCATCACGATCGCCTCCGCCGCGACCTACGCGACGTGGGACGGCTCTCAGCACCAGTTCGAAGAGCACAACATCAACATCATCGACACCCCGGGCCACGTCGACTTCACCATCGAAGTGGAGCGCTCGCTCCGCGTGCTCGACGGCGCGATCCTCGTGCTCGACTCCGTCGCCGGCGTGCAGTCGCAGTCGATCACCGTCGACCGCCAGATGAAGCGCTACGGCGTTCCCCGCCTCTGCTTCGTGAACAAGATGGACCGCGCCGGCGCGAACTACCTGCGCTGCGCCGAGATGCTGAAGGAAAAGCTCGGCCACCACGCGGTGCCCATCGTCGTGAACATGGGCGCCGAGGACAAGTTCATGGGCGTCATCGACCCCATCGAAGGCAAGGCCTACTTCTTCGAAGGCGAGAAGGGCGAGAAGGTCGTCGTGAAGGACGTCCCCGCCGAGTACGCCGAAGAGACCAAGGCGCGCCGCGCGACGATGATCGAGCAGGTCGCCGACGTCGACGACGTGCTGGCCGAGAAGTTCCTCGGTGGTGAAGAAGTGTCGGTCGCCGACCTCCGCGCCGCGATCCGCCGCGCGACCATCGCGCTCAAGATGACGCCCGTGCTCTGCGGCTCGGCGTACAAGAACAAGGGCGTGCAGTACCTGCTCGACTGCGTCACCCACTTCCTGCCCTCGCCTCCCGAAGTGCAGAACATCGCGCTCGACCAGCGCGACGGTGAAAAAGAAGTGAAGCTCGAGAGCAACTTCGACAAGCCCTTCGTCGGCCTCGCGTTCAAGCTCCAGCAGGACCAGTACGGTCAGCTGACGTACTTCCGCATCTACCAGGGCTCGGTGAAGACGGGCGACACCATCGTCAACTGCTCGCGCAACCTGAAGAAGGAACGCGTGTCGCGCATGTTCCGCATGCACTCCGACAGCCGTGAAGAAATCGCCACCGCGCGCGCGGGCGACATCATCTGCATGTACGGCCTCGACGTGGCCTCGGGCGACACGTTCACCGATGGCAGCGTCAACTACACGCTGACCTCGATGCACGTGCCTGACGCCGTGATCTCGCTCGCCGTGGCTCCGAAGGAGCGCGCTGGCGAAGCCAACTTCGGCAAGGCGCTCAACCGCTTCACGAAGGAAGACCCCACCTTCCGCGTGCGCCGCGACGAAGAGTCGGCCCAGACCATCATCTCGGGCATGGGCGAGCTCCACCTCGAGATCTACATGGAGCGCATGCGCCGCGAGTACGACTGCGAAGTCGTCGCCGGCAAGCCGCAGGTCGCGTACCGCGAGACCATCACCCAGCGCGGCGAGTTCGCGTACACGCACAAGAAGCAGACCGGTGGTTCTGGTCAGTTCGCGCGCGTCGTCGGTTACCTCGAGCCGCTGCCCAGCGACGCCGTGCTCCAGTACGAGTTCGTGAACGAGACCGTCGGTGGCTCGATCCCGAAGGAATACATCCCCGGTATCGAGAAGGGCTTCAACGAAGCCATCAAGAAGGGCTCGCTCATCGGCTTCCCCGTCGTCGGCGTTCGCTGCGTGGTGAACGACGGTCAGTACCACGACGTCGACTCCAGCGAGCAGGCGTTCAAGACCGCCGCGATCATGGCCTTCCGTGAAGGGTACGAGAGCGCCAAGCCGGTCGTCATGGAGCCGGTGATGAAGGTCGAAGTTCAGGGCCCCTCTGAATTCCAGGGCGCGATCGTCGGCCAGGTCAACCAGCGCCGCGGCATGATCGTCGAGACCTCGACGGTCGAGAACAACGTCGTCGTCGTCGCCGAAGTGCCGCTCAACACGATGTTCGGTTACTCGACCGACCTCCGCTCGGCGACGCAGGGCAAGGCCGAGTTCTCGATGGAGTTCGCCAAGTACGCGCCCGTGCCGCGCGGCGAGCAGGAAGCGCTGATGAAGGCGTACCGCGAGAAGCAGGCCGCGGACCGCAAGTAAGAACCAGTCACTGAGTTCGTGACGCACCGAGCCAGCACTCTCTCCAGAGTGCTGGCTCTTTCTTTAGGCGTTGCGCACGTGAAGCCCGCCCGTAACATGTGCGCTCTTTGTCCCTCTTTGCCCCGGAGCCTTCCGTTGACCTCCAAGTTTCAGACTGTCCCTGAAATGCTGCTGCACCGCATCGGTGCGACCCCCGACCTCCCGTCGTTCAGCTTCCCGCAGGGTTCCGGCTGGAAGCAGGTCACCTGGAAAGAGTTCGGCGAGCAGGTGAAGCAAATCGCGATGGGTCTGCGCGCGCTCGGTCTGCAGAACGAGGAGCGCGTCGCGATCCTGTCCGGCACCCGCTACGAGTGGGTTGCGGCCGACATGGACATTCTCGCGGCCGCGGGCGCGACGACGACCATCTACCCGTCGAACCTCGCCGAGGAGTGCGAGTACATCATCACCGACTCCGACACGCGGTACGTGTTCGCCGAAGACGACA
>JBEHYH010000568.1:0-3988 GCA_048498275.1 Myxococcota bacterium | reverse complement strand
ACCGATGCGGGCTCCACGACCGACGCGGGCTCCACGACCGACGCGGGCTCCACGACTGACGCGGGCACCACAACTGACGCGGGCTCCACGACCGATGCGGGCTCCACGACCGACGCGGGCTCCACGACCGACGCGGGCACCACGACTGACGCGGGCGCGACGACCGACGACGGCGGTACCGGCGCGGACGGCGGCTCCACGCCGCTCGACGAGCCCACGGGCTGCGGCTGTTCTCCCGCCCCGGGCGGCGAGGGTGCCGGGCTCGGCGCCCTCGGCCTGCTGATCGCCTGGCTGCGCAGACCGCGCCGTTGAACGTCGGCTCTTGTTCTTTGGAGCGTGCGAAGGGTGTGATGAGGTAACCCCTTCCACAGTGCAAACCCTCGGCAGGTATCAGCTGATCAAGAAGCTCGCGACGGGAGGCATGGCCGAGGTCTTTCTCGCGCGCGCCTACGGCCCGATGGGCTTCGCGAAGAAGTGCGTGGTCAAGAGAATCCTCCCGCACTTCAACGACGACCCCCGCTTCGTCGAGATGTTCCTGGGTGAGGCCCGCCTCGCGGCGGAGATGAACCACCCCAACCTCGTTCAGATCTTCGATTTCGGTCAGACCAACGGGCAGTACTACCTGGCGATGGAGTTCATCGACGGGCCGAACCTCCGCACGCTCAACCAGGTCGCCCGGCAGCACAACGCGCCGCTCGAGTTCGCGATGGCCGCCCGCATCATCGCGCTCGCCGCCGATGGGCTGCACTACGCGCACGAATTGAAAGACGAGCACGGGCAGCCGCTCAACCTCGTTCACCGCGACATCAGCCCCGACAACATCCTCGTGAGCCGCTCCGGCTCGGTGAAGGTGGTCGACTTCGGCATCGCCAAGGCCTCGAACCAGCCCCACCTCACCAAGTCGGGCATGATCAAGGGCAAGCTGGCGTACATGCCTCCGGAGCAGCTCGCGCGCGAGCCGCTCGACCGCCGCGCCGACGTGTTCGCGCTGGGCATCGTGCTCTACGAGCTCATCACCGGCGGCATGCCGTTCGATGCCACGAGCGAAGTGAGCATCATCCAGGCGCTGATGAGCCAGACGCCGCTCGAGCGGCCGACGGTGTTCCGCCCCGAGTGCCCTCCGGCGCTGGAGCAGATCGTCCTCACCTGTCTCGACAAGGACCGCACCAGGCGCTTCGCGAGCGCGCACGAGCTGCAGTCGGCGTTGGAGCAGTTCATTTCATCGTCGGGTCATTCGGTGGGCACGCGCGACATCTCGGTGCTGGTCGAGAAGACCATCGCGCAGGAGGAGATCGCGACCGTCGCCGAAGGCCGCGCCCTGCCCGACCCGATGTTGGAGCAGACCTCGCCGAGCCTCTCGGGTGCGTCGCGCGCCGCGCTCGCGACCGATGAGAGCGGGCTGTCGAGCACCGCGCTGCGTGAAGTGCCGTCGACGGAGAAGTCGGCGCCCAAATCCAACTCCGGGTTGTTGATGGGCGTGGGCATCGGGCTGGTGCTGCTCATCGGCGCGGCGATCGCGTTCGCCGTGACGCGACCGCCTCCGTCGGTGCCAGACCTGCCGAAACCACTCGTCATCGATGCGGGCGCGCCGAAGCCCGTCGAAGTCGTCGATGCCGGGAGCGCGATTGCTCCGCCCGTGGTCGAAGAAGAAGACGCCGGCACGGTCGAGGTCGTCGACGCAGGCAAACCCGAAGTGAAGCCGCCGCCGGTGCGCATGGGCATGCTCGAGCTACGCATCCGCCCGTACGCGACGGTGTTCCTCGACGACAAGTCGCTGGGTGACACGCCGCTGCCGCCCGTCGCCGTGCCCGTCGGCAAACACAAGATCCGCCTGGTCAACCCGTCACTGGGCAAGAACGTGACGTTAGACGTGGTCATCAAGCCCGGCGAGAACGTCGTGAAGCACAACCTGAAGGAGTGACCTTGAGAGTCATCGCGCTCGTACTCGCGCTGTCTGCGCTGCCTGCCTTCGCGCAGAGCGCAGAAGTGAAGAAGTACATGAACACCGCCATCACGCTGTACGAGAACCTCGAATACGAGAAGGCGCTCAAGCAGCTCAAGCAGGCCAAGGTGAAGTCGACCGGGCCTGATGACGACGCCAAGATCTCGCTGCTCGAAGGCATCGTGCTCGCCGACATGGGGCGCGAAGAAAAGGCGCTCACCGCGTTCAAGACCGGCTTCTCGGTCGACCTCGACGCGAAGCTGCCGGTGGAGGTCTCGCCCAAAGTGCAGGCCGTCGCCGAGAAGGCCCGCGCGAACGTTCGCCTGATGCTCGCGCCACAGATCGAGGCCGCGAAGCGTGAAGAAGAAAAGCGGCTCTTCGAAGAGCAGCAGAAGGCGCGCGAAGAAGCCGAACGGCTGCTCGCGCTCAAGAAGGCCGAAGAAGAAGAGCGTCTGCGCAATCAGCCTCCGCCGCTGGTCGAGAAGAAGCCGGAGCCCACGGGCCCGTCAGCGCGCGTGCTCTCGGTGATCCCCGGAGTCGTCGGCATCGGCGCGGGCGCGGCGGCCATCGGCCTGCTCGTCGATTCGAAGGCCAAATACGACTCGCTGGTGAAGGGCACGGCGGCGCCCGGTGAAGCCGCGAAGATTCGCGATGCCGGCAAGACCGAGCAGACCGTCGGCTACGTGATGACCGGCGTCGCGGCGGCCGGAGTGACGGCGGCGGTGGTGATGCTCATCGTCGGTGGGCCGAAAGAGGGCCCGGCGGTGTCGGTGGCTCCGATTCAGGGCGGTGCGTACGTGAGCGCGTCGATTCCCTTCGACCTCGGAGGTGCGAAATGAAGCGCCTCGTACTCTTCGGCCTGCTTGCGCTCAGCGGCTGTCTCAACTTCGACGACGCGTACGACAAGTACGTCGCGCAGAGCGGCGGTGGTTCAGCGAGCGGCGGCGGTGATGGTTCGACTGGCGGCGGTTCAGCGACCGGCGGTGGCTCGGCGACAGGCGGTGGCTCGGCGACAGGTGGTGGCTCGGCGACTGGTGGTGGCTCGGCGACCGGTGGCGGCTCGGCGACTGGTGGCGGCTCCGCGACCGGCGGGGGAACCGCCACAGGCGGAGGCGCAGCAGATGCAGGCTGCGTCACTGGTCTGTGCCCGTACCTCGAATACGTCGCCCCGCAGATCGCCGCTGAAACCGAGTACACGAATCAACCTCACGTCTTCGGCGTGACCGGGACGAGCATCGAGTCGTTCTCGATGTGGGTGGTTCGCTTCATCCCCGGCTCGTGGGACTGGCAGTATGTCTTCACCGCAGGAACGGTCGACTCGTACAACCGAACGACGCTCGTAGACTCCATCGAGCGCTTCGAGGGCGTTTCGAACGACGAGAGCTGGCTTGCGACGTACAACGGCGCGCAGCACATGGTGGGCACCGTCGTGACCTCGTACGAAACCTGGCACACGCCCGATGGCGGCACGCTCACGCAGCCCACGTTCTGGGGTGTGCACGCCGTCTCTCCCACCGAGGTCTGGTTCTCTGGCAACTACACCACCATCTGCCTGTGGGATTCGGTGAACACCAACTGCTCATCGTATGACTACGACAACCGCTACGGCTGGTACCTCTACGACCTGGACAAGACACCGGCCGGGGAGCTCTACGCGACGGGGATCGACTACCCGGGGAACGGGATCGTCACCGACCAGTTCGGCAACCTCCAGAGCACGCCGCAGGTGGTCGACTCCGCGGGCTGGGGCTTCGTGCAGGTCGATGGTGTGAACGACCGCGTCTACGTGCTCTCGCACACCGGGCACATTCTCGAGCGTGGCGCTGATGGCGGCTTCGAAGTCACCTACACCACCGACGACGCCGCCGCGGGCCACGTGCCGTACCGGTTGTGGGCGCTCGACGTAACGCCGTTCGGTGAAGCGTGGGCCGGCGGCGCGCACGGCAAGGTGTTGTACACCGACGGCACCGATGCCGGCTGGCATGAGGTCGAACTGCCGCTCACCGCGAACTGGGCGCCGACCTCAAGGGCGTGGAGATCCTCAAG
>JBEHYH010000567.1:0-3988 GCA_048498275.1 Myxococcota bacterium | reverse complement strand
GTGACCGGCGGCGATGAATTGCTGCCGCTCGGCGCGGCCGGTCACGATGTTCACGGTCGGCGCGCGGTGCACCGAGACCTGCGTGAGGCCCTGACTCCAGAGCGCGCCGAGGTCAGCGGCAGACAATTCACGGCCGCGAGGGAAGAGCGGTTCACCTTCACGAACGTCTTCACCGCGCCGGCGGATGAACTGACCCGTAGCCGCCGCTTCGAGAATCTCCACGCGCGAGCCCTGGAGCCGCGTCTTTTCCTGCATCACCACCGCATCGGCGCCGGCCGGCATGCGCGCGCCGGTCATGATGCGGGCACAGGTGCCTTCGCGAACTTCAGCCAAAGGAATGTCGCCTGCGAAGATCGTCTGCGTCACCTCGATCTCGCGGGCGCCGTCGGCCGAACGCACGGCATACCCATCCATCTGGGAGTTGTCCCACGGCGGCAAGGTGCGCGAGACCGTCACGGCCTCTGCGAGCGCACGGCCGATCGCGTCTTCGACTTGCACTTTCACGGCGCTCAAAGGGTTGAGACCCCCAAGAATCCGCGAGCGGGCTTCATCGACGCTCAGAGCCATGAAGCACCACATGCCGACTTACAGGCATGAAAACCAATAGGAATTGCTGGGAAAATCGAGTACGCGCTCGCGCTCTCAAAAGCCCCTGCACAAGGAGTCGGCGTTGGCCAAGAAGAAGGCGAAACCCGCTGCCCCGAAGAAGAAGGCCGTCAAGACTGTCGCATCGACGGCCTCCAAGCTCGTCAAAGCCGCGAAAGAAAAGGCGAAATCGGTCGTGAGCAAGATCACTGGCAAGGCCGGGAAGAAGGCCGCCGTGAAGGCTGCTCCGCCTGCGAAGGCCGAGAAAAAGGCCGACAAGAAGGTCGAGATCGCTCCGGCGGTCAGCGCGCCTTCGGCCGCCAAGCGTGGTGATGGCTGGCTCGGGCCGTTGCCTGACAAGCCGATGCCGCGCGCCACCAAGCTCCCTCCCGAGGGCAACCTCCTCACCAAGCGTGAGATGGAGCAGGCGATGACCGTGGGCGAACGCGGCGTCATCGGCGAGGGCTCCTTCAAGGGCCGCCTCGTGCTGCACATGGGCTTCCCCTACCTGGAGGTCATCGGCCGCGACAAACGCGAGCTGCAGTTCCTCCTGCAGGGGCCCGATCAAGAAGTGCTGCCCGCATACGTCGACCACAAGGTCTCGGTGTCGGGGCTCATCAAGCGCTTCCACAACTACGGCGGCTCGATCGACGTGCGCAAGTATTCGGCGAAGAAGCCCGAGGCCGAAGTCGAAGCCGCGCCCGAGGTGCCTGAGGCCGAGAAGCTGCGGCTGTTGTCGCCCGGCGAAGTCGCCACCATCGGCAACCCCGGCATGGCCGTGGGCGTGAAGGGCTTCGCGACGTTGCGCGGCCGCCTCGAGATGAACGCCGACGACTACTACCTCGTGGTGTCGAACCCCGGCACCCGCCAGCAGGTGGCCTTCACGCTCGAAGGCAAGGCGGCCAAGAGCATCAAGAAGTACATCGGCGAAGTGATGGTCGCGACCGGCGTCGTCGAGAAGCTGACGGGCTGGGGCGGCCGCATCGAGTGCGAGCTGTGCGAGCCCCGCGCTCCCGAATACCCGCCAGTCTCGCGGGAGACCATCGACGTCGAGACCGTGGAGGCGTCGGGCACCGGCGCGGCGCGCGAGCTCGACGTGAAGTTGAACCACGGCCTCTCGGTGAAGCTGTCCGAGAAGCAGGGGCACGTCTGGGCGATCGAGCCGCAGACGGCCAAACGCGTCTCATTGCGCGAAGTGAACGTGGAACACCCGTCGTCCGGTTCGCCGGTGCGGGAGTTCTTCTTCACGCCGCGGAACCCGGGCCTCCAGGAAATCGAATTCTTCCTGGGCAAGGTCCACAACCCCATGCAGGTCGCGCGCACCTTCAAGGTGCTGGCGAATGTGAAAGCACCGGAGGCAACACCGTGAAGAAGTCCATCGTCGTCATCGCAGCGCTGGCCAGCTCTTTCTCTTTCGCGCAGGAAATCGGCACCGAGATCACGCCGGTCGCTCCGGCTCCGTCGGGCCCGCAGCAGCCGGCCCCGGCCGACAACGGGTACGCGGCGAAGCCCGCCATGGAGCAGAAGCTGTCAGCCGAGAAGGGCGCGTTCGGTATTCGCGCGGGCTTCGGCGGCAACCTGAACGGCGCCACGGCGACCGGCGCGACGAGCGCGGGCATCGCGGTGTTCTTTTCCGACAGCTTCAAGTTCCTGGCTGACTTGAACCTCGGCCTCACGGCGGGTGACGCGGGCGCGCAGTTCGGCTTCGGCGTCGGCCTCGGCTTCGACATCCTCTTCCGCAAGCCGACCGATTCGCTGCGCCCGCTCTTCCACCTCGGTGTTTCGTTCGCTGACCCGAACGTCGCCGCCGACGCCATCTCGATGGGCCTGCACGCGGGCTTCGGCGCCGAATACTTCTTCACGCCGAACTTCTCGCTCAACGCCAACATCGGCCTCGCGTTCCCCTTCCTCATCTCGGGTGGTGGGTTCGCGTTCTCGATGGTGACGTTCACGCCGGGCATCGGCGGTACGTTCTACCTCTGAGACCCGTCAGGAACTCTCAGGCCGGCGCGTCAGTGCCGGCAAGCGGGCCAGTCGTTCTCGCAACTCGCGAGAGCGCTGGCCCGCTTTACTTTTACCAACAGCGCGCCTGCAGCACGGCTGCCTCTGCGCGCGGAAATAAGGACATTCGTGGCTATTGATTCAGAAACTGTCGTTCAACTCGTGAGCACCGCAGGCCGCCTCGTCGGCATTCAGGAATTGCTCCGCGTCGGAGGCATCAACCCCGGCGAACAGACCCAGCTCAAGCGGCTGTTGAGAGACCTGGTGAAGCAGGGGCGGCTCACTCGCGACGGCAAGCGCTACGGCGTGCCCGGCGAGAAGCCGAAGCAGAAGTCGGGCCCGGCCTGGCAAGACAAGTCGAAGAAGCCTCTCCCGCGCGCGGTCGAGGGGCGAAAGCAGTTCAACGAGAAGCAGGTCGAGGCCGTGGTGTCGCGTTCGCGTGGCGCTCGGCCCGCGGCGGCTCCGGCGAGCAAGCCCAGCGGCAAGCTGGTGAAGGGCATCATTCATCTCCACCGTGACGGCTTCGCGTTCGTGAAGCCCATCGTGGGGCAAGATTCAGACGACCTCTTCATTCCCCCCGACGAGGCGCGCAAGGCGCTCGACAACGATCAGGTGCTGATCGAGGTCGTGCCCGGCCGCGATGGCCGCACCGCCGGCCGGGTGATCGAAGTGCAGTCGCGCACGCGCCAGATGGTCATCGGCACGTACATGGAAGACGGTCGCAAGGCGTGGGTCGAGCCGCGGGAAAAGGAGCTCGGGCGCATCCGCGTTCCCCAGACGCAGCTCGCGCGCCCCGGCGACTCGGTGAAGGTGAAGCTGGGCGTGGGTGATTCGATGTTCGAAGGCCCGCAGGCGCTCACCGGTGAAGTCGCGGGCTCGCTGGGTTCGACCGCCGACCATTCCGTCGAGGTGCTGTCCGTCGCGTTCTCGAAGGGGTTCTCCGACGAGTTCCCACCGGAGGTGATGGAAGAAGCCGACCGCATCTCCATCGAGGTCTCGGAGAAGGAGGCGAAGGCCGACGGCCGCCGCGATCTGCGGAAGATGCCGCTCATCACCATCGACGGCGAGGACGCGCGCGACTTCGACGACGCGGTCTACGCCGAGGCGCACAAGCAGGGCACGCGGCTGGTGGTCGCGATCGCCGACGTGTCGAACTACGTGCAGCTCGACACCGCGCTCGACGCCGAAGCGCTCCGGCGCGCGACGTCGGTGTACCTGCCGGGCCGCGTGCTGCCGATGCTCCCGGAGCGCCTGTCGAACGGCATCTGCTCGCTCAAGCCCGACGTCGATCGGCTCTGCATGGTCGCCGACATGGTGATCGATCGCGACGGCATCACCGTGTCGTCGGAGATCTACCCGGCGGTCATGCGGAGCGCCGCGCGCTGCACGTACACCGAGGTGC
>JBEHYH010000566.1:0-4000 GCA_048498275.1 Myxococcota bacterium | reverse complement strand
CAGGGCTCGCGCGCAAAGCGCTCGGCAAGAAGATCGGCGGCGGCGCACCGCGCGCCTTCTTCGTTGCCGTCGGGAATGAACGCGCTGTCTGTCTCGTACCGCGCGGCCTCGAAGAAGGTGAAACCGTCGAGCTCGCCGAGCCCACCTTCAACCTCGCGCTCGGAAAACCGGTGCAGGTGCAGTTGTATTCGACGACCGCTGATCGCCTCGACAAACCGGGCGACGTCGTCGAACTCACCGACGACTTCAAAGCGCTCCCGCCGATTCACACCATTCTCTCTGGTCAGAAGGGCGCGACGGTTCGCGTTCGTCTCGTCTGCACGTTGACCGAAGTGGGCACGCTCGCGCTCTCGTGTGTCGCTGATGCACAACGCTGGCGGCTCGAGTTCGCGCTGCGTGGCACGTCGAAGGCGCAACTGTCGGTGACGGAGGCGATGCCCGCACGCTTCTCCGAAGCGACGACCGAGATCGAGCGCGTGTTCGGCACCAGGCCGCTCCCGGTCGAACCCAAAGACATCAAGAACCTCTTCCGCACGCTGGAGCGCATTCTCGGGCCGCGTGAAACGTGGACCGTGCCCGTGCTGCGTGAATTGTGGACGCCGCTGTTCGCAGGCGTCGGCAAGCGTCGGCGCTCGGTCGATCACGAGAAGGTGATGTTCCAGTTGCTCGGCTTCACGCTGCGCCCGGGCACCGGCTACCCGCTCGACGATTGGCGTGTGGAGCAGTCGTTCACCATCTTCAAAGACCTCCTCACGAATCACGGCGAAACGCCGTTGTGGCTCGAGTTCTGGGTGCTCTGGCGCCGCGTCGCTGGTGGGCTTTCTGAAGCTGCACAGTTGACGATCTGGAACTACCTGCGCCCGCATCTCGCGCGGAAGCTCGACCCGAAGCCGCCCGAAGGAAAGTTGAAGGGCATCGTCCCTCAGGGCCTCGATGAGATGGTGCGCTGCGCGGCGTCGCTCGAGTTGCTGCCGATTGAAGCGAAGGCCGAGCTCGGCAACTGGGTGCTCACCAGACTGCGCGCGGCTGAAACCGTCGGAGGCCCGTGGGCCTGGGCGCTCGGCCGTCTCGGCGCGCGCATGCCGGTGCATGGTGCCGCGCATCGCGTGGTGCCGGTGAATCTCGCGACGGAGTGGATCGAAGCGCTCCTCACGATCGACGCGAAGAAGCACGACGGCGCGCCGTTCGCGTTGACCCAGCTCGCGCGTCGCACCGGTGATCGTTCGCGCGACGTCGATGACGCGTTGCGAGCCCGCGTGCTCACCGCCCTCGCCGCTTCGCCTGAGAGCTGGCGGCTGATGGTCGCCGAGGTCGTGCAGCTCTCGGCCGACGACGAAGCCCGCGCGTTGGGCGATTCATTGCCCGCAGGCCTCACGCTGTAAGTCCACGCACACTTCGCCGACGCACGCTGGAACTCTGGGCCGCGCGCCGGCGCGCCCAGACGCATTTCATCCCGGCATAGACGGTGTCCGGATGGACTTCGTCCCCATTCCCGCCGCTACCAGGCGAACTGGTCTCGGCCTCGATGCTGCCGAGACGAACGTTGTCTCGACCCGACGCCCCCCCGACGAACCCGGTCTCGGTCTCCATGCTGCCGGGCGAACGTGGTCTTAGCCCGACGCACGCCGGGCAACCTTGGTCTCGACCCCGATGAACCCCGGACGAACTTGGTCTCGGCTCTGATGCACCCCGGACGAACTTCGTCTCGGCCCCGATGCACCCCGGAAGAATTTCGTCTCGGCCCCGATGCACCCCGGAAGAATTTCGTCTCGGCTCCGATGCTGCCCGGACGAACTTCTTCTTGACCGCAAACCATCCGGGATTTGTTCGTCCCCACCTCATTTGGCCGCGAACAACTTCATCTCGACACCAAACCGGGTGGAACTCGCTCATCCCGGCACTGATTGGTTCCGAATGTGGTTCCGGCGTTCCAACCTGTTCGCCCGCGAACGTCGACCTCGCGTTCGATTTCCGTCGCCAACCCCTATCTCCAAGTCGCGCGCCGAAAACTGCGTTCAACGCACTTTTCCGAGCGGCGTCACCACGAGCACCCGGCGCGATCCGCCCCGAGAAAAGCGAGGCTCGGGGAATACGGCGGCGATTGCGACCGCCCTCCATACGGGCTAGGCGCCGAGGCGCGCGATGAAGTCATTTCTCGACAGGTTGATGTCCGTTTCGCATTCGCACCCGTGGCGGGTTCTGTCCGTCGCGCTGGTCGTCGCGATCATCGCCGCGGCGCTCGCCTCGCGAATCGGTTTCCGCGGTGATTTCACGGAGTTGCTCCCCGCTTCGACCCCCGAAGTGAAGGACCTCAAGGAAATCGAAGACCGCGCCGGCGGCACCGGGTACCTGATGGTGCAGGTGCTCGGCGGCACCAAGGAAGACCGCCGCGCGTTCGCCAAAGACGCCGCCGCCGCCATCGAGCCGCACACCGACGTCGTGCGCTACGTGGAGTGGCACCTCGACACCGCGTTCATCGCCAAGCGCGCGTTGCTGCTGCTCGACACCGACAAGCTCGAAGGTCTCAAGAACGATGTGGTCAAGCGCATCGAGTACGAGAAGAAGATCGCCAACCCGCTCTACGTCGACCTCGATGACGAAGGCGACAAGCCGCTCGACTTCAAGGGCATCGAGAAGAAGTACTCCCCGAGCCGGAATCAGGGCGACTACATCGAATCGAAGAACGGCGACGAGCTGTACCTGCTGGTCAAGCCGACCTCCACGCCGGCCGACCTCGACTTCAACCGCAAGCTCATCTCGACGGTCACCGACGCGCTCACGCCGCTGCGTGATGGCAAGTTCAAGCAGCTCCAGTTCGCGTTGACCGGTGCGTACGTGGTGCGAGTCGCCGATGACGACCTGATGCAGTCCGACATCCAGCGCTCCATCACGCTGTCGTCGGTGCTCACGCTGGTGATTCTGCTGCTCACCGCGCGCCGCATCGCGGTGCTGCCGGTGGTCGGCATCCCCGTCTCCATCGGCATCTCGGCGACGTACGCGTTCACCTGGGCCATCGTCGGCCATTTGAACCCGGTGACCGGTTCGCTCGGCGCGATCCTCATCGGTCTGGGCATCGAATACGGCCTGCACCTGTCGATGCGTTACTGGGAAGAGCGACGCCGTCACGAGCCCGTCGAGGCGATGCAGGAGACGGTGCACGGCACGTTCGGCGGCGCGCTCTCGTCGGCCGTCACCAACGCCGCGGCGTTCTTCGTGCTGGTGTTCGCCGACTTCGAAGCCTTCAAACAGTTCGGCAAGATCGCCGCGTTCGGCGTGATGTTCACGCTGGTCGCGACGTACGCGTTCGGCCCGGCGCTGCTGTTCCTCTCGGAGCGCTTCGCGCTGCGCAAGCCGCCTCCGGTGCAGCCGCATTCCGACGAGCCCGAGAAGTTCCGCCCGTCGACGGGCATGTTGGGCGCGGTGGTGGCGCTCATCGCGTTGTCGGTGGCGGGTTCGTTGTCGGTGGCCAATCGCGTGGGCTTCGAGACCGACCTGCTGAAGCTGACCGGTGAGTCGAAGGCCG
Organism: Myxococcota bacterium; assembly: GCA_048498275.1. Classification (GTDB taxonomy): domain Bacteria; phylum Myxococcota; class Myxococcia; order Myxococcales; family Myxococcaceae; genus Archangium_A. Next base: position 477 of record JBEHYH010000566.1, on the reverse strand, counting down.
CGGATCTCGAGCGTCACATCACCGAGCAGATGGGCATCTTCATGATCCCCGCGGTCGCCTGGGTCGATTCGCTCGATTCGGCGCGAGCGGTGGCGAAGCTGGCGCGTGACGAGCGCGACGGCGCGGCTGACCGGTCGAACATCTCGGAGATCGCGTCGATCAACGACCTGCTCCCGTACGACACGGAGAAGCGCCTCGCGATCATCAAGGAGCTCGGGGAGGCGCTCGACAACATTCCCAAATCGGCGAAGGAAGATGAGCGCGTGCAGCGTTTCGTCGAGATGACGAAGGTGCAGCCGTGGACCATCGACGAGCTGCCGGTCGAGTTCCGCCGCCGGTTCGAGCCGTTCGATCACAAGGGCACGTTCGTCTTGATGTTCCCGCGCTACGGGTTCACGCGCATCGAGCGGCTCGAGGCCTGGGCCGACGAGCTCAACACCATCGGTGCGAAGGCGGCGGCGGCGGGCCTGCACGCGC
>JBEHYH010000565.1:0-4024 GCA_048498275.1 Myxococcota bacterium | reverse complement strand
CTGGGCGAGGACAGCTGGGAGTAAGATGACGCCCCAGCCGGAGTTGCCGTCGGGGTTGTTCTTCTCGAAGACCTCGAGGTCGACCTGCGGAAACGTCTTCTTGAGGAGCAGCGAGAAATAGAGGCCGGCGGGGCCGCCGCCGATGCTGACGATGCGCATGGGAGCGCCTCTTACTCTCCCGGCGGGAAACGTTCGTTCAACTCCGCTTGCACGCCTTCATCGCCGGGCAGCTTCGCGGCGGCCGCGCGCGCGTCGGCCTCGGTGCCATAGACCACCAGCCAGCGCCAGGCCTCTTCGTTCTCGACGCGGAGGTATTCGGCCTCGGCCTTTCGCGTCGCCGCCAACGAGTGGAGCGCCCGCGCGCGCGTCAACGCGTCTTCACCGCGCACGCCGGTCTCTCCGTCGCGGATGCGCCGCTCGAGATCTCTCAAGAACTCGTCGTCGCCGAACTGCTCACGCGCGCGGCTGAGCTGCTCGCGCGCTCCCGCGAAGTCACCGGCGCGCGCGCGCACCAGCACCAGCGAGTACGCCGCGCGGCGCCAGCGGGGCTCGGCGCGCACCAGCGGCTCGAGGCGCGAGACCGCCGCGGAGTCGAAGCCGAGCCGCGAATCAGTCACCGCGATGCTGAGCGGCCATGGCGAGTGCCCCGACCAGCCGCGCACGAAGGTGGTGGCGATCAATTCGCGGTTCACCGACTCGGCGCGCTCGAACTGCGTCTTGGCGTCTTCGAGGCGATTCAAGTCGAAGTACGCGTCTCCGAGGCCGGCGATGGCGCCCGGGTTTCTGGCGTCGGCGTTCGCCACCACGTCGCGCCAGAAGCGCAGCGGGTTCGCCCACACCTCGTTGCGCAAGAACGTCGTCACCGCCAACGCCACCACGGCGAGCGCGGCGACGGCGAGCGCGGGGCGGCTCCACTTCCATTGCGCGGCGACCACCGCGAGCATCGCCAGCGGGAGGTACAGAAAGCGGTCTGACGCCATCGTGTAGACGGTGAGCGCGAGGAGCGTGACCATCACGATGCCCACGGCCGCGCCGCCGGCCCACACCGCGCGCCACGGCGTCTGACTGCGGGCGAGCCGCCAGAGCACGAACGGGAACGCGAGCGACGACACCAGCCCGAGCCCGACCGCCCACGACTCCGGCGCCAGCACCAGCCCGAGCTGCGCGTGCGCGTTCCACGGCGTCATCACCATCCACACGTAATTGCCGACGCCCGCCAGGAATGTCTGCGGGTCGTGAAGCCGGAGCGGATCAGCCGACGGAACGCTCGAGCGCAGCACCAGCCATGCGATGACCGCGACGCCCAGCGGAGCCGCCGCGATGGCTTCATCACGGAGCGAACTCTCCTTCGAGCGCACCCGCAGCGCCGCCTCGGCGAGCAGCACCAGCACGCCGACGAGCGCGATCTCCTTCGACAACAGCCCAAAGAAGATGAGCAACGCCACCACCGGCCCGCGCCACCACCCTTTGCGCGCCGAGAGCAGCAATGCCGACAACACGAACAACGCCGCGAGCACGTCGGTGCGACCCACGACCCACGTCACCGACTCCGTCAGCCGCGGCATCACGCCGAAGAGCGCCGTGCACACGCCCGCCGCCCACGCTGTCGCGCCGCGCGACATCGCGAGCGAAAACACCAATGTGCAGACCAGCAGATGCAGCACCAGGTTGGTGATGTGGAAGCCCGACGCCGCGCCCCCCCAGAGTTGCCAGTCGAGCGCGAACGAGAAGTTCACCAGCGGCCGGTAGAACGCGTGGCCGCCGCCATAGAGAAACGTGTGCTGCCAGAAGACGCGCGTCAGGTAGCTCCACGGCGCGTGCAGTTCATGCACTTCGACGTTCTGCTGAATGAGCAACTGGTCGTCCCACATGAAGCCGACGGAAGGGGCGTTCGCGTACGCGCCGAGCACGGGGAGCAACACCAGGCAGCACACCAACCACGGGCGGACTTCGCGCATCGAACACGCGTCTTACTCCGTGAAGGTTGCATGGCGGATTTTCAGTGACGCTCGTAAGGTTTGCGCGCCGTGAACGCCGCGTCTTCAAAACCCGTCGTCTTGTACGTCGAAGACGACGTCGACACCTTCAAGCTGGCGCAACTCCGATTGCAGCAACGGTACGAGTTGATCAACGCGCCTTCGGACGTCGAGGCCGCCGAGCTCCTCAGCAAGCTCGGCGACTCGCTCTACGCGGTGTTGATGGACGTGGAGTTGCAGGGCAGCACGATGGATGGGCTCGCGCTGGTGCGTTCGATTCGCGGCATGACGCAGCCTGGAGCGCCGGCGTATTCACGGAAGATTCCCGTGATGCCGCACCTGCCCATCATCGTGATGACGGCGTACGTGACGCGCTACTCGGAGCCCGAGGTCAAAGCGCTCGGCGCGAATCACTTCCTGACCAAGCCCATCGACTTCACGCGGCTCAACCTCGCGTTGGCGCAGGCGAACATCCAGTCGGTGATGGCGCGGCTGGCGGCTCGCACGGCGCGCGCGCGTTGATCAATGACGCGTGCGCTGAAATTCGCTCGGTGAGACGCCATTCCACCGCGCGAACGCGTGGCTGAACGCGGCGGTGTCGGCGTAGCCCAGTTGCGCGGCGACCTCCTTCACCGAGAGCGTGCCTTGCGTGAGCAGCAACTCCGCGCGCGCGCGACGCTCGGCTTCGAGGAGCTCGGTGTAGCTCGTGCCTTCGCCCTGCAAGCGGCGCTTGAGCGTGCGCGGGCTCAGCGACAACGCCTTCGCGACGGCGTCGACCTCGCGAACTCCTGACGGCGTGAAGAGCAGCGCTTTCACGCGCGACGCGAACCCTGCGGCGGCCTGCAGCGCCTTGAGTTCACGCTCGCATTGTTCAGCCGCGAGCTTCTGCGCCTCGGCGTCGGCCTGTTGAAACGGCGTCTCGAGCCACTTCGAATCGAAGAGCAACCGATGCGCGGGCGCGCCGAACGTGACGCGTTTCAAACGTGGGTTCGTCGACGCGAGCGACGCGAACCACGCGGGCTCCGGGAGCGCGAGCTCGAGCTGACCGTCGACCTGTTTGCCGGTGAGCGATTCGGCGATCGACGCGAGCCCGACCGCGAGCGCGGGCACGATGAAGTCACGCGCCGGGCCGAAATCTTCGCGCTCTTCGATGACCACCGCGGTGCGCGCGCCCTCGGGCACCACGCGCAGATTCAACGCCGGCGTCACGGTGGGAATGAAGCGTTCGGCCAACTGCAGCGCATCGCCCATGTCGCGCGCCACCAGAACCGCGAAGCCCAGGTAGCCATGCCACGTCGCGCGCATCGCGAGGCCCAGGTACACGCCGAGGCCCGGTTCGCCGGTCAACGCGCGCGCACGTTCGAAGATCGGCACCAACTGCGGCGTGGTGACGCGAACATCGCCTTCGAGCGACAGCCCTTCGAGCACATCTTCATCGTCAACGCCGAAGCGGCGCGTCAATTCGAGGAGGTGAGAAAGGTAACGAGAAGGGAGCGACACCCACGCGACTTCTACCTTCCCTCCACGCAAAGTGTGAGAGTCAGCCCATGGCAGATGTGAAGACGGGGGTGGTCTTCAAGCACACGGTCGAATCGCTGCTCGACAACACCTTGCGCGCGCGAAAGCTGCTGACGCCGTCGCTGAGCGAAAAGCTCTCGTTGCTGGGCGTCGAGGTCGACAAGCCCACCGACATTCCCTTCTTCGTCTGGGAACAGTTGCTGCGCGTGTGCTCGACCGCGTTCGCACCGAACGCTCCACACGGAGAAGCGCTGTACGCGCTCGGGCAGGCGTTCGTCGGCGGTTACGTGACGACCACCATCGGCAAGACGACGCTGATGAATGGCCGGCTCATCGGCCCCAAGCGGATGATCATGCGCATGGCCGAGACGTGGTCGACCCTGAACAACATCTACGTCGTGAAGACGTTGGACAAGGGGCCGCGCGAAGTCGAAGTGGAGATCAACGTCTCGGGCGAGGTGACGCAGTACAGCCGCGGCGCGTTCGTCGGCACGTTGCTCGCGCTCGACGCCAAAGACCCGCGCGTCGAC
>JBEHYH010000564.1:0-4037 GCA_048498275.1 Myxococcota bacterium | reverse complement strand
AGCCAGTGTTGCCGCTGGTGTTTTCGACGATGGTCCCGCCGGGCTTCAGCACGCCGGCCTGCTCGGCCTTGTTAATGATGTGCAGCGCCATCCGATCCTTGATCGCGCTGCCCGGGTTCATGAACTCCAGCTTCACGTAGACCGTGGCGTCGTCGGGGCCGACGAGCTTGTTCAGCTTGACGATGGGCGTGTTGCCGATCGCCGAGAGCACCGATTCATGAACGTTCTTCTGAGCCATGCGCGCCGCGTAGCAAAAGCGCGCTCAGATCGCCTTACTGACCTGCTTGCCCTTCATCAGCGATTCCACGCGCTGAATGACCTCCGGCTTGTAGACGCGCGAACCGCAGTTCGGGCACGCGCCCTGAGGCACGTCGGTCAGCACCAGCGTCTTGCCGTTGAGGTTGAGCCGCACCTCCACCGCCCGATTGTCGTAGGTGCCGGTGCAGGGGCAGCGCCCGTAATCGCGTTTGGCGTAATCGACCATCTCGAAGTCGCGTACCATAGCTCACCGTGCCGAACCGAGTTTCCGGGCCCCCCGATGGGCGAGTTGAAGGACCGCGCCGCGGCACCCGTGCCGAGGGCAGCGACGCGCCGAAGGTGATGAAGAACGAGGAGCGCGAAGCGGTGTCCACGGCGGCGAAGCTCTGGGGTGGCGAAGACGTCGCCAAGTCACTCGAAGTGCGCGCCGCTGAGATCGAAGCGTCCGAACGCGCCGACAAGGAAGAAGGCGGCGAGATCGCGCACGAAACGCGCGACAAGCACGAGAAGGGCAACCTCTTCAAGGTCTTCGCCTGGCAGAAACAGAGACCGGGGGAGCAGGACCCCGCAGCGCTGCGGCTCAAGAACGAGCAGACGCGTAAAGAAGCGCTCGCGAAGGGTCAACCGCAGGGCAAGTTGAACCCGCTGGGCACCAAGCCCGGTTCGACGGCGACCAGCGCCGCGCGTTTGCCGCAGATCGGTGGCACGGCGACCAGCACCAGTTCGTCGAAGTTGCAGCCGTTGAACGGCGTGCGCCAGGCGTTGATGGGCGAGATGGCGCGCACCGAGCGGGCGCCTGACGCGTACGCGATGCTTCGTGACGCCAGGCCCGCCGGTGAATTGTTCGTCGAGGACGCGCTCGCCGAGAACCATTCCGAAGACCGGGAAGATCCCGAGCACGCGGAGGCGGTCGAGGAGTGCATTCGGCTCTGCTTCGGCGTGCGCGGCATTCTTCGCATCGGCCCGGGTCACAACGACAAGAACGAGCCCGTCATCGTGGTGTCGGTGACGCAGGGCTTCACCGAGGCGTCTTTCGCCGCCGTGCCGTCGAAGGTGCATCGCTTCGCGACGCTGGTGGCGATCCCCTTCGAGTTGCTCCCGTTGAAGCGAGACCGCTGAATCATGAGTGAACATTTCGACGTGCTGATCATCGGCGCCGGCCTTTCGGGTATCGGCGTCGCGTGTCACCTCTCGCGCGAGTGCCCGGACAAGAACGTGGCGATCCTCGAGCGCCGTGAAGCCATCGGCGGCACGTGGGACCTGTTCCGTTACCCCGGCATCCGCAGCGATTCAGACATGATGACCTTCGGCTTCGCGTTTCGCCCGTGGCGCGAAACGAAGACGCTCGCCGACGGCACCTCGATTCGGAACTACGTGAACGACACCGCGCGGGAGTACGGCGTCGACAAGAAGGTCCGCTTCGGGCTGAAGATCACGAAGGTCGACTGGAGCTCCGCCGAGAAGAAGTGGACGGTGACGGCCACGCACGAGCGCAGCGGCGAGACGAAGACGTTCACCTGCGCGTTCCTCGTGTCGGCGACCGGCTATTACAATTACGACCGCGGCCATCTGCCGAAGTTCCCCGGTGAAGAGGCGTTCAAGGGCACGCGGGTGCACCCGCAGTTCTGGCCCGAAGCGCTCGACTACAAGGGCAAGAAGGTCGTCGTCATCGGCAGCGGCGCGACGGCGGTGACGATCGTGCCGTCGATCGCCGACGAGACCGCGCACGTCACGATGCTGCAGCGCAGCCCGGGTTACATTTTTTCTCTGCCCGGCAGTGACGCGCTCGCGAAGGCGCTGCGTGGCTGGTTGCCGGCGAGCTGGGTCTACAAGCTCTCGCGCACCCGCAACCTCAAGCTGCAGCGCTTCTTCTACAAGTACTCGCGCAAGAACCCCGAACGCGCGCGGAATTTCCTGCTCTCGCAGGTGAAGAAGCGCCTCCCGCCCGACTACGACATGAGTCACTTCACGCCGAAGTACATGCCGTGGGACGAGCGGCTCTGCGCGGTGCCTGATGGCGATTTGTTCCGCGCGATTCGCAAGGGCAAGGCGTCGGTGGTGACCGGAGACATCGAGCGCTTCGTCGAAGACGGAGTGCTGCTGAAATCAGGTCAGAAGCTCGAAGCCGACATCATCGTGACCGCCACCGGCCTCGAGCTGCAGTTGCTCGGCGGCGTCGAGCTGCGCGTCGACGGCCAGACGTACACGCCGGGAAAATCGATGATGTACAAGGCGACGCTGGTTCAGGACGTGCCGAACTTCGCGGTCATCATCGGCTACACGAACGCGTCGTGGACCTTGAAGGTCGACATCGCCGCGGAGTGGCTCTGCAAGCTGCTCAACACCATGGACAAGCGCGGCGCGAAGGTCGTGGTGCCGCGGGCGCCGGAAGGTGAAGTCATCGAGAACGAGAACGTCTTCGGCGCGCTGCAGTCTGGCTACGTGCGGCGCGGTGAACACATGCTGCTGCGCCAGGGGAAGTCGGGTCACTGGCGCGTGAACCACGATTACGAAGCAGACAAGTCGATGCTCCGCAGCGTGGGTGACGCCGCAGAGCTCGAGTGGGCCTGACTTTTCAGCAGACGTAGTTCTCGTACTGAACCTCGGAGCTGTCGAGGTACCCATCGCCGTCGAGGTCGAGGCCGCTGAGCACGCGCAGGCCGTAGTCTCCGCCGCACGCGCTCCAGTAGTTGCCGTCGGTGGCGACGGCCGCGTTGTAGCCGTCGTACCCGTTGCAGACGTACGCGTACTGCGTCACCTCACTCGACGAGAGCGTCAGGTCGCCGTTGAGATCGAGACCCACGTCGATGCGCACACCGCCCGTCGGGCCACACGCGCTGCCCGCGTCGTACATCGCGGTGAGCGAGCTGTAGCCGTCGTAGCCGTTGCACACGTACGCGGTGGCTTCGACCTCGTTCCAACCCAGCGCGCCGTCAGCGTTCGCGTCGAGGCCGCTCTCGATCTTCACGCCGCCGTAGCCACCGCACACGCTGCCCGCGTCGGAGGTGCGCACCAGCGCATCGCGCCCGTCGAAGCCGGTCTCGCCGTGGCAGACGTAGGCGGTGTTGCGCACTTCGGCCGTATCGAGCGCGCCGTTGCGGTTCAAGTCGAGGCCGGTCTGCACCTTGAAGCCGCTGCCGCTCGCGCACTGCGTGCCGGTGTACGGGTCGCTCCGAGTCACGCCGTCGTACCCGTTGGCGCCGTTGCAGATCGCCTGCACGGCATCGAACTCCGCTGACTGCAGCGTGCCGTCGCGATCGTCATCGAGGCCGCTGCGCATCACCACGCCACCGAACGGGCACTGCGCGGCGGTCGCGGCGACGGTGTCGACCAGAGTGGTGAGCCCGTCGACGATCAACACCGCGGAACACTGCGTCGTCGTGGAGTCGACCTCCGCCGCCTGCAGCACGTGGTCGTCGTTGTCGTCGATGCCGACTTCGATTTTCACACCGCCGAACTCACACGTCGCGCCTGGCAGCACCGCGGAGTTCTTCACCAGCGTCATGAACGCGTTCACCTGCACCGAGCAGATGTTGCGCGACGAGATGACCTCGTTGGCATCGAGCACGCCGTCGGCGTCGAGATCGAGGCCGGAGTCGATGCGCGTGCCGCCGAAGAAGCACGCGCCCGTGGGGTCGGCAGGCAGCGGCGCGAAGGTGACCAACGTCGACTTGCCCGCTTCGCCGTCGCACACGTAGCGCGTGCTCTGCACTTCGTTGCTGTCGAGCACGTCGTTGGCGTTGCCGTCGAAGCCGGTCTGCACGCGCACGCCACCCGCG
>JBEHYH010000563.1:0-4040 GCA_048498275.1 Myxococcota bacterium | reverse complement strand
GGCCGGTCCGGACTCGGAGATCCGCGACGGCAACGCCACGCCGCTCGGCCGCATCCCGCTCGGCTCGTTCATTCACAACATCGAGCTGACCGCGGGGGTTTTTGGAGGAGGCTTGGGTCACGTGGCGAATGGTAGTGAATGGCGCGCGCGACGAGCTCCTTGCCGGTACCCGACTCGCCCTGAATCAAGACCGTCGCCGTGGAGTAGCTCACGGTCTCGACCAGCTTGAACACCGAGCGCATCGCGGGTGACTGGCCGACGAGATCTTCGAACGATTCACGCACCGACAGCGCTTCTTCGAGCACGCGTGTCCGGTCTCGCAGCGCCTTCTTTTCCGCCGCGCGGCCGACCGCGAGTGAGAGCACGTCGATGTTGTCGAACGGCTTGGTCAGGTAGTCGTACGCGCCGCCCTTCACCGCTTCGACGGCGGTCTCGACGGTCGCGAACGCGGTCATCATGATCACCTCGACGTCGGGCCGCGTCTGCTTGAAGGCCTTCAGGAGATCCATACCCGACAGGTTGGGCATCTTGATGTCGAGACAGGCGACATCGATCTCCGGGTCCTTCACGGCTGCCAGCGCCTCGACGGCTTCGTCGATGGGCACCACCGAATACCCTTCGCGCGACAAGATCTCGGTCACCGCGCGGAGCACGATCTTGTCATCGTCCACCACCAACACCCTCGCCTTGCTCTTCTTGACGTCTTCACTCATGGGTTGCTCCCCCCCGGGGCAACGTTGGAATTCGAACCGTGAAACTGCTCCCGTGATTCAATTTTGAGTCCACTACGAAGTGGCCTCCGTGATCTTCGACAATTCGGTACGCGATAGCCAGCCCAAGCCCCGTGCCTTCTCCCGGAGGCTTGGTGGTGAAGTGGGGCTCGAAGACGCGGGAAAGGTGCTCCGGCGAAATGCCGCCGCCGGTGTCCTTGACGGTGACCGACACCGAACCGGGCTCCGAGCCGATGGTGACGGTGATCAACCCTTCACCGTTGGGCAGCGCCTGCAGCGAATTCTGCAGGAGGTTGAGCACCACCTGGCCGAGCTGCTGCGAGTCTCCGTAGATCTCCGGCACCTCCGTCAGCTCGAGTGACAACTTCGCCACCGGGTAGCGCTTCATCTGCGCCTTGAACAACACCACCGCGTCTTCCACGCACTTCTTGAGCGAGAAGGCGCGGCGATCTTCGAGCTTCGGGCGCCGGCTGAACTTGAGCAGACTCTCGACGATGCGTTTGCAGCGCAGCGCGCTCTCTTCGATGAGATCGAGCGCCTCGAGGTCGGCCGGCGTGCGCCCCGCGTCACGCTTCATCAACTGCGCGAACGCGAGAATGCCGCCGAGCGGGTTGTTGATCTCGTGCGCGACGCCGCCGGCGAGGTGACCGATGGCGATCATCTTCTCGCTCTCGACCGAACGCTGAATCATCTGCCGTTCAGCGGCGATCGCCTTCTCCAGGGCCCGCGTGCGCGCCTCGACGCGGGCTTCGAGCTCGGTGTTGAGCGCGCGCAGCTCCGCGTTCTGAACCGCGGTGAGATCGATGAGCCGATCGTTGTCGACCAGCAGCTCGTGTTGCTCGAACGCGCTCTTCACCACCAGCAACAGCTCGGCGTCGTTCCACGGTTTGCCGACGAAGCGGAAGATCTCCGAGCGGTTGATCGCCTCCTCGATGGCCTGCTGATCGGCCTGACCGGTGAGCAGGATGCGCTGCGTGTACGGCGCGAGCTCCTTGATCTGCGTGAGCAGCTCCACGCCGCTCATGCCGGGCATGTAGTAGTCGCTGATCACCACGCCGGGCTTGAAGCGCTCCACGACCTCCAGCGCGCGCTCGGCGTTCGGCGCGGTTTCGATCTCCCAGTGCCCGCGCTTCAACACGCGCCGCAGCGACCTGAGAATGTTCTCCTCGTCGTCGACCAGCAGAAGCCGGCCGGTGGCCTCAGAAGGCTCGAGAGTGGCGGGAGAGTCCACGGGAACACCTTCCAAGCAAGCCCACGGCCAGCGCACGACGACTGCCAATTCGCTGATTTTACGGGGTTCTTCGCGACCGGGACCGGGTGCAGCGAGCCCCAGTATTCATTCTTGAGGTCGCGTTGCACCCACGGGCGGTTGAAACAGACTGATTTTGTTCCGACCCTCGTTCTTCGCCCGGTACAGCGCCTGATCGGCGGTGCGAACGAGGAGCTCCGCCGAGCTGATGCCGCGCCCGGGGAAGCCGGAGAGCCCGAAAGAGCCGGTGACGCGCAGCCCCGGCGTCGACGGGAGGCGCAGCGAGTGCAGCCCGGTAGAGACGCGTTCGGCGACGGTGAGCGCGCCGGCGACGTGGGTCTGCGGGAGCAGCATCGCGAACTCTTCACCGCCGTAGCGCGCGATGATGTCGGTCTCGCGAACGGCCTGCTTGATGGCCTGCGCCGCCGCCGAGAGCACTTCGTCGCCCGCCTGATGCCCGAAGTTGTCGTTCACGGCCTTGAAGTGATCGAGATCCATCATCACCAGCGCGAGTGACGAGTCGTAGCGCTGCGCCCGGCGGAATTCTTCGCGCAGCCGCTCCTGAAAGGAGCGGTGGTTGGCGAGCCCGGTGAGTCCGTCGGTGACCGCGAGCCCGTGGAGGCGCGCGGTTTCAGCGCGGGCGGCGCTCAACTGCCGCGCGAGCGCGAGCCGGCGTGACACCCGCGCCACCAGCTCGGTGGCATTCACCGGCTTCACCAGCACATCGTCGGCGCCGCGGCCGAAATGCGCGGCGCGTTCGGAGGGATCATCGTGGGCGGTGAGCAACACCACCGGCACCTGAGGGCCGTCGGTGCGCACGTGATGCAGCACCGCGAGACCTGATTCACCGGCGAGCTCCACCGACGCGATGACGAGGTCGTGCGGCTCGTCGATCAAGCGCGCGATGGCGCCGGGAGCGGTCTCGAGCTGCGTGCAATCGCCGCCGGCGTCGTGGAGCGCGCGCACGAGAGCCTCCGCCGTCTCGTTGGCCTCGTGCACCAGCAGCACTGAGAATCGAGCCCCCATGAGTGTTCCGCCGTCTGCCCTTCTATGACAAACCGCGCCCCGATGATCCGTCTCGTTGTGAATGCCGACGATCTCGGCCTGCACCCACGAATCGATGAAGGCATCTTTGCCGCCCACACTGACGGTGTGGTGACCAGCGCCACGCTGCTGGCCGTGGGCCCGACCGCCGCCGAAGCGGTGCGCCGCGCGAAGCAGACCAAGCTGGGGCTGGGTCTGCACCTGTGTCTGACGACGCATCTGACTCCGGCGGCCCCGGCGAGCGAGGTGCGCTGGCTCGCGCCGGGTGGGCGCTTCCGCCGCAACTGGGCGGAGTTCTCGGCGGCCTGGCTCTCCGGGCTGATCCCCGCCGAAGAAGTGGTGCTCGAGTTCCGTGCGCAGGTGGCGCGCGCGCGGTCGCTCGGAGCGCGCTTCGAATTTCTCGCGACGCACGAACACATTCACCTGTTGCCGGGCATGACCTCGATCCTCGAGGTGCTGGCGGCTGAATTGTCGCTGCCGATTCGCTGGCCGCGTGAGCGCCCGAACCTTCACTGGCTGGTGCACCCGCGTTCGGCGACGAAGTCAGCGGTGCTGGGCACGCTGGCGCGCCTCAAGCAGTCGCGCGGCATCAACCGCGTGCGCGCGCACGGCATGTTCGAGTCAGGCCGGCTCTCGGAGCGGCGCCTGCTCCGGCTCATCAATTCATTGGGTGAGGGCGATCATGAGATCGTCACGCACCCCGGGCTCGAACCGGGCGTGGTGCAGCAGAACCCGTCGTGGCGCTACGACTGGGAGCAGGAGCTCCAGGCGCTGCTGAGCCCGCGCGTGCGCGACGCGATCGCGCGGCTCAACATCGAGCTCGTCACCTACGCTCAGCTCTGATGTTTTTCTGATCGCTCCGCTCCGGTTTCCGGTCGCTTCGCTTGGCGAGTCTTCGCTTTCGCTCGGCGACTCGCTGCGCTGGCGCAACTGCGCGCCAGCCGCTCCGCTCCGGTTTTCTGGTCGCTTCGCTTGGGCGAGTCTTCGCTCTCGCTCGGCGACTCGCTGGGCTGGCG
>JBEHYH010000562.1:0-4047 GCA_048498275.1 Myxococcota bacterium | reverse complement strand
TGGAGCCTGGTCAGGTGCGCGTGTGGGTCAGCACCGGTGCGGCCGATGAGGTGGCGCTGAAGACCCTGCTGGGTGGCGTCGGCGCGCCCGTCGACAAGATCGCGAAGGTCGACCTCCGCGGCAGCTACGCGTACCTGCACGTCGCGGAGGCCGATGTACCGGCGTTCGAAGCGGTGACGGGCGAGACGAACGGCAAGACGATTCGCCTCGAGAAGGAGCGCGAGCGCCGGGAAGAGAAGCCGGAGCGTCGTGAGCGCAAGCCGCCGCGTGAAGACGTCGAGGTCGCGCCGGGCAACCTGCGGTTGTGGCTGAACCTCGGCAAGGCTGACGGCGTCGACGAGGCGTCGCTCGGTACGGCGCTGACCGCGCTGGGTGTCCCCGCCGAGAAGGTCACGAAGACCGAGCTGCGCGGCACCTACTCCTACCTCCACGTCGCGGAAGGCGACGCGGCGGCGTTCGAGAGCGCGCTGGCCGGCAAGCAGCACGGTGAGAAGGCGCTGAAGGTCGAGCGCGCTCGCCGCTGAGCCGGAAAGAAGCAGTGAAGTCATCACGCCCTTCCTCGTTCGCGAGGAGGGGCGTTTGCTTTTTCGCGCTCGCGCACGATTCGTTGGTCTGCGAGCTGTACGCAACTGAGACGTGCCGCTCGTTCGTACAAGCCCTCGACTTCGAGCGAGCTGGACTCAAGCAGCAGCCGAACTGTTTTCAGTACGCGAGCTCCCGCCCGTCGTGTGAGGTTGGCTACGCCCCGCGTGTGCGCGTGCCTTCGTGGAGTCTCACGGCGTTCACCGTGCTTCGCGCGGCCCGGTGCACGACTCTCCACTCGAAGACGCGGTCATCGCGGCGAGGGCCAGGAGATCCGATCGAAGACGCGATGGACACGCTCACGCACCGCGCATCGACCCTCCTTCAGGCCCCAGAAATGCTTCGAGCGGCACTTGAGGCCGCTCGAGCGCACTCCATTCACTGACCCGCGTTCTTCAGGCCGTCGCCTTGGGCTCACGGCTCGCGGCGCGGAACTCCCACAGCGAGCTGCCGCCGACGTACAGGAAGCCGCACTGGAACAGCAGGAGGAACGGCACCGACATCCACAAGCCGGACACGAACGCGAAGAGCACCGCCCACGTGAAGTAGAGACCGAACGCGAGCTCGACGTACGGCACCCAGTTGCGCTTGCCGCGGTACGCCTTGGTGACCGCCTTGACCGTCTTGCCCTCGGAGCCCGTCTTCGGCGTACGGGTGAATTCACCGCTCTTCTTGTCGAACAGCGCCTCCACCACGGCCTTCGCCTGGTTGATGGCCATGCCGATGCCGAGGCTCATGATGAAGGGCAGCATCTTCAGGCGCTGCCACCACGAGAAGCCCAGTTCACGCGTGGTCGCCACGTAGAAGAACGCGATCGACGCGGTCGACGCGAAGAAGATGGGGAGGTCGAGCCACAGCGAGACGTACAGACCGTGCGAGTACCGCAGCACCATCGTCAGCGGCATCATCAACGACATCACCACCAGCAGCAGGTACGCGATGTTGTTGGTGAGGTGCAGGAACGCCTCGCGCTTCACCTCGAACGGCAGGTCGCTCTTCAGGATCTGCGGCAGGAGCTTCTTCGCGGTCTGAATCGAGCCCTTCGCCCAGCGGTGCTGCTGGCTCTTGAAGGCGTTCATGTCGACCGGCACTTCAGCGGGCGAGATGATCTCGGGGAGGAAGATGAACTGCCAGCCCTTGAGCTGCGCGCGGTACGAGAGATCGAGATCTTCGGTCAGCGTGTCGTGCTGCCAGCCGCCGGCGTCTTGAATCGTGTTGCGGCGCCAGATGCCCGCGGTGCCGTTGAAGTTGAAGAAGCAGCCCGAGCGGTTGCGCGCGGTGTGCTCGATGATGAAGTGACCGTCGAGCAGGATGCTCTGCGCCTGCGTGAGGATGCTGAACTCGCGGTTCAGGTGGCCCCAGCGCACCTGCACCATGCCCACCTTGTTGTCCGAGAAGAACGGCACGGTGCGGTGGAGGAAGTCGGGGCTCGGCACGAAGTCGGCGTCGAACACCGCCACGAATTCGCCCTTCGCCTGCTTCAGCCCGTTCTCGAGCGCGCCCGCCTTGAAGCCCGTGCGATCCGTCCGGTGGATGTACGCGATGTCGATGCCCTTCTGCTGCCACGACTCCACGCGCGCGCGGGCGATGGCCTGCGTCTCGTCGGTCGAATCGTCGAGAACCTGCACTTCAAAACGCTCGCGCGGGTACTCAATGCGGCAGACCGAATCGATGAGGCGCTCGACGACGTACATCTCGTTGAAAACGGGAAGCTGAACGGTGACCCGGGGGAGCTCCGCGAGCGGGCTCTTCGGCGTCGGAAGCGCGTACTTGTGGCGGTAATACAGGTACGCCATGCGATACCGGTGCGACCCGTAGACAGACAGCACCGCCAGCACGATGAAGTAGACGGCGATGAAAACAATTTCGACTGGGTTCATTCGGGCAGTCCGCGCTCTCTAAGTGCCCGGAACTCCAGTGTTAGCAACCTCCCGGGCGAAGGGCGGACCTCTTCTATGGAGACAACCCCGGCCTGTCAAAAGAGAATTGCGTACTGCGTTACACAGGGGGGCAGGCGCCGTCAGAGCCGCGCGAAAACACCGGCAGAGAGACTGTCGGCGATCAGCTGCGCTTTCTCTCGCTCTCGCTCGTCAGCGACGCTCCCTTCGAGCACCAGTTTCGAACCCAGCACGTTCGCGCGGGCGTTCGTCAGCCCCTCGCGATGAAGCGCCGCGGTGATGTTCTGCGCGACGGCCGGGAGCACGCGCGGGTCGAGCTTCGCCAGCACGCGCACGTTCGAGTCGTTGCCGACCAGCTCCGCGAGGCGGCGCACTTCAGCGGGTGATTCGAGCAGCCCGTCGACGATGGTGACGCCCGCGTACTCTTCGACCTTCAGCGCGGGGTTCACGTAGATCTTGATGAGCTTGCCCAGTTCAGAGGCGCGCCCGTCGTCGACGACCACCTGACGCGTCTCGATGCCCTTCCCGGTCCACAAGGTGAGCGTGGTGCGGCCGCGCGCCTTCGCGGTGATCAGTAATTCGCCGCGCGCCGTGGGCGTGACGTCGACCACGTTGGGGTCACCGACTCCGACGCGCGTGATGTTGCCGACGCGCAGCACCTCTTGAGTGCCCGGCGAGAGACGAACCGGTTCAGCAGCCAGCGCCAGCGTCAGCAGTGCGGTCGTGAGCATGACCGGAGTCTGCCTTCAGCCCTTCTTGAATGGGAAGAGGAGCTGCTCGAAATAGCCGCGCGGCAGCCGATGCACGGTGCCGTATTCCTTCGGCCAGTGCGCGTCGGGCATGTGGAAGGAACCGAACATCAAATCGAGCACCGGCAGGTGCGCCGCGTAGTTGGTGTCGATGGCCGGCGCGTCCTTGCTGTGGTGCCAGTGATGAAAGCGCGGCGTGACGAAGAGGTACTCCAGAACGGGGAACCGCCCGCCGATGTTCGAGTGGATGAACACCGCCTGGAACGCGACGATGACGACGTAGAGGTTGAGCGCCTCGGTCGAGGGCCCGAGCAGGTAGAGCGGCACCATCACCAGCGCGCGATCGATGAGGGTCTGCACGATGTGCGTGCGGGAACCCGCGAGCCAGTCGAGGTGCTCCGTGGAGTGATGCACCGCGTGCAGCCCCCAGAGCCACGGCACCTCGTGGTACGCGCGGTGGACCCAGTACTGAACGAAGTCGGCGCAGAACATCAGCAGCAGCACCTGCACCGGCAGCCAGAGGTTCGACACGAAGCTCTGCACGTGCGCGTTCACCGCCCACCCGAAGACGCGCGGCGCGAAGCCGTTCGCCACCATCAACAGCACGCCGAGCAGCAGGTGATTCACGGTGAAGTAGCCGAGGTCCAGCTCCCACTCTGGGCGCAGAATCGGTTGCTCCCGGTATTTGGGAAAAACCTTCTCGAGAAAGATGAAGATGACCGTCGACTTGAGGAGGTCCAACACCATCCAATCGACGCCGAGTGAGATCGACCGCCGCACCGTGGCGATCATGGGCGACGGCGGCTTCTGGCACAACG
>JBEHYH010000561.1:0-4048 GCA_048498275.1 Myxococcota bacterium | reverse complement strand
GTGAGGGGCGGGCGTGGGTCCACGCGGCACCGATCATCATGAAGGTGAAGAGCGAGCTCGAGGTCGCGCAGGCTCCGTTGAAGGCGGCGCTCGACGAACACGCGGCGTTGAGCCTGCAGCTCGAGACCTCGCACGATGAACGAACGCTGACGCGGCTCTCGGAGCTCTCCGAGCTCATCGAACGTCACGGCGGTTGGGACACGGCGCACGAGGCGCGCAAGTTGCTCGACCGCCTGGGCGTCAAGGACTGGGAGCGCCCCGTCGCCGAGCTCTCGGGCGGTCTGCGCAAGCGCGTGGCGATCGCGCGGGCGCTGCTCTCGAAGCCCGACCTGCTGATGCTCGACGAACCCACCAACCATCTCGACGCCGAAACGGTGTCGTGGCTCGAAGACGAGCTCGATGACTTCGAAGGCGCGCTGCTGCTGGTGACCCACGACCGCTACTTCCTCGACGGGCTGGTCGACCGCATCGTCGAGATCTCCGCGCCCGGCACCGCGAGCCCGGGCCTCACGAGCTACCCCGGCAACTACCAGAGCTACCTCGAGCAGAAGTACGTCGCCGAAGAACAGGCGGGCCTCTCGGAGCACAAGCGCCAACGGTGGATCGCCGCCGAGGTCGCGTGGCTGCGCAAGGGCCCGGAGGCGCGGCGCACCAAGTCGAAGGCGCGCATCGAACGCGCGCAGAAGCTGCTCGCGGAGAAGGGCTTTCAGCGGCCGAAGGTTCCGCAACTGCAGGTGGCGACGGCTCCGCGGCTCTCGCAGACGGTCATCGAGGCCAAGCGCATCTCGCAGGCGTTCGGCGAGCGCACGTTGTTCCACGACGTGAGCATCATCGTGCAGCCCGGCGAGCGCATCGGCATCGTCGGGCCCAACGGCGCGGGCAAGACCACGCTGCTGCGCACGTTGCTCACGGAGCTCCCGCCGAAATCGGGCACCGTCACGCTCGGCCCGCGCACGAAGGTCGCCTACTTCGACCAGCAGCGCATGACGCTGGATGAAGACGCCACCGTCGCCGAGAACGCGTGGCACGACGAATGGGTGCAGTTGGGCGACCAGAAGGTGCGGCTGTCTGACTACCTCGACGACCTGCTCTTCCCGGTGCCGATGCAGAAGCAGAAGGTGAGCGCGTTGTCAGGTGGCGAGCGCAATCGACTGCTGCTCGCGAAGTTGTTCCTGCAGGGCGCGAACGTGCTGGTGCTCGACGAACCGACGAACGATCTCGACCTCGTGACCTTGAGCGTGCTCGAGAACCTGCTCGTGAAATTCACGGGAGCGGTGCTGCTCGTCACGCACGACCGTTACTTCCTCGACAAGGTCGCGACGTCGATTCTGTCGGTCGGCGGTGACGGCGAGGTCATTCGTTACGAAGGCAACTGGTCGATGTTCCAACGGTTGCGCAACAAGCGCGTGGCCGAGCCGGCGGCGCAAACGAAGAAGACCGAAGCTGCGCAACCAGCGGTCGCGGTCGCGAAGAAACAGAACCGGCTGTCTTTCAAGGACCAGCGCGAACTCGATGGAATGGAAGCGGCGATCGAAGCGGCGGAGCAGAAGAAGTCAGCGCTCGAAGCGCAGCTCGCCGACCCGGCGGTGTTCGCGAAGGCGAGTGAAGTCGCGAAGGTCAGCGGCGAATTGCAGAAGGCAATCGCGGCGGTCGAGCGGCTCTACGGGCGCTGGCAGGAGCTGCAGAACCTCGTCGGCTGAAGTGTGGCGTGCGGGCTCGGAGTCGCAGCCGGGCACCTCTCGCATGAAGGCGCGGAGGCCGTGGGCGTTGGCCCAGACGAGGTGCTGTTCGTCGAAGGCGCGGTCCAGAAGGGAGGGGACGACGCGGGGCGGGAGCCCGTGAATCGAAAACCCCGCCTCCCCGGCTTGAGCCGTTTTGCTCGAAGCCGAGAAGCCAGCACGCCGCGAGCACTCGAGCTCCCGCGGGAACGCTTTCACTCTTTGAGGAAGAAGTACGTCGCGGCGGCGGTCAGCGCGGCGCTCAACACGCCGGCGCCGATCGACACCGGCACGCCGACGTTCGCCTGACTCGCGAGCTGCTTGGCCTGCGCCTGGGTCAACGTGCTGCCGGTCGTGCCGTCAGGCAACGTCATCAGCGACGCGTCGAACCGCTTCTTCGACTCACCGGCCATCACCCCGACGCCGACGGCGGCTCCCGCGGCCACCACGGCACCACCGGCGAACACCCACGCGGCGACCTTCGGCGGCTTGCCGGGCTCGGTCATCACGATGGCCGGTGACTCATCGACCTTGGCGGCGGGCACGAGGTCGACCTTCCTGGGCGTGTCACTGGTCGCAACCGCGGGCGGCGGAGAAGGCGGCGGCTCCTGCACGGTCACCTTCTCGACCTTCTTCAGCTCGAGGCCGGCCTTCACATCGCGAACGAACACCACGATGGGCGCCGAGAGCGCATCGCTCCAGTCATCGAGCGACGACGAGACATCGAGCGTGGCGATCGACTTGTCGGAGTCAGCGGCGACGGCCTCCATGTGAATCGCGAGCGTCTTGCCGATCTTTCCGACGTCGACTCCGACCACGACCGCGTGCGCACCGATCAGCACCGCGAGCTTCTGCACGCAGGCGCGATTGCCCTGACAACTGCGCGGGTCTGAGAAGCCGGCCGACTTGAGCTCCTTCGTCGCCGCGTTGTTGTCGAGCAGACCGCTCACCTTCTCGCGTTTGAAATAGTCGGACACGCGCGTCGCGATCTTCGGGGCCACCTTGTCGGCGCCGGGGCGCTTCGAGGTCAGCACCACGGCCACGGGCGAACGCGTCTCCTCGGGAGATTGCGCGACGGCGAGCTGAAGAAGGAGCAACGGGAGCACGGTTTTGACCCTACCTCACTTGAGCTGGCTCTCGATGTCGCCCAGCATCTGCCACGCCTCTTTGCGATCGGCGTCGGTGTTCGCGGCGCGAATCTGCTTCTTCGCCTGCTCGATGAACTGATGAACGACGTTGTCGCGCTGGCCGCTCGCGGCTTCTTTCGACGCGAGTGACGATTCGATTTTCCGCAGCCGCGCGATGAGGCGGTCCTGCGTGACGCCGGTCTTCTTCGGTTCGGTCTTCACCGGCGTCTCGACCTTCACGGGTTCGGGCGGCGTTTCCACCTTCACCGGCGCCGGGGGCGTCTCGACCTTCACGGGTTCGGGCGGCGTCTCCACCTTCACCGGCTCCGGCGGCGGCGTGGTCTTGACCTCGACCGGCTCCTTCTTCACCACCGGCTCTTCGACGACGGGCGGCGTTGGCCTCGGCGTCTCCTTCGACGGGCCGAGCATGAACACCGCGACGGCGAGCACCAGCACCGTCACCGCGAGGCCGAAGACCAACGGCAGCTTCGAGCCCGACTTTTCTTCACGCGGCACCGCGGCGCGTTCGGGGTCGGTCGGCACTTCATGCTGCGGCGTCGAGCGCGTGTCGGGGAGCTGCGAAATCTTGTTGCCGGTCGCGCTCGTCGCGGTGAGCGGCTGCATGCGCGTCTCGGACGCGGGTGAACGCGCGACCTTCGTGCGCTGACTGATGGGCGCCGGGGTCTTCAACGGCGCGAGCCGGCCGGAGCCACGCCCACCTCCGGTGATGGGCGCCGGCGTCAGACCCGAGGGCGCGATCGTCGCGCGCAACACCGCGAGGGCATCGCGATACTCTGCGGCGCTCGGCGGGCGATTCTCGGGCTGCTTCTCGATGGCCCAGAGGATCAGCTCATCGAGCTCCGGGGGAATGTCGGCGCGGATCGACGACGGCACCGGAGGCGTGTCTTCGACGTGCGCCCACATCGTCTGCAGCGAGTTGTCAGACTTGAAGAGCCGCTCGCCGGTCACCATCTCGAAGAGCACGCAGCCCATCGCGTACAGGTCGGTCTGCGGGCTGATGGGCCGGCCGCGCGCCTGCTCCGGCGAGATGTAGTCGGGCGTGCCGAGGATCACCGACGCGCGCGTCTGCGGAGTCGCTTCGCCCTGCAATACGCCCAGCTTCGCGATGCCGAAGTCGAGCACCTTCACGTAGGGCCGGCCGCGGCCGGTGTTCACCAGGAAGAGGTTCGACGGCTTGATGTC
>JBEHYH010000560.1:0-4056 GCA_048498275.1 Myxococcota bacterium | reverse complement strand
CTTCTTCAGCGCCTTCTCGTAGTCGCCTTCGATGAACTTTGTGCCGCCGGCGGCCGTCTTCGGGGGAGCCGCGGCGAGAGCGAGGGCGAGGAGCAGCGCGTTCATGGGGGGAAGACATAGCAACGTGGCCACCACTGCGCTTCGCGCGATGCTCTTCATCACCAGACACGACTCCGCTCGTGTGCAGATCGGGGGGCGGGTCCTCTGGTGGTGCTGTACCGCGCGAGCCCGGACATGGACGACATGCGCGCGATCGATCGCGTCGAAGACGAGGTGCTCAGGAGTTTCGAGAAGCTCAGCATGCTCACCGTCGTCGGCGCGTCAGGCGCGATGATCGCGAAGGGCTTGTCGGCGGCGATGGCGCGCGCGGCGTTGTCGGCGTTGATTCTGGTGATGCGCGGTGACCTGCCGCTCAAGAACTTCGGCACCGTCGCGGAGGCGATGGCGTGGTTTCGCGGCGCTGCCGGGGCAGGCGCCGCTGCCGACGCCGGTCGAGGTTGATCAGTACTTCTCCTGATCATTCTGAGGGGTGGAGCGGGTGCGTCGGTTCGCGTGGTGCTCGTCGCACGCGGGCTCGCACCTTCAGACGAACTGATTCAAGCGAGCGCGATTCTGGGCGCGTTTTCTGCTGTCCCCACGACAGAAAGCAGCCCCAGAACGCCATCGTTCACGAAGGCCGCGCGTCTCGCACGACTGGTGCCGTGCGGAGATGCCTGCATGGCCGACCTCACCGTTCACACGATGACCAGCCGCCCTTCATTCGAGCGGCAACGTCGTCACGCGCACTTCGGTCGACGTCATCAATTTGTGGATCGGGCAACGCTCGAGCACGTCATAGAGCCGCGCGCGCTGTTCAGGCGTGAGCGGCCCTTCGAATTTGATCCGCAGCGTGAGCCCGTACCAGGGGTTCTCCTTGTCCTGCTCGTGGGTGGCATCGCGCGTGACTTCGACGCTCACGCGCTCGAGCGGGAACTTGCGCTGCCGTGCGTACCAGTGCGCGGTGAGCGCCTTGCAAGCGGCGAGCGACGCATCGAACAGCTCGTGCGCGCCGGGGTTCTGCGCGCCTTCGCCCTGTTCTTCGATGGGCCACATGTTGCCGGTGTCGAAGTGGAGCAACTGCTTCGACGAACCGACCTTCTCTGTCTCGATGTGAATGCTCATGTTCTGTCTTCTCCGGGGAAGGGAACTCGCGCGTGTTCATCACCCGGCACGAGCGGGAATTCGCGGGCGATCCACTCCTTCCGCGCTTCTTCGAGGCGCTCTTTGCGGCTCGACACGAAGTTCCACATCATGAAGCGCGGCTCGGTGAACGGCTCGCCGCCGAGAATCGCGATGCGGCTCCTGGTGTTCGCGCACAGCGAACCGGTTTCGCCGGGCTTCAGAATCACGATTTCACGCGCTGAGATCGATTCGCCGTCGATGCCGAGGTCGCCTTCGACGACGTACACCGCGCGCTCGGGGAACTGCGCCGGCAGCTTCAATTCAGCGCCCGCTTCGAGTTCGGCGACCACATAGAAGAGCGGCGACGAGACCTTCACCGGCGAACGCAGGCCGTCCCACTCCCCGAGCACCACGCGCAATTGCACGTCACCGTCATCGCGGAACGGCAGGTGCTCTTTGCCCACGTGTTGAAACGAGGGCGCGCATTCTTCATCGGCCTTCGGGAGCCCGACCCAGATCTGCAACCCGTGCAGCGTCGAACTCTTTCCCACCAGCTCCCGGGGCGTGCGTTCGCTGTGCACGATGCCGCGGCCGGCGGTCATCCAATTCACGTCGCCGGGCCGAATCACCTGCTCGGTGCCCAACGAATCGCGATGCAGAATTTCCCCCTCGAAGAGGAAGGTCACCGTCGACAACCCGATGTGCGGGTGAGGCAGCACGCCACCGTCTTCAAGGCCGATGGAGGTGTGCGGCCCCATGTGGTCGACGAAGCAGAAAGGGCCCACCAGCCGGCGCTGAAGCTGCGGGAGCGCCCGGGTCACACTGAAATCGCCGACGACCGCCGTTTTCCCGGCCAGCTTGAGTTCGATGAGCGCCACGGCCGCGAGTGTGTAACGATGCGAGGCGCGATGGGCAGCGAATACAGCTCCGAGCGACGCATCGAGGGCATCCTGAAACTCTCGGCGGTCACCAAGAACGAGGCCGCCTCGGGGACCGACGTCACCCTCGAGCGCCAATGGGAAAAGGCGCGTGAGCAGGCGGCCGACGAATTGCGCGCGGCCAATGGCACGAAGCGCAGCTTCAAGGACCTCCTGAAAAAGTAAGTGGCCGCGCCGATGATGGACACGAAGATCAGCCGGCCCGGCGAGACCCCGCAGATTCCCGGGTACAAGCTGCATCACGTCGTCGGCAAGGGCGGCATGGGCGAGGTGTACCAGGCGACGCAGTTGTCGCTGGAGCGCCTGGTCGCCGTGAAGCTCCTCAAGGGCGAGCTCGCGAAAGACCCGCAGTTCGTCAACCGCTTCGAGAAGGAAGGCGCGGCGCTGGCGACGCTGCGGCACCCCAACATCGTGTCCATCGTCGACCGCGGGAACGTCGGCGACACGTACTACCTGGTGATGGAGTTCGTCGACGGGCCGTCGCTGCGCGAGAAGATGCGCGAGCCCAACTTCGAAGCCTCGCGCGCGCTGTTGACGATGCTGCTGGTGTCGAAGGCCATCGAGTACGCGCACGGCCGCGGCGTCACGCATCGCGACCTGAAGCCGGAGAACATCCTCTTCGATGAGCAGGCCGGTGGCGTGCCCAAGGTCACCGACTTCGGCCTCGCGGGCCTCGACGAGACGCACGCGCAGCAGCGCAACCTCACGCAGACGCACGTGGCGATGGGCACCGCGTCGTACATGGCTCCGGAGCAGGCGGTCGACGCGCGCAGCGCCGGCCCGCGGGCAGACATCTATTCGCTCGGCGTGATGCTGTACGAAGCGCTCACCGGCGAGTTGCCGGTCGGGCAGTTCGACCCGCCGTCGGTGAAGAAGCCGGGCGTCGACAAGCGGCTCGATGGAATCGTCGCGAGGTGTCTGAAGACCTCGCCCGATGACCGCTTTCAGACCACCAGCGCGTTGATTTCAGAGCTCGAGCCGCTGGTGACGGTGAACTCGAGCTTCCTCACGCTCGCCAGGGAGACGCGCGCACAGCGCATCACCCGGCGCGTGAAGGAGGTCGCGTGGCGCGTGGGCCGCACGGTGGCGCTCGTCGTCGTGCTGCTCGCGCTGTTTCTGATCAGCGCGGTGTTCATTCGCAGCCGCAGCGAGAACCGCCGGCAGAGCTCGGGCACCGAGTTGATGACCGACTTCGCGCTCACCGTTCCACTCACGTCTCCGGGCCGGGTGGACCGTGAAGCGAAGACGCTCGGCATCGGTGAAGGCCCCGACACGATGACGTTGATGGCCGACGGCCGCCGGCCCGAAGTGAAGGGTGGCGCCATCGACTTCGGCACGCCGCGGGGTGACGAGCGCAAGGGCCGGCTCACCATCGACGCGGAGTTGATGGGCCAGGGGCTCGAGTTCGTCGCCTACACCGACACGCAGGCCATTCAACCCGATGCGTTCGAGCCGTTGTGGAAGCTCTTCCGCGGTGAGCGGCCGGAGCCGCGTTCGGCGCTGCTGCTGACGGGCCAGAACGGGCGCTACGTCGCGTTCGTGATTTCGGGCGGTGAAGCGCAGCCGACGCTCGAATGGAACCTCGGGCCCGACAAGCGCGGGCTGATGCAGTCGCCGCTGCCGGTGAAGCTCGAGAACCATCGGCTCGCGCTGCGCATCGACCCGGTGACCGGCGAGCTCTTCGCGATTTCGGGTGAAGGCCGTGACGAGCGCGTGCTGGGTGATGGGCTGCGGCTCGGGCCGCAGTGGCGTCAGCTCTTCGGAGGTTCACCGCGCATCGCGGTCGGCTGCCTCGAGGGCAAGTGCGTGTTCAGGAAGCTCTCGCTGCGCGGGTTGGAGGTGGTGCGTCCGCCGCCTCCGCCGCAGGAAGAGCCGAAGCCCGCGCCGACACCGGTGAAGGTGGTGAAGCCCGCGCCGGCCCAGGTGAAGCCCGTCGCGAAGCCGGCGCAGAAGAAGC
>JBEHYH010000559.1:0-4060 GCA_048498275.1 Myxococcota bacterium | reverse complement strand
GGTTCTTCGTCAGGCGTTCGCGGACATCGCCGACGTGCAGCGGAAAGTCGGCGCCGGTGATGCGCTGAAACGCCGTCAGGTACTTGTCCGCCAGCATCACGCGCACGTCGTCGGGAATCGCCGGCGGAGTGCCCTGACCCGAGAACCCGCGCTCCGCGATGAGCCACTGGCGCAGGTTTTCCTTGTCGAGCATCTGCTGCGCTTCACCGCGTTCGAAGCGCGCCTCGCTCCCTTCGGCGACCCAGAACCGCGACGAGTCGGGCGTGTGCATTTCATCGATGACCACCAGCTCATCACCGATGAGGCCGAACTCGTATTTGGTGTCGACGAGAATGAGGCCCTGCTGGCGTGCCTGCTTCTGACCTTCGGCGAACAGACCCAGCGCCGCTTCACGTGCCCGCGCCCAGTCACGCGCCGAGAGCAGGCCACGCTTCACGACCGCGTCTTCCGACATCGGCTCGTCGTGTTCACCGATGGGCGCCTTGGTCGACGGCGTCAGCAGCGCTTTGTCGAACGCCTGGTCTTTCTTCATGCCCGCCGGAAGCGACAGCGCGTACGGGTCACGGCCCGCTTCGTAGTCGCGCCACAGCGAACCGGTGAGGTGCGCGCGCACCACGAACTCGACTTTGAACGGCTGCGCCTTGCGCCCGACGATCACGCACGGGTCGGGCATGTCGAGCACGTGGTTCTTCACGATGTGCGCGGTCTTCTGGAACCAGAAGTGCGCGAGCGTGTTCAGGAGGTCGCCCTTGAACGGCAGCGTGGTGAGAATGTGGTCGAACGCCGAGAGCCGGTCGGTGGTGACGAGCACCAGCCGGTCTCCCTTGGCGTAGGTGTCGCGAACCTTGCCGCGATACTTGTCGCCGAGCGTGGGGAAGTCGGTGTCGTTGAGCGTGTACGGGAGCTGCTGCGAAAGGCGCGCGTCGGCCATGCGCCGCGCCTAGCACTTCACGGGTAGTGGAGCAGCACACGTTCCTGTTGATTCGTCGGTACTGTCTCGCCGTACATCGGCGACGTATCGGTGAGCTGCACGACCTCGAACGACACGATGCGGTCATTCGGCCGGCCGGTGCGCTGCGGGTAACGGAGAATCCATTCTCGCAGCGGCGCTTCGTATTGCCGGTCGTTGGCGATGCGCGAGAGGTAGTCGCACCAGTATTCGTCGTGATCGAGCCGCGTGAGGATCGCGCGCATGCCCGGCGGCGAAAAATGCGGTGATGAACGTTCAGACAGCGGGTCGACGAGACGGCCATCGGTGGTCTGCGCGCGCACCACGACGGTCGAGTCTTCACGCGGAGAGACCGCGAACATTCCCCAGCCCTGGAAGAAGTGCAGGTACTCCACCGGCCACACGACCCAGAAGGGCGGCTCGATCTTCATCGATGGCGGCACGGCGCGATTCTGCGCGGAGGTCTGCACCACGAACACCACCACCATGAACGCGAAGAGACCGTTCTTCACGCGCGTGCCGAAGTCGCCGAACGCGAGACGCGCAGGTGAATACGGAGCGAACGGTTCAGGCTCGAGCTTCTCGAGGTTGAAGCGCGTGGAGATCGACTGGAGCTGACGCTGCGCGAACGCGGGCACGCCCGACACCGCGCGCTGCTGCACCGCGAGCCACGCGTGCGCCGCCCAGCGATTCAAGTTCGCGCCGACGGTCGCCTCGGGTTCCTTCCTCGCGCCGAAGAGACGGGTGAGGAGCCACACCATGTCGTCGTGCGGAATCAGGAAGACCCAGAACATCATCATCGCGAACGAGAAGATGCCGAGGTTCAAGAACAGCGCGAACCCGACGTGCAGCCCGATGCCGACGATGACCGCGATGCGGCGCACCTTCACCGAGGGCCAGAGCACCAGCAGCGGCAGCGAGGCTTCGGTCGCCTGCGCCATGCGCGTCATGATCATCGACAGCCACGGCGTCACATGCGGGCGGAACCATTCGGCGGCCGCGGTCGCGATGCGATCTTGATGCAGCACATCGAGGATCACGCGGCCATCGCGCCAGCCGTCGGTGTCCTTGTGGATGTAGTTGAAGAAGTAGATGACGGCGAGCTGGGCGGCGAGCGCTCCCATGGCCCATTCGAAGCGGGGCGCCGGCGGCGCGAGCAGCGACGCGTGTTCAGGCAGCACCTCGAGGCTCGCGACGTTCTTCTTGTCGACGTTCAACTTCGAGTGACGCATCGCTTTTCGAAGCGCATCAATCGACAGCCATTCTCCGAGCGGCAGAAACGCGGTCCACACCAGCAGCACCGAGAACGCGACGTCTCCGCCGTTGGTCAGATAGTGAATGCGGCAGTTCAGCGAGAGCTGCGCGGCGAGCGCGAGCAACTGCATCAGCTTGGTGCGCCAGCCCACCAACAGCGCGAGATACACGAGCACGATGAGCCCGACGAAGAAGCGCGCCTCATGCAGCTCGCTCACGCCGTAGAAGATCGAGAAGCCGAGCTTCGCCTGCGGCGCCCACAGCATCGTGTGGTTCGGCATCAGCCCGGCGTTCGTGTACCAGACGTCAAGGTCGGGCCAGCGGCGCAGCACGTCGACCAGCAGCAGCAACGCGAGCAACACGCGCGCTACGCCGAACGTCACCGGCGAACCGGTGAAGAGCTGTTTCGCCCAGAGGGAGTTCTTGAAGCGCTCCATGCCGCGCGGTTTAGCGCGGAGCGCCCGCTACGGAAGACGAATGACGCGCCAGCCGTGTGACGCGCAAAAGCTGCGCGGCGACGAAGGCGTTCTCAGGGCAGACGAATCACGTGCCAGCGGATGCGACGTTCTGGGCCGCCGGTGGCCTTGAGCTCGAGCGCGTCGAACTGCAGCGAGGTGTTCGCGGTCTTCGTGCCGACGAGGTGCGTCTCCGTATTGGCCCCGACGAAGCAGTTCTCGCAGGTGTCGAGGGACGTCTCTTCGACGAAGTTCGCGTGCCCCGCATCGGTCGTCCATTTCACGCTCAGCACCGTTCCATCGGTGAGCGTGAGTGACGCGCTGCCGCCCGGGCCGATCGCGACGCGAACATCGAGCAGGTCAGCCTTCGACGCCGCCGTCACCACGCTCGGGTCACTCGCCGGAGCCAACGTCTGCACCGACGAATCGAGCATCGGCACCAACTGATTTTCGACCAGGTACAGCGGCAGCTTGTTGAGCGGCGCATCGAGCGTGAACTTCGTGTCGGGCGCGAAGACCTCCAGCGTCTCCCAGTCGACGTAGCGCGCGCCGGGAGGGAACCAGATTTCGCGCTGCACGACTCCGCGGTGCAGCACGGGCGCGGTGTACAGCGCGGGCCCGAGGAAGAACGCGTCTTCGAGCGCCCACGTCTCGCTGCGCTTCGGGAAATAGAGGAACGGCGGGCGCATCAACGGCAGCCCCGATGCGTTCGCCTCACGCGCGAGCGTCATGAAGTACGGCTGCAGCCGCGTGTGGAAGCCGGCGTATTGGCGGTAGAGATCCTGCGTCTCTTCGTCGCTCCAGAGCATCCACTTCGTGCGGCCGGGGTTCACCGGGTTGGAGCAGGCGTTCTGGTCCATCATGATCGGCGAGACGGCCATCAACTCGAGCCAGCGCACGTAGACCTCTTTGTTGCGGTCGTAGTCTCCGAGACATTTGAAGCCGGTGCCGTCGCTGCCCCAGTACGGCACGCCCGACATCGACAGATTCAGCCCGCTGCGAATGGTGCTGGGGATGCCCTGCGTTTCATCGAAGCTCGTCTCGGCATCGCCGCCCCACACCGCGGGCACGAACGCCTGACTGCCGGTGTACCCGGCGCGCACGAAGAACAGGTGATCGTCGGGGAGCGCGGCCTGCAGCACCTCGCGCGCTTGGCGAGCCGAGAGCTTCGGGTATTCGTTGTGCACTTCATCGCCGCGGCGCCCGTCGAAGAAGCGCCCGTTGCGCGGCACGTACTCACCGAAGTCGTGCATCCACCCGTCGTACCCGAGGTCGATCGTGCGCTGGAGCAGCGACCGGTACCACGCCGCGCCGTCGGGGTTGGTGAAGTCGATCATGGTGATCTCGAGCGGCGCTCCGGAGATGAGGAAGCTCTTCACCGGTGCTCCCGAGACGTCGTGCA
>JBEHYH010000558.1:0-4067 GCA_048498275.1 Myxococcota bacterium | reverse complement strand
TTCGACAACTCCGGCAAGGCGGGGCAGACGTTTCAGGCGCTCGTCGCGGCGGCGGGAGGCACCATCCCCACGCGGCCGGGCCAGTTCGCGACGCAGATCCTCAACGCCGCGCATGACCGCGCCGAGAAGCAGGGCGAGAACTACGGCAAGCCCAACGCGCCGACGAGCCCGCTCAAGAACCTGTCGGGCAACAAGAACCCCGGCGTGACGCAGCCGAGCTGGCTCAAAGACAACTGGAAGTGCAATCAGTTCGTCGGTGACTCGCTCACGCAGGCGGGCGTGAAGGCGCCGACCTGGGCGATGGCCGACGGCTCCGTGCACTACGCGAGCGCCGAGAAGTGGCCGAGCTTCACCAACCTCTTCGACCGCATCACCGACCCCGCGCAGATGCAGCCGGGCGACATCGTGGTGCGTGACTACCCGGGGAGCGGCGACGCGACGGCGCACATCGAGATCGTCACCTCCGTCGACCCGTTCAAGAGCATCGGCGCGCACGCCGACGCCGCGTACGAACAGGCCTCGGAGAACTGGACCGCGGGCGGCACGTACAACCCGCAGCGCCGCAGCTTCGAAGTGAACGGCAACGAGGTGTTCGTGCTGCGCCCGAAGCAGAAGGCTTAGAAGATCTCGGAGATCTGACGCATCACCTCAGGCGTCAGCTTCTCCACGACCTTCAACGACTTCAGGTTCTCTTCGACCTGTTTCGGCGACGTCGCGCCGGTGATGACCGTCGACACGTTCTGATTCTTGAGACACCACGCGAGCGCGAGTTGCGCGCGCGTGCAGCCGAGGGCGAACGCGATGGCGCTCAGCCGCTTCACCTTGTCGAGGTTCTCTTTGGTGAGCAGCTTGTCCTTCAGCCAGTCGTAGCTGCCCTGCGCGAGTCGCGAACCTTCGGGCACGCCGTCGTCGTACTTGCCCGAGAGCACCCCCGACGCGAGCGGGCTCCAGATGGTCGAGCCATAGCCGTAGTCGCGGAACAGCTCCGCGTATTCCTTCTCGAAGCGGTCGCGCACCAGGAGGCTGTATTGCGGCTGCTCCATCACCGGCGGCGTGAGCCCATGTTCACGCGCGATCTTGATGGCGGTGATGATGTCGGCGGCGCTCCACTCGCTGGTGCCCCAGTAGAAGAGCTTCCCCTGCTTGATGAGGATGTCCCACGCGCGCACGGTTTCTTCGATGGGCGTGTTCGGGTCGGGGCGATGACAGAACGCGAGGTCGAGGTAGTCGACCTGCCAGCGCTTCAGCGCCGCGTGAAAGCCTTCGATGATGTGCTTGTGCGAGAGGCCGGTGTCATTGGGCCCGTCGCCGCCCCAGAAGATCTTCGTCGAGAGCACGAGTGATTCACGCCGCCAGCCGACGGACTTCAAGATGCGGCCCATCGACAGCTCGGCCTCGCCCTTCGCGTACGCCTCCGCGCCGTCGAAGAAGTTCACGCCCTGATCGTACGCGGCGATGAGACACGCCTTCGTCGCGTCATCACCGACCTGTCCGCCGTACGTCACCCACGAGCCGAGCGACAATTCACTGACCTTGAGCCCCGTCTTGCCAAGTCGTCTGTAGTGCATGGTGGAGCCCGGTATAAGGAAGGCTCCGAGATGCCGCTTCAGAAACCGACGCCCGAAGCCCTCGCGCACTATTGCCGCGCGTTCAACGAAAGCCTCACGCTGAAGAACTTCGGAGTGCGCGTGCGCTTCCCCGACCTCGACACCTGTGAAGTGGTGCTCGATTCGGTGCGCGAAGAGCAGCGCGGTGGCCTCGGCAGCGACGCGGTGAACGGCGGAGTGCTCGCCGCCATCTTCGACCTCGTCATCGGGTGCGCGCCGGCGCTCGTCGACCCGTCTCGCCGCAGCGCCACCGTGCAGCTCTCGTTGAACTTCATGAACGCCGTGCGCGGCAATCGCGTCGTCGCGCGTTCACGTGTCTCTCGCGGAGGGAACACGCTGGTCTTCGCTGAAGCCGAGTTGTTCGATGAAAAAGGTCAGCTCTGCGCGACCGCGACCGGCCTCTCGCGCTTGTCGAAAGAGCCGTGGTCCGGCGGTGGAACGCCCGCGGTGAACTGAGATGGCGCCCTTCGAGACGCGCGCGGAATTTCATGCGTGGCTCGAACGCGAGGGGCTCTCGCATGTCGCGCGCTTCAATCTCGAAGCGGTAGCGCCGTACGTCGAACAGGGGTTGTGGTCGCAACTGCGGAGCGTCGGTGCGCGCCGGCGATTGAGTGACCTCGCGTCGAAAGATGGAGTCGCGGCGTCGCTCGAGTGGCTCAAGCCGTCGCGGCTGCGTGAGGTGCTGCCTGAGGCGGTGGCGAAGTTCATCGAGGTGGAGAAGTCGTCGGCGGAGAAAGCGCGCGAGCAGACGGAGCGACTCGCGCCGCCTTCAGATGCTCGCGCGCTCGTCGTGCATCAGCGGCTCGTGCTGCTGCGTGAGCGATTGCCTCCGTCGATCGCGCCGCGGTTGCGCGAGCTGCTCGACGTCGAGGCGTTGAACTTCGACAAAGCCCTGCCCGGCTTCGAATTCCGCGACCTGCTGCCGACTGAAATGCCGCTGCGGCAAGGAGGAGGGTTCGCGCGCGCGAAGGTGAAGCTGTCGCTGCGTGAGAACGCGTTGAATTCGACGTGCACGTGCGGAGCGACCGCGTGCGTGCATCAGCTCGCGGCGATCGATTCGGCGCTGGTGTCACTCGAGTCGCAGCCGGGCCATGTGCTCGATGAGCTCGCGCGGCCTTCGTGGCAGCGCACGTTGGACGCGCTGCAGGCAGCGGTGACCGCGAGCACTCCGCGCGCGCCGACAGCGCAGGTGACGTTCAGAATCTCGGTCGAAGGCGATGACGGCATTCGCATCTCGGCGTGGGTCGATGACGAGCGTCGCGCGCGCGAAGAATTGCTGCCGCACGCGGGAGTCGATGCGCCGCTCGTCGCGTTGCTCCCCGGGCCACATTCGTATGCGTCGCGCACGTTGCTCGAAGGTCTGGTCGATTCGACGCGCGTGTTTCTCGAGCGCGACCCGTCACAGACGGTGCGCATTGAACGCGTGCCGGTCGGGCTCGTCGCTGAAGAACGCGGTGGAGCCATCACGCTCGGCCCGGGAATCGAAGGCGCTACGTTTCCTCCGCGTCTGCAAGAACGCGTGCGCAACGCGCGCCCTGATGAGCTGCTCTATTTGTGGGACGAAGGCCCGCGCCGGCTGACGCTGCTCGATGTCTCCGTCGAGGTGTACGCGGCGGTGCAGGTGCTCGCGAAAGAGCCCGCGCATTTCCCTCCCGAAGCGCAGACCGCGCTGCTGGAGTCGTTGTCTCGCCTCGCGCAGCAGGTCCCCGTGGCGATGCCACGCAGCGTGATGGGCGAGCCGGTGCCGGTGCAGATGCTTCCGGTGCTGAGGCTCGAAGCGCAGCGCGGCGGAGGGCTCGAGCTCGAATTCCGCGTGAAGCCGTTACCTGATGCGCCTGCCAATCGCCCCGGAGAGGGCCCTCGCGATGTGCATCTGCGACGAGGTTCGAAAGCCGTGCACGCCGTGCGTGACCTGCGCGCGGAAGAAGACGTGATGCACGCGCTGGAGCGCGAGTTGCCGCTCGAGAACGCAGAAGCAAATGTCGGGCGGCCTTTTCTCTACGAGTTCCGCCGCGCCGACGAGGTGTTCGACCTGCTCGAGGCCGCATCACAGCGCGCCGAGCCTCCGCTGTTGGAATGGGTCGGCAAACCGCTGCGCAATCTGGGCACCACCGGTCCGCGGGCGTTGCGCGTGACGCTGCAGCACGAGATCGACTGGTTCGGTGCGCTCGGTGAACTGAGCGTCTTCGGTGAACGCGTGGAGCTCGCGCGCCTCATCGAAGCAGCGCGGCGTGAAGCGCGTTTCGTCGAGGTCGAACCGCAGACGTACATCGAGATTCCAGAAGTGCTGCGCGAACATCTTCGTCGCGTCGCCGCGCATTCGACGCAGACGAAGCACGGGCTGCAATTGACTCCCGCGTCGATGACGGTGCTGCAGCAACTGCGCGACCTCGGCGCCGTCATCGAGGGTGATGCCGCCTGGCGAAAGTTCAACGCGCGCGTCGAGGCTGCGCGTGAGCT
>JBEHYH010000557.1:0-4074 GCA_048498275.1 Myxococcota bacterium | reverse complement strand
CGCGATCGACAACGTGCCGCCGGGTTTGTGTCGCGCGCCGGCGAACGCGGTGAATGCGAAGAGCGTAACAAGCACGAACAAACCCCCTCTCCCGTTCACGTGAGAGGGTTGGGGTGAGGGCCGCACGCGGAGGAGCGGAGCTCGCGTGGAGTTCATTTCTCCCTCCGGATCATCACCAGCTCGCCGCTGCCATCTTCTTTCCAGAGACCGAGCACCACGCATTCTCGGCCGCCCGCGGCGACCACCCCGCGGCCGTTCAGCTTCTCGCGCCACAACGTCGGGATCTCCTGAAGGCTCTGATTGCGTGCCTGCGCGGCTTCGAACTCCTTGAGCGTCATCACCCGCGCGTCATCGCCGCTCGAGGTCTTGAACATCGTCGCCACGACCTCGGGGACATTGTCGCCATCGAAGTCAGTGAGCGCGGTTCCGCTCCCGACGCCGGTGACGAAGGTGGTGCTCGCGTACCCGCGCGAAATCGCCGCGCGCCCGCTCGGCGTGACGAACAACGTCGCCGGCCCGCTCGCTGAAAACTGCGAGATGCCCTCGGGCCACGTCGTGGTGCGGCCCGACCAGGTGAAGGTCGGCTCGAAGCTCGCGAAGCCCGCGCGCGGAGTCAGTGTCAGCTCCGCCCAGTTCATCGGCGCAATCTCGCGCTTCGATGACCACGCCTTGTTCCCCGAAATCCACCCGAAGGGTTCACGCGTCGGGTGTGTCGAACGCGCTCCAGAAAGCTCGGTGTGGCTCTTCAACTTTCCCTCCAATGTCCACACGAAGAGCTCTTCGCCGACCAGGGCTGACACTTCGGTGTCCGTCACGCTCACCGCCGCGGGCCACGCGCTCAACTTCGCGAAGCTGAAGCGAATCAGCCGCAGCTCTTTCTGCGCTGGCGCCTGACCGAGCATCGCGAGCGTCTCGTCATCGGCATCAGCCGAAGCGAACAGCGCGACCGCCGGCCCTTCACGCGTCGGAGTCGACCCCGACCAGAAATTCACATGCGTGCTCAGCGCGTCTCCGCGCACCACCAGCTTCGAACCTTCGATGTTCACCGTGAGCCGCACGAGCGAACTCAAACGCAGATCACGCGCCGCGCTTTCTGCGTTGGTCGCGTTCGTCGCCGCGACGGGAACCGGAGCGAGGTGCGCTTCTGACAAGCCGGCGATGACGAGCGAGGCCAGCGCGCGACTCGCGGGTTCCGGGCTGCCCTCGACATACACGCCGACCGGCGCGGCGAAGCCGGCGTCAGCGACATGTTTTGAAATCTGCGCGGCCGTCGAATCGAACGGTGACGCGGCCAGCAGCAACGCGAGGATCATCGGCGTCCCGGATCCATCATCAGGAAGTCGTTGGGGTCGACGGCCTGCGTCTCTTCGGTCGGCGCCGTACCCGCGAGGAACCATTCTTTTCGGCCGGGCACGCGCGCACCCGCGAGCTTCCCGGTCTGCGGGTCGATGCGAACCTGTTCGACACCTTCCGGAACGGGGAACTCGCGCGGCGGCAGATTCTTGTGCGCTTCACGCATGAACCCGAGCCACACCGGCAGCGCCGCTTTGCCGCCGGTTTCACCCGACCCGAGCGTGTCGTGATTGTCGAAGCCCACCCACGCGGTCGCGACGTAGTCAGCGGTGAACCCCGAGAACCACGCATCGCGGAATTCCTGCGCCGTGCCGGTCTTGCCGGCGGCGGGGCGATTGAGCTCCTGCACCGCGGTCGCCGTGCCCTCTTCGACCACGCTGCGCATCAATGACGTCGCGAGGAACGCGACGGCTGGCGACAACACCTGCTCCGGCGCGGCGTGATGTTCTTCGAGCACCTTGCCCTTCGCGTCGGCGACCTTCACCACCATCACCGGGTCGGCGTACTGACCTTCGGTCTGCAGCGTGGTGTACGCGTTGGCGATCTCGAGCGGCGACACTTCACTCGTGCCGAGCGCGAGCGTGAGGTTCGGCACCAGCGTCGAATGAATGCCGGCCTTCGTCGCGAACGAAATGACCGCCTCGGGCCCGAGCGCTTCGATGAGCCGCACCGACACCGTGTTCTTCGACTTCGTGAGCGCGGTGCGAATGGTCATCGGGCCTTCGAAACCGTTCTCGTAGTTGTGCGGGCTCCAGGTCTTGCCGGTGTACGGGTCGCGAATCGGCTCGGGCGCGTCGTTGACGATGGAGATGGGCGTGAACTTCTGTGACTCCATCGCCGCCGCGTAGAGGAACGGCTTGAACGACGAGCCCGGCTGACGTTTCGCCTGCGTCGCGCGATTGAACGCGGAGGTCGTGAAGTCGTAGCCACCGACGAGCGCGACGACTGAACGGTCTTTCGGGTCAATCGACACCAGCGCGCCCTGCACGACGGGAAGCTGCGCGATGGAGGCCGACAACACCTGCGACGCGGGGAGCGCTCCACCGAGCCGCACGCGCACGAGGTCTCCCGGCTTCACGACGTCAGACATGCGCGCGGGGTTCGCGCCGACTTTGTCTCCATCGCGACGGCGGGCCCATTTGTGCGACGCGAAGTCGAGCTGCGCCTGCGCGCCGATGAGCTCGAGCGACGCCGTGCCTTTGGCGTCATCGACCGCTGAAACCCACGCGACGGTTTCCAACGCGTCACCCAGCACGCGAACGGTCGTCGACTGCGCGAGCTTCTCGTCTTCAGTGAGCGGAGCTTCACCTTCGACTTCTTCCGGCTCGACGACGCTCTTGTCGCTGTCGTCGGCCTCTTGCGGCTTCGAGTCTTTGAGCGCGGTGAGATCGACCACCAACCGCTCATCAGGCCGGCGCTTACCGGCTTCAGACAGACGTGTTTCCAACAACGGCTTCAACGTCGCGAAGCGCGCGGCATCCATCGCTCCAACCGGGCCGCGATAGCCCTGACGACGGTCCACCGCTTCGAGCCCCGCGCGCACCGATTTCTCGGCGGCGGTCTGCAACGCGGGCTCCATCGCGATCTGCACACGCAGACCGCCTTCGAGCACCGCCTTGTCGCCGTACCGTTGCACCAACTGCTTACGCACCTCTTCGGCGTACCCCGCGCCAACGGTCACCG
The DNA here is from genome assembly GCA_048498275.1 of Myxococcota bacterium. GTDB lineage: Bacteria > Myxococcota > Myxococcia > Myxococcales > Myxococcaceae > Archangium_A. The sequence continues at coordinate 1,038 of JBEHYH010000557.1, read as the reverse complement.
GCGGCCGCGGGCCCAGCTCAATCGGCTTCTCGATGAAAGCGTCGGCGACTTCCTTCTTCACGAACCCATGACTCGCGAGCTGCCCGAGCACGTAGCGCTGACGCTTCTTCGCCTTCACGATGTTGGTCACGGGGTTGATGCGATGAGGCAACTGCACGGTGCCGGCGATGACCGCCGCTTCACCGACATCGAGGTCCTTCGCGTGCTTGCCGAAATAGAAGAGCGACGCCTCCTCGACGCCGTAGCGCTGGTTCCCGAAATAGATGGTGTTGACGTAGAGGTTGAGGATCTCGTCCTTGCCGAGCGCCTTCTCCATGCGCGGCGTGAGAATCCACTCGCGGATCTTTCGCGACAGCGAGCGTTCTTGCGTCAGCAGCAACAATCGGCACGCCTGTTGGGAGATCGTCGACGCGCCCGACTTCATGCCGCCGGGCTTCAGGTTCTTCACCGCGCTCCGGAGGATGCCGACGTAGTCGAGGCCGTCGTGCTGGTAGAAGTCAGCGTCTTCGGCGGCGAGGAACGCGTCGCGCACATGCGGCGGTAGCGTGCGAACGTCGACCCAGGTGCGGCGCTCCACGAAGAACTCGGCGCACACGTTGCCGTCGCGGCAGTTGACCTTGGTGACCTGCGGAGGGCGCCAGGTGCGCAGCGACTCCACGTCGGGCAGATCGCGCGAGTAATACATGTACGTCGCGACAAGACCGACGGCGCCCAGCACCAGGCCGGCCGCCGTCAGCTTGAGGAGCATCTTGAGAAAACGCATCGAGTTGCCACCTTAGCTGCATGCCTCCTCTCTCGCTTCACGGGAGAGGAGGGGTGAGGGCCGAACTACTCTTCGTCGTTTTCGATTCGATCAACCTCGATGATGACCTTGGCGACCCGCGCCGCGTTCACGCGCGCCTTCACGTACTTCGGCGAGAGGTCCATCGCCTGCTGATACGCGGCGGTCGCTTCATCGGTGCGGCCGACCCGCTCGAGCGCGATGCCGAGGGTGCGCATGCGCCGCCACTCCTCGACCGTCGGTTTGATGTTGTTGAC
>JBEHYH010000556.1:0-4077 GCA_048498275.1 Myxococcota bacterium | reverse complement strand
CAGCATTGGCGCTCGCGCATTCGCGTGAAGGCAGCCAGGCCGGCACGGTGGCGAGCTTCCTCGGCACCCTGCCCGCGTACGTCGACGCGGTGACGCCTCCGTTTCTCTACGCGGGCGACGTGTTGAAACTGCCGGTGCAGATCGTCAACACCACCGAGAGTGACCTGAGCGCGAAGCTCGAGTTCTCGGCGATCAACGCGACCATCTCGAGCACGGGCGGCAATGTGAAAGTGCCCGCGGGCGGTGAAGCGGTGCAGTTCGTGACCATGACCACCACCAGGCCCGGCAACGCGTCGTTCCACGCGCAGCTCGGCAGCACCGACGCGGTGGAAAAACCCATCGAGCTCAAGCCGCAGGGCCGGCGTGAGATTCAGAGCAAGGCGGGCACGCTCGCGGCGACGCGCACGTTCACGCTGACCGGCCCGGCGAATCCGCTGCCCGGCACTGAAGCGGTGCGTGTGCAGATCTTCCCGGGTGCGTTGGGGTTGCTGCGCAATGAGCTCGCCGCGGCTCCCGGCCGTCGCGGAGTCGCTGAAGATGCGTACCTCCTCAAGCTGCTCGGCGACGCACCGTCGCTGCTGAACTCGCTCGGCTCGACGCCTGACATGCCGACGATTCGCGACCTGTCGATTCTCGCCACGCAACGCGCGATGCAATACGCGCGCGGGCCGTCGGTCGACTCGGCGACGTTGCTCACTGAAGCCGCACTCGCGCACCCGGGAAATCCCGTGCTCGAGCGACTCGGTGAACGCCTCGCGATGCAGGTTTCGCAGGCACAGCGCCCCGACGGCACGTGCCAGGGCGCGACGGGGTGGACACTGCAGCGGCTGCTCGTCACCACGTCTGACTGCGTGCGCGCGGTGAACGCGTCGAACTCGACTCCGCAGGCGAAGCAGCGCGCGACGTTGATGACGGTTCGCGCGAGCGGCGCTTTCGAGCGAAATGCAGCGCGCGTGGTCGATGGCTACACGGCCGCGGCGATCCTCGCGTCGGGAGCCGTCGAAGGAACCACCGCCGAGAATCTCCGCAAGCTGGTGCTCGATGGGTTGCAGCAGACCGACGACGGTGGCCGGTTCTTGAAAGTGGAACCCGGAGTGGTGCGCGCCGATGGTGTCGCGCCGTCGACCTATGAAGCGACCGCATTGGCAATCCTCGCGCTCGAAGGCGTGAAGGACGCGCCGGTCGCCGACCTCGGCACGTATCTGCTGTCGGGGTACTCCGCGTATTACGGCTGGGGCGATGGGCGCGCGAACCTCGTGGCGCTGCGCGCGGTGCTCAAGCTCTTCAAAGACCCGATGCCCGCGAGCGTGAAGGTGACGCTGGAGCGCGATGGAAAACCGCTCGCATCGGGTGACTTCGATGCAGCGGCGCTCAAGGACGTGCTCTCGCTCGACGCGAACGCGGAAGGCAGCGGCGGTGCGCATGAATGGTCGCTGCGCGCGGAGCCTGCGGTGCCGGGCCTGGGTTTCTCGCTGCAGCTCGTCTCGTACGCGCCGTGGAAGGAAGACAACACGGGCGGCATGTCGCTGAAGACCGAGCTGCCCGAGAAGTTGAAGGCGGGGCTCCCCGGCGAAGTGAAGCTCGTCGCCGCGATGCCCGGAGGCGAGCCGATGAAGGTCGACTTCTCGCTCCCCGCCGGTGCGCAAGCCGATTCGGAATCGCTCGAGAAGTTGATGTCAGCCGGCCTCATCACGCGCTTCGAGACGGAAGACGGGCTCGTCACCATGCACGTACCCGCGCAGGCGAACGGCGCGCTCTGGCAAGCCGCGTTCTCGGTGACGCCGACGCTCGGAGGCACGCTGCACTCGGGCGCGTCGGTGCTCACGCCGGAGAACAACGCGAGCCGCAAACAAGAGTTCGCTCCACTCACCTGGAAAGTCGACTGAGCGACTGGCACAACGCGTGCTCCTCCAGCGCGCATGACGAGTGCGTGCCTTCTCCTGACCGCGTTGGCCGCGGCCCCTGATGCGGGTGCGTGGCAGATCAGCCGCAGTCACTCGGAGCGAACGCTCTTGTCGCGGCCCGTTCGACATTCGCGTCGTGGTCGATGAACTCACCACCGGGCAACAGTCGCGCGCGTTCGACCGGCTCACACTGATCTTGTCTGATGGCGGCGTCACGCCTGAGCTCGCCGCGTTCGTCGAAAAGGTGAACGACTCACTCGACGACGAAATCCTCGAGCAGGCCGAGACCGCGCTCATCAACGGCGATTGGTTCGGCACGGAGCGCATCGAGTTCTCGGCGGTGCTGCGTGACGACAAGTGGCTCGACGTGCACCGTTGCACCTCGGGTATGGGCGCGTACCCCTGGACTGGATGTGCCGACTTCTTCGTGCGCACCGACACCGGGCAACCATGGACCTGGTCAGACGCGATTCGCGTCGAAGCGCGCGGTGCGTTTCTCGACGAGTGTTCACGCCGGCTCGCTGCTGCATCGAAGGCTCAACGACGCGAACTCATCGCGCAGGGCGACGCCGACACCATCGAGCCGTACAACCTCGCGCCGAACGCATGCACCTGGGCGCTCATCAACGGCGCGAATGTCATCGACGACACTCTGGTGCTCCACATCGGCGAGACGCCACACGTCGTGCAGGCCCTCGCGTGGACCTTGCCTCTCCCGCGCGAGATGCTGCAGCGGTTCGTCTCGAAGACGAGCCCGCTGAGTCACCTCACCAAGAAGTAGTCAGCGCTCTTCGAGCAGGAGCTTGAGTTCCTTCACTCGCCGCGTGACGAAATCGCGCTCGAGCTTCTGGAAGTTCTCCGGCAGCAGTTCCTTGCTGGTGCATTCCTGCACGGCGACGAGGTTCTGCAGTTCGATTTCGAGCGGGTAGCTCGGCGGCACGAAGTCTTTCACCACCGCCTCGACGTCGGCTGGCGTCACCTCTTCGCGGCCGTCATTCACCGCGCGGAACTTGGAGCGCACGAGGATCGCCTCGATGTCGGCGCCCGAGTACGGGTGACCGCCGGTCAGCTTCGCGAAGTCAGGCAGCTCGACCTTCACCTTCGTCTTCTTCTGCATCGCGTGGAACAGCTCGACGCGCTCCGCGTCGGTCTGCGGGTAGAAGAGCGCGAGGTGTTCTTCGGCGCGGCCCTGCCGCTTCAAGTCGATGGGCAGCAGGTCGGGCCGGCAGGTCAGCAGGAACCAGACGATCTTCCCGCGGTAGGCGGTGTTGCCCATGAAGCTGGCGATGGCCGCGAAGATGCGGCTGCCGGTTCCTGAATCTCCGCCCGAGTCGCGATCGCCGAGGAACGCGTCGGCTTCGTCGATCATCACCGCCACCGGCCACAGCGCCTTGAGCAGGTTGAAGATCTTCTCGAGGTTCGCCTCGGTCACGCCCTGCCACTGCGAACGGAAGTTGAGGAACTTCACGCACGGCACGCCGATTTCACCGGCGAAGCACGTGACCATGAACGTCTTGCCGGTGCCGACCGGCCCGCTCACGAGGTAGCCCATGGGCATCACCTCGATGCGGCCCTTCTTCAGAATGCCCGATGCATCACGGAGCATCTTCTTCGCGCGCGCGTGACCGGCGACGGTGTCGAGCGTGTACTCGGGCTCGATGAACTCCAGCAGGCCGTGACATTCGGCCTGAATGGTCTCCTTCTTCTTCTCCTTCAGCGTCTCGACGGTGATGCGCTCCTTGCGCTCCATCGCCTCGGTGAGGAGCCGGTCGAGGTTGATGCGCGAGAGACCCGCGGTCATCTTCGCCAGCGCCTCGGTCGGCACCTCACTCACCGACGACAGCTTCTGACCTTCCAACTTCCACTTCACGAACTCGAGGCGCTCGTTCTCGGTGGGCAGCGTGAGCTCGATGTTCGAGACGTACGGGTTGCGCGAGAGCCGCGGCGTCAGGTCGGCGAGGTTCTCGCTCACCAGCACGATGCTCAAATCGCCATTCAAGAACTGCGGGTCGCTCGCCCACTTCACGAGCGTCGCGAGCACGAAGCGGTCTTCAGCCTGAAGCCCCGCCATCTCGCCGGCCGGCGCAATCGTTTCAGCGAAGTCGATGACCAGCGCGAGCGACGTCCCATCGCTCAGCTTCATGCGCAGGTAGTTTTCGAGCACCTGCAGCGC
>JBEHYH010000555.1:0-4079 GCA_048498275.1 Myxococcota bacterium | reverse complement strand
GCACGAAGCTGGGCGTGGTCGGCAGCAGCACGAAGTCGCCCTGCTTCGTGCAGTCGGGCTTCCTCCCGGTGAAGCCGGCGCAACTCACACCGCAGTTGAACGACTCGCAGGCTGAAGTTCGCCACGGAGCGCGCGGCGGCAAACCCGACGTGCGCCTGCTCGGCGGCTACTTCGTCTTCGACTCCGCAGACGCAGCGTTGCTGGTCTCGCTGCTCCCGTCGCTGGTGCACGTGCGCGGTGTCGAGCGGCTCTCGCAACTCGTGCAGCTCGTGGGCGACGAAGCCATTTCACGGCGCGCCGGCCGGGAGCTGGTGCTCAAGCGGCTCGTCGAGGTGTTGTTGATTGAAGCGCTGCGGGTGACACCCGGGGCCGATACGCCGCCGGGGCTGCTGCGCGGGCTCGCCGATGTGCGCATCGCTCCGGCGATTCGCGAGATGCATCGGCACGTCGATCGTCAGTGGACCGTGCCGGAGCTCGCGAAGGTCTCGGCGCTCTCCCGCTCGGCGTTCTTCGACCGCTTCACGCGCACCGTCGGGCTCTCACCGATGGAATACCTGCTCGGTTGGCGCATGGCCGTCGCGCGCGATCTGCTGCGGCGCGCCGACACCGGCATCTCCGAAGTCGCGGAGAAGGTCGGCTACGGCTCGGCGAGCACCTTCAGCACCGCCTTCAGCCGGCACGTCGGGCAGCCGCCGAGCCATTACGCACGCATGAATCACGCCGCGTAGGTCACTTCTTCTCGCTGTCGAGCACGGCCATCTGCGCTGCGTGGTAGCGCGTACCGGCGACGGCTCCGCGAGGCGCAATCGTTTCGACTTCGTTGATCTGCTCCGCGGTGAGCGGCCTGGTGTTCAACGCTTCGTCGAGCTGCTCCAGCGTGCGCATGCCGAGCGTCGGCGTGAAGCGCGGCTCCTTCCCGAGCACGTACCCGATCGCGAGCTGACTCGGCGTGAGGTTCCACTTCTTCGCGAGCTCGATGAGCTTGCTCACCAGCTTCGCGTTCGCTGCGCCGTTCTCACCCGCGAAGCGCGGCATGTTCGCGCGATGATCACCCGCGCCGACCTTGCTCGCCGAGAGCAGCCCGCGCGACAGCACGCCATACAACGTCGCGCCCGCACCGAGCTCATGGAGCACCGGGAAGATCGCGTCTTCGGGGTCGCGGCTCACGATGGAGTACTCAATCTGCAGATCATGAATCGGGTGCACCTTCGCCGCGCGTCGAATCGTCTCCGGCCCGACTTCAGAGAGACCGATGGCGCGCACGTAGCCCGCTTTGATCAGCTCGGAGATGGCGCCAATCGTGTCTTCAATCGGCACCCACGGATCGATTCTCGTGGGCTGGTAGATTTCGATGTAGTCGACGCCGAGCCGCACCAGCGAATACGAGAGGAAGTTCTTGAGCGCCGCCGGCCGCGCGTCGAAGCCGGCCCACTGCATGCCGGGGCCGATCATCGCTCCGAACTTCACCGACAGTTTCACCTTGTCGCGCTTGCCGGCGATGGCCTTACCGACCAGCAATTCATTGTGCCCGGAGCCATAGAAGTCGCCGGTGTCGAGCAGCGTGACGCCGCGCTCGATGGCCGCGTGAATCAGCGAAATGCTCTTCGTGTCGTCGGTCTTTCCGTAGACGCCCGACAGGCCCATGCAACCCAGCGCGATTGAGTTCGAGTTCATGGCGCGAAGGTAGAAGCGCGCTGCAATACGCGCTTGTCGGTTCTTGGCGCGAATTCGCCCGCCAAGAATGCACAAGCGAGCGTGAAGGCGCGCTCTTACACTTGCGCGATGATCCGCACGGTCGAGCTACCGGTGTCGCTGCCGAGTCTGCGTGCGGTGCGCGCGACCACGACCGAAGTGCACACCGGCATGAAGGACCACTTCGGCGTCGGCCGCGTCGAACGAGGCCGCAGCGAATGGGTCGGCGGCGGTCGCGTGTGGCGCTCGGCTCCGGGGAACGTTCTCGTGAAACAGCCGGGCGATGTGCATCGCGGGCTCGCGAACGATGGAGTGGTGACCTTCCTCGTGGTGACGCTGCCGACTGAAGAAGTCGCGCGCGTGCGGAGCGAAGGCAAAGCCGTGCTGATGCCGCAGCTCGAGCGCGATGACGCGCGCGCCGCGCCGTTTCATCGGTTGCTCGATGCGGTGGTCGCCCGCGCCGATGCGCTCGCGCTCGAGGTCGCGACCACTGAAGCGGTGAGCGCGCTCGCGGCGCTCCGTGGTGCGGCTCCCGACTATTCGCGGCCGGTGCGTCGCGCGAAGGAGCTGTTGCGTGAGCGGCTCGACGTCGCGATTTCGCTCGACGAGCTCGCCGCCCATGCGGAGCTCGACAAGTTTCATCTCTGCCGCGCGTTCCGCGCGCAGGTCGGCATGCCTCCGCACGCGTACCTGACGCACCTTCGGGTCGCGCGCGCGAAGCAATTGCTGCGCGAAGGCGTGCGCGCGTCTGACGTCGCGCCGATGGTCGGTCTGTATGATCAGGCGCAGCTCACACGGCACTTCCGCAAACTCGTCGGCACCACGCCGGCGCGCTACGGCAAGAAACCCGAGCTGCACCAGTACCGCGGCGTGCTCGTCAGCCGTTGAACCAGCCCCACTTGCGACTACGGATGCTTGTCCGTTATATCGGACGCATGTCCGCAACCGTTCTTCCGCGTCTGGCTGACCCGTACAAAGACCTCCTCGTCATCGATTCGCGGGCGCCACGGTTCAACCAGTTGGTCGTCTCACTCGGAGCCGCCATTGCGGTCGTCACCGGCTTCTGGCCGTTGCTCACCTTGCTCGGCGCGCAGCTCGCGGTGAGCGTGTTGTTCGGCCGCCAGTACTGCCTGCCGTGCGTCTTCTATTTCACCGTGGTGCAGCCGCGCTTCGGTGAAGGCGAGCTCGAAGACAGCCGCGCGCCGCGGTTCGCGAACATCATCGGCGCCATCTTCCTGGGCTCCGCGACGCTCGCGTACATCGCTGGTTTTCCGACGGTGGGAGCCGTTCTCGGCGGCATCGTCGCCGCGCTCGCCGGCCTCGCGACGACCACCGGTTTGTGCGTCGGGTGCGAGGTGTACCGAATCATCGCGAAGCTCCGCGGCATCAAGGGTGGGCTCGTGGAGAAGGTCGACCTCGAGCAGCTCGGCGCTGAATCACGCGACAACCTCGTGGTGCTCTTCACGCACCCGCTGTGCTCTGACTGTCAGGAAGTGAAGCCGAAGCTCGAGAAAGAAGGCCGCACCGTGCTCGCGGTCGACGTCTCGAAACGCAAAGACCTCGCGAAGAAATACGGCGTCTCCGTGGTGCCGCTGGCGTTCTCCGTTGGAGCGGATGGTCGGGTGCTCGCGCGGCTCTAAGCGAACTGCGTGTAGGGCTCGCGCAGCTTGTCTTTGAGCACCGTCTTCGACGGCAGCATCGATTGGTACTCGGCCACGAGCGTCGGTGATGCGGTGCGCGCCAGCGCGTACTCGACGACCTCGTCATCTTTCGCAGCACAGAGCAGCACGCCGATGGTCGGCCGTTCGTGCGCCTTCTTCACGTGTCGATCCAACGCCTCCACGTAGAAGCTCAACTTGCCGATGAACTCGGGCTCGAAGCGGCCGACCTTCAGCTCGAACGCGACGAGGCATTGCAGCCCGCGATGAAAGAAGACGAGGTCGACCGTGAAGTCCTGCGAGCCGACCTGCAGCGGGTATTCCGAGCCGACGAAACAGAAGTCGCGCCCCAGCTCGGAGATGAAGCGACCGAGGTTGTTCAGCAGCGAGCCGTGGAGGTCTTTCTCCGAGTGACCTTCGCGCAGCCCGAGAAACTCGAGCGCGTACGAGTTCTTGAATTCGCCCGCGACGTCCGCGCTCAATTTCGCCGTCGCAGGCACCTTCTGCAGCGCTCCACTTCGAAGCGCCGCACCTGAAGCCAACTGCCGCGCCAGCTCGCGCTTCGACCAACGCTGATTCAACGCCGCGAGCAGGTAGAACTCACGAACCTCGGTCTTCGGTGAATGACCGAGGATCATCACGTGGAGCGTCCACGGTAATTGTCGCGCCAGTGGCGCGAATTTTGATTCGAGCGGTACACCTCGAAGAACTGCCGCATTCGAAACAGGT
>JBEHYH010000554.1:0-4088 GCA_048498275.1 Myxococcota bacterium | reverse complement strand
TCGTCGAGCTCCACGTCGAGCTCGAGGCCACGCGGCAGAACATCGCCCAACTGCGCTCGGAGCTCGACGCGGCGAAGGCCGCCGCCGGCAGGACCGCGGAGCTCACCGCCGAACTCCAGAACGCTCGCCGCGCGCAGACACAGGTCGACCTGCTGCAGGCCGAGCTCGAACTCGCGCAGGGCGCGCAGGCGCAGGTCGCCGAGCTCAACGCCGAGCTGGAGATCGCGCGCGGGGCACAGGCGCAGCTCGCCGAGCTCAACGCCGAGCTGGAGATCGCGCGCGGGGCACAGGCGCAGCTCGCGGAGCTCCGTGGGCAGGTCGAGCTCGCGAAGGGCGCGACGCAGCAGTTGATGGCGCTCCAGACCGAAGTGAGCGCCGCCCGCACCGCTTCAGGCAAGGCGCAGGCAGAGCTCGCCGGCACCAAACAGGCGCTCGCCGATGCCACGCGTCGCGCCGCGCAGCTCGAGCTCGACGTCGCCAAAGGCAAGGACTGGACGCGTCAGCTCGAAGCCGAGCTCGCCGCGCTCAAGGAACAGGCGCCGGTTGACGGTGGCGACCACAGCGAACTCCGCAAGGAGCTGCAGGAGATCCGCGCGCAGTTCGAAGACGAGAAGCTCAAGTCGATGGCGTTGCAGCAGGCGCTGCAGCGCTTCGCCGCAAAGTCTCAGAGCTGAAGTTTGAGCGTCAGCACGATCTCCCGGCCGTTGAGGCCGTTGACCTCGTGCCGGTACGCGATGTCGATGCCGCTGCCCTGGTAGAACCAACCCGCGCCGAACGAGATGTAGTGGTGATTCGGGTTGGCGATGCCGTCGTATTCGTAGCCCGCGCGAATCGGCACCATGTTGGCGATGAGCCACTCGATGCCGCCGTGAATCGCCCAGCGCGGCAACCGCTGATTGAAGTCGAGCCGCACGTCGATGGCGGGTGAGAGCTGGTCGAAGAACTGCGCGGCGATGGAGCCCACGAAGTAACGGCTCACGTCCTTGTTGTAGACGCCGATGAGGTTGTGGCCGGAGATGCCGAACATGAACTGCTGCACCGGGCGCACGATGATGCCGGCGTTCATGGTCACGGAGTTGGTGTTCGACGCGCCGATGATGGCGTGGTGGCGGATCGCCGCTCCGATGCTGATGATCTGCCCGAACGCGTACGACGCCGCGGCCGTCGTCACATGCGCGTAGCGGCGCTGCAGACCGCCGTAGGTCGCGAAGGTGTACGAGACGCCGGCCTGCAATTCATTCGTCGAGTCGGCGAGCCCGATGGTGCCGAAACCGTACCCGTTGGGGATGTCCCACGCGCCCGACGCTTCGATGAGGTAGCGCTTGTAGAGGCCGAGCGCCGCCGGGTTGCCGCCGATCGCCTCGGAGCCGTAGCCGAGCGATTCGAACGCGCCGCCCATCGCGATGCTGCGCGCGGTGCCGAGATCTCGCAGGTCGGGCGTCACCTGCGTCGCCTGAGCGAACGCCGCCGTCGACACCACCAGACTGAGCGCGAAGATTCTTCTCACCTTGGGCCGCAGCTCTACTACGGGTTCCGCATGGCTCTGAGTAATGTGCCGCCCTTCATGAAGGCCCAAGTCGCCGCCCTGCTCCTCGCGTACATCATGCCCACCGGCGGAGTGCTCAAGCGCTTCGCCGCCTCGCGCGATGACCTGAACGTCACGCAGCTCAGGGCGTCGGGCGTCGCCGCGGTGTCTCCGGTGCTGGCGAAAGATGTGGCCTCCTCGTTGGGCGTCAATTGGAACAGCGGCGAGCTGACCCTCAACGCCGTCCTCTCGGTGCGATTCCCCGGGCGTTGCCGCATCGACCTTTCGTCGCCGGACTCGACCAAAACGATCTCCGTCGCGGTGTCGGCGGGCAAGAAACACTTCGAAGGCACCGAGCTGGCGCCGCTCGGCGTCGCGCTCGAGCAGGCCTGTGCCATTCTGGCACTCAAGTCGGGTGAAGAAGGCTCGACGCGCGAGGCGCTGCTCAAACACCTCGGCAACCTCAAGGTCGAGACGAAGTTCGTCTCGCTGGCGCGCCTCGATGGCGCGGTGAGCAGCAGCTCGGTCAGCTACCTCATCGGCAACAAGGCCGAAGGCGAGCCGCAGTTGTGGGTCTCGAAAGATCGCTTCCTCCCGGTGCGCCTGCGCTTCAACGAAGGCACCACCGCGTGGGACGTGCGCTTCTCCGATTACACCTCGCAGGCGACCGGTGAAGTGTGGCCGCGCGTGTTGGAAATCTCGAAGGGCACCGAACCGCAACTGCGCGTGATGGTGCTCTCGGCCGACAACAAGGCCGACCTCTCGCAAGTGAAGTTCTGACCCATGCAGGAGTTCGCCCTCGTCGCCGTCGGGCGGCCGGTGCGCGGGGAGTTCACCTACCTCGTACCGGAGGCGCTCCGCGGAACGCTTCAGCCCGGTCAACGCGTCAAGGTGCCGTTCGGGCGCGCGACGGCGCTCGGCTTCTTTCTCGCGTACGCACCGGAGCCGACGCCGGAGATCCGCGCCAGGGCGAAGCCCATCGTCGCGGTGCTCGACACCGAAGCGGCGCTGACGCCCGACGTGGTGCAGCTCGCGCGGTTCGCGGCGAGTCACTACCGCTACCCGCTCGGTGAAGCGCTGCGGTCGACGCTGCCGCCCGGGCTCACCAAGGCCGATGAAGCGAAGGACGCAAAAGGCGACGTCGTCGTGCACGCGCGCGCGTTGCCGTCGGCGTCGCTGGAGGCGTTGAAACGCGCTCCGCAGCAGCACGCGACGTTGAGCTACCTGCTCGCGGTCGGAGGGCGCGCGGCGGTCGAAGAGGTCGATCACGCGATCCCCGGGGCGAAGGCGGTGCTGAAGAAGCTCGTCGAACGCGGGTTCATCGCGCTCGAAGAAGAAGCCGTGGTGCATGGCGTTCGTGAAGGTCTGCAGCAGTCGCGGCCCGCCGCGCTCACCGAAGACCAGACGCACGCGGTCGCGGCGTTGATCGCCGCGTTGGAGCGCAACGAGTTCGCGCCGCACCTGCTGCACGGCGTGACCGGCTCGGGGAAGACCGAGGTGTATCTGCGCGTCGTCGAGCGCGCGTTGGAGCTGGGAAGAGGCGCGCTGATTCTCGTGCCTGAGATCGCGCTGACTCCGCAGCTCGTCGGGCGTTTCCGCAGCCGCTTCGGAGATCAAGTCGCGCTGCTGCATTCAGCGCTCAAGGACCGTGAACGCTTGAAGTACTGGCAGGACCTGCGCGCGGGGAAAGTGCGGCTCGCGGTCGGCGTGCGCAGCGCGATCTGGGCGCCGGTGACGAACCTCGGCGTCGTGGTCGTCGATGAAGAACACGACCCGTCGTTCAAACAGGAAGAGAAGCTGCGTTACCAGGCGCGCGACCTCGCGGTGATGCGCGCGAAGCAGACGGGCGCGCTGGTGATTCTCGGCAGCGCGACGCCGTCACTCGAGACCTGGGAGAACGCACGCCGCGGCCGCTACACGCTGCTGTCGATGCCCCGGCGCGTCGATGACCGGCCGATGCCGAAGCTGGAGCTCGTCGACCTGCGCATCGAGCGGCCCAAGACGGTGGAGACGCGCGGCACCGAGCCGCCGATGCTGGCGCCCACGCTGCGTGAGGCCATCACCGACACGCTCGCGAAGAATCAGCAGGTGATTCTGTTCCTCAACCGGCGCGGGCACTCGACGTTCATCGTCTGTGAAGTCTGCGGGCAGTCGCTGCGTTGCAGAAACTGCGACGTGTGCCTCACGCATCACCGCAGCGCGCGCTCGTTGAACTGTCACTACTGCGGCGAGATGACTCCACTGCCGCGTGCGTGCCCTGAATGTTCAGGGCCGTTGCTCGAGCTCGGCGTCGGCACCGAGCGCATCGAAGCCGAGGTCGCGGAGACGTTCCCGACTGCGCGCGTGGCGCGGCTCGATCGCGACGCGGCGTCGTCGGCTGAGCGGCTCACCGAATTGCTCGCGTCGTTCGCACGGCGCGAGTTGGACATTCTCGTCGGCACGCAGATGGTCGCGAAGGGTCACGATTTTCCCGGAGTGACCCTGGTGTGCGTGGTGATGGCTGACTCCGCGTTGACGCTGCCCGACTTCCGCGCGGGCGAGCGCACGTTTCATCTGCTCACGC
>JBEHYH010000553.1:0-4088 GCA_048498275.1 Myxococcota bacterium | reverse complement strand
GCATGGTTGATCTTCTTGAGGTCGGCGTGCTGCTGACGCCACGCGAGGTGCGAGAACTCGTTGTCGGTCGAACCGCCGAGCACGACCGCGTCACGCTCGCCGAAGGCCTTCGCCTTGTTGTCGAAGTCGACGATCTCCGTCGGGCAGATGAACGTGAAGTCCTTCGGGTACGTGTAGAGGACCACCCACTTGCCCTTGTAGTCGGCGAGGCTGATCTTCTTGAATTCCTTGCCCTTCTCGAGGCTGACGACGGCGGTGGCAGAGAAGGCAGGCGCTTTGGTTCCAGGGCTCAACATGTGGTGTTTCTCCAGTGGTGTTTGGTTGAAGTGACTCAGCGCTTTTTCGCGGGAGCGCTGCTGTTGCGCGCCTGCGTGCGAGACCCGCCGAGCTTCCGGCCCCGCATCACGACCATGTATTCACGAACTTCGTAATTCTTGAGGTCCTTCACGTCGCCGACCTTCACCGAGCTCCACTCGAGGTCGTCGATTCTTCCAGTCTCATCGTCGATGAAGTGGTGATGCGGCTCCAGCTTGGGGTCGAACACGGTCCGGCCCTCCGCGAGCACGAGCTGCCGCAGCAGCCCCTTCTCAACGAACAAATTGAGCGTGTTGTACACGGTGGCCCGCGACAGCATGGGGAAGCCCTCGTGCACCTGCGCCAGCACCTCGTCGGCAGAAGGGTGCGCGTCGGTGGTCAGCACATAGTGCGCCACCGCGAGCCGCTGCGCCGACGGCTGGATGCCGGCCGACCGCAGTTTCTTGACGAGGTCCGTACTCATTTCGCCTTTAGACATAATCTAAGATTCGACGTCGTCAACCCGAACTTTTCAGGGCACGTTACGCCGTTCGAGTGCATGTTCCCCGCGTAACACTCAACCAGACAAAGGAGGCAGGTCATGGCGAAGAACTCCAACAAGACTGCGCAGCTCCCGGTGGACATCGGGATCGTCGAGGCCGACCGCAAGGCGATCGCGGCGGGTTTGAACGCGCTGCTCGCCGATACGTACACGCTGTACCTCAAGACCCACGCGTTCCACTGGAACGTGACGGGCCCGATGTTCCAGACGCTGCATCTGATGTTCGAGACCCAGTACAACGAGCTGTGGCTCGCGACCGACCTCATCGCCGAGCGCATCCGCGCGCTGGGCGTTTCGGTGAAGGCGACGTCGGAGGCCTTCGCGAAGCTCTCGTCGATCCCCGAGACCGATGGCGTGCCGGAGGCGACCGACATGATCCGCGAGCTCGTGAAGGGTCACGAGACGGCGGCGCGTACGGCGCGTTCGCTCTACCCGCGCGCCGAAAAAGGCGGCGATGAGTCGAGCGTCGACCTGCTGACGCAGCGCCTGCAGATTCACGAGAAGACCGCGTGGATGTTGCGCAGCCTCCTCGGGTGAGTTCGTCGTGAAGCGCCTCACCAACAAGATCCAGAACTACGCCTGGGGCAGCACGAGCGCGATTCCTTCCTTGTTGGGGGTCGCGCCCGACGGCAAGCCTCAGGCGGAGTTGTGGTGTGGCGCGCACGACAGCGCTCCGTCTCTCGCGGGTGCGGAGCCGTTGAACGAGCTCATCGCGAAGGCGCCGGTGAGGTTGCTCGGTGAGCGCGTCGCGAAGCGGTTCGACGGGCGGTTGCCGTTTCTCCTGAAGGTGCTCGCCGCGGCGCAGCCGTTGTCGCTGCAGGCGCACCCCAGCCTCGCGCAGGCGCGTGAAGGCTTCGCGCGTGAGAACGCCGCGGGTATTCCGCTGAACGCGCCGCACCGCAACTACCGAGACGCGAATCACAAGCCGGAGATCATCTGCGCGCTGTCTGAGTTTCACGCGCTGTGTGGCTTTCGGCGCGTGGGTGATTCGGTGCGATTGCTGAGCGCGCTTGGCGTCGATGTGACGATTCTCGAGCGTGACGGTTTGAAGGCGTTCTTCACGCACGTGATGACGGAGCGCGTGTCGTTGAGCGAAGTGCGCGACGTCGAAGGCTTCGCGAATGAATGCGCGTTGGCGCGCACGTTGGTGAAGGCGTACCCCGGTGACCCGGGAATCATCGGCGCGCTGTTGCTGAACTACGTCGTGTTGCAGCCGGGTGAAGCGCTGTTTCTGAACGCGGGGAATCTGCACGCGTATCTCGACGGAACCGGCATCGAACTGATGGCGAACTCCGACAACGTGCTGCGCGGAGGCCTCACGCCGAAGCACGTCGATGTCGCCGAGTTGCTGCGCGTGCTCGATTTCACCGACGGGCCCGTGAAGGTGTGGCGCGATTCGTACGACGCGCCGATCGATGATTTTCGTCTGTCGCGCCTCGAGGTCGAGGGGAGCACGCCCCTGCCCTCCGCCGCGCAGATTCTGTTGGTCACTTCAGGCGCCGCAACGCTCGCTGGTGAAACGTTGAACCAGGGTGACTCTGTCTTCGTGGGCGCCGATGAAACCGGCCTCACGCTCTCGGGCCGCGCGACCGTGTTCCGCGCCACGTCAGGAATTTTGTGAAGCTCGCGCATTTCTCAGACATCCACATCACGCACTTTCCACTCAGCGGTGGGTTCGCGCTCAAGCGGCTCGCCGCCATCGCCAGCTATTCGCTGATGGGCCGCGGCAAACACTTTCGCGGGAGTGATGAGCGCATCGCGAAGCTGCTCGCCGACGTCGACGCGCAGAACGTGCAGCACGCGCTGTGCACGGGCGACCTCACCGGCGTCGCGACCGAAGCAGAGATGGCTGAGGTCGCGCGGCTGTTCGGCCCGCGCCTTCGTCAGCGCGAACAGTTCACCGTGATCCCCGGCAATCACGATCGCTACGTGACGAGCGCCGCGGGCATCTTTGAAAAGCACTTCAGCACCGTGAGTGAAGGCGCGCGCTTCCCCTTCGCGAAGAACGTGGGCGACCTGACCATCGTCGCGATCGACGTCGCGCGGCCGACCGGGCTCACCGATTCGTCGGGCCTCTGCGGAGCCGAGCAGCGGCGCAAGTTGGAAGAGATTCTCACCGACCCCTCGCTGCGCACGCGCTTCGTGGTGTTGGCGCAGCACTACGGCCTGCTCCGCGCCGAAGGTCAACGTGACCGCCGCAATCACGGGCTGCGCGATGACCTCGAGCTGATGGAGCTCATCGACCGCGCCGACGTCTCGCTCGATCTCGTGCTTCATGGGCACATGCACCGGCCGTACGTGGTGAAGACCCGGCGCCGCACCATCATCAACCCGGGCAGCGCGACCGACCTCCACGTGAAGGAGTTCGGGTACCACATCTACGACATCGACCCCGCCGCGCACCGCGTGCGCCTCGAGCGCCGTTCGTGGAACGGGTCAGAATACGCCGCGAACCCGGGCTCGCCGCTCAATCGCGACATCGTCACCCGCTGACCGTACAGTCTCGCTTCATGCTCTCTTCGTGGCGCTGGGTCGTGTTGACGGTCTTCTCGCTCGTCAATCTATCGATTCAGATGTTGTGGATCACGTACGCGCCGGTGAGCTCGAAGGCGGCCGCGTTCTACGGCGTGAGTGAGACCGCCATCGGCGCGCTCGCGATGAGCTTCATGGCCGCGTTCATTCCCATGTCGATCCCCGCGTCGTGGCTCATCGACAGTCGTGGTTTCAAATTCGGAGTCGGGGTCGGTTCGCTGTTGATGGCGATCTTCGGTCCCCTCCGAGGGCTCGCCGGCAACAACTACGCGGTGGTGCTCGGCTGCACGGTGATGCTCGCGATCGCACAGCCCTTCTTTCTGAACGCGTGGACGAAGTGCGCCGCGCTCTGGTTTCCCCAGAAGGAACGCGCGACGGCGGTCGGTGTCATCACGCTCGCGAATCTCGTCGGCACCGGCATCGGCATGGCGGTGACTCCGCTGCTGATCGAGAAGCACCCGCTCGACACGATTCAGCTCTGGTACGGCCTCGCGGCCGCGGCGACCTCGGTGTTGTTCTTCGTGCTCGCTCGCGAGAAACCGCCGGTGCCTCCCGAGGCCAGCGAACCCGAGACGCGCGCGCTGATGTTCGACGGCATGAAGTCGTCGCTGAAGAACCCTTCGTTCCTCAAGTTCTTGCTGATCATCTTCATCGCGATGGGCGTCTTCAACGGCATCACCACGTGGATTGAAGGCATCGT
>JBEHYH010000552.1:0-4091 GCA_048498275.1 Myxococcota bacterium | reverse complement strand
TGTTGATGTTTGCTTTGACCCCGCCACCTTCCCTCCCCTCCGCTACTGCTCGAAGCTGAAGAGATCTTCGACGTCCTTCTCCGTGAGCGCCTTGCCCACGTCGGTGTCGGTGCCGAGCACGCCCGCCGCCAGCTCGCGCTTGCGCTGCTGCAGCCCGAGGATCTTCTCTTCCACCGTGCCGCGCGTGATCAACTTGTACGAGAACACCGCGCGGGTCTGACCGATGCGGTGCGTGCGGTCGGTCGCCTGATCTTCGACGGCCGGGTTCCACCACGGGTCGTAGTGGATGACGTAGTCGGCCGCGGTCAGGTTGAGGCCCGTGCCGCCCGCCTTGAGCGAGATGAAGAACACCGGCGGGCCGTCGGGCTGGTTGAACGCGTCGACCTTGCCCATGCGGTCCTTGGTGCGGCCGTCGAGGTACAGGTACTTCATCGACTTCTCGTCGGCCTGGTTGGTGAGGAGCTCCAGCATCTCCGTGAACTGGCTGAAGACCAGCGCGCGGTGATCTTCGCGGATGAGCTCGTCGACCAGTTCAGAGAACCGCTCCAGCTTCGCCGACGGCGGCAGCGCGGTGCCCGGAGGCAGCTTGAGCAGACGGGGATCGCAGCACACCTGACGCAGCTTCATCAGCGCCGAGAGGATGGAGATGCGCGACTTGTTGAAGCCCACCTTGTCGATGGTGTCGTAGACCTTGCGCTTCGATTCCTCGAGCACCTCGCGGTACAGCGCCTGCTGGCCAGAATCCATGTCGACCCAGGTGATGACCTCGGTCTTGGGCGGCAGGTCCTTCGCCACCTCGGTCTTCAGGCGCCGGAGGATGAACGGGTGGATGCGCTTCTTGAGGCGATCACGAGTCCCCGTATCTCCCTGCACGGTGATCGGGTGCTCATAGCGATCGTGGAAGGCTTCGGCGTTGCCGAGGAAGCCCGGCATCAGGAAGTCGAAGAGGCTCCAGAGCTCGGTGAGACGGTTCTCGAGCGGCGTGCCGGTGAGCGCGATCTTGTGATCGGCCTTCATCGACTTGCAGGCCTGCGCGGTCGCCGAGTCGGCGTTCTTGATGTTCTGCGCCTCGTCGAGAATCACGGAGCGGAAGTCGACCTTCTGGAGCTCGGTCAGATCGCGGCGGATGAGCGCGTAGCTGGTGAGCACGAGATCGGTGTGCTTGAGCTGCTCGAGGTTCTCGCGGCGGTCGGCGCCGTGCCAGGTGATGAACTTGAGCTCCGGCGCGAACTTCTCGATCTCGCGTTCCCAGTTCGGGAGCACGGAGGTCGGCGCGACCACCAGGCTCGGCTGCTGCCCCGTCTCTTTCTTGATCTTGAGCAGCAGTGACAGCGCCTGCACCGTCTTGCCCAGACCCATGTCGTCGGCGAGCACGCCCGACAGCCCGTGGCGGAACAGGAACCACAGCCACGAGAGGCCGGCCTCCTGGTAGTGGCGCAGCTCGGCGTTCAGCCCCTCCGGAGCCTTCACCGGAGGGATGCCGTCGATCTCGCGCAGCTCGGTCATCGCCTTGCGCGCCTTGCCTTCGATCTCGACGTCGCCGAGCGTGGCGAGCAGATCGAGCGCGGTGGCGTGGAAGAGCGGCAGGCGCGTGCGCGTCTTGCCCGGCATCGCGCCGGCTTCTTCGAGCAACGTCGCCACCCGCTGGAGCTCGTTGGTGTCGACCTCCGCGAACGTGCCGTCTTTGAGCGGCATGAACTTGCGGCCGGAGTCGAGGAACATGCGCACCGCGCCGAGGTCGACCGACTGATCTTCCGACACGAACTCCGCGTCGAGATCGAACCAGTTCACCGCCGTCATGTTCACGCGGATCTTCGGCGTCAGCTTGCCGCGCACCTTCACCTTGGGAGGCGCAGCGGCGAACGTCTCCCACGCCTTGGGCAGCTCGCTGCGGCCACGCGACCAGAAGTCGAGCGCCGCGTCACCGTTGGCTTCGTAGATCTGCGTCGCGTCGTCATAGCGGAAGGCGCGTTCGAGCAGCGTCTTGCCGGCGGCCTTCTCGAGCGCCTCCTGACGCAAGAAGAGCTTCTTGCCGTCTTCGGTGCTGCCGCTCGCGTAGCCGAGATGATTCGCGATGGGCGAGACCGGCACCGTCACCGACTTGCCGTACTTCGCCGCGAGCTGCGCCTTCACGTAATCGGCGCGGCCTTCGACGGTCAGCAGGAACTTCGGCATCGTCTTGTCGTCGACCTCGATGCCGTCGGCCTGCAGCGACATGCGGTAGCGCGGCAGATGCGCGGCGAAGAAGCTGAGCGCGCGATCGAGCTGATCCGGCGGGAACGACATCGTCGGCTCGAGCAGCCACTTGCGCAGCAACCGCGCGGGGAAGTCGGGCTCCAGCACGTACGCGCTCTGCCCCACCAGCGCCCAGGTGCGGCGGCCGGAGAGGATGATCACGTCCTTCAAGCCGAAGCTCGAATTGTCAGGGAGCGCGATCTCGATCTTCGAGGTCGCTCCGTCGGGCGTGTTCTGGAGGCGGATCACCGGGCGCGCGGGCTCGAGCTCGAAGTTGAGCGGCGTGCCGCGGTAGATCACCCGGCGCGCCTTCATCACGTCGAACACGTCGGCGAGCTGCTCGTCGTTGAGCACCACCTTCGAGTCGAAGCGCACTTCATGCTGCGCCAGCAACGCCAGCACGCGCTCATCGGCGGGAGCCACCCGCTGACCCAGGCTCAAGATGCGCTTGACCTGCACCGGGCCCTTCGCGGCCTGGTCGGAGCGGCGAACATCGAGGGTCCAACTCCGCGCGCCACTCGGCGAAAGCGCTGGCGAGAGCCGGTAGTGGAACTCGAGATCAGGCTGCGCCGAAAGCCCGAGCCAGTTTTCCAGCTTCGCGAGGGCGGGCAACACCACCTGCTCGGCTTCAGGCAGCGGCGCGGGCGCGGCGTCGGCCTTCGCCTTCACGCGCGCGAGGTACACCAGCGCCGTGGCCACCACGTGACGACAGTGCGCGCCCTGCTTGCCGTACACCTCGCAGTTGCAGAGCGATTCGATCTCGAACTCTTCGGTCGGCGCGAGCTGCGTCGTGTACTTCTTCGTGCCTTCGGGGTTGGTGACGGTGGCGGTGATGCCGACTTCGGTGCGGCCCAGACCCGACACGCGGCGCGAGCTCGCGTCTTCGCGGCCCTGGTTGAAGACGACGGGGTCGACCGCGGCCTTCAGGTTCTTGAGCCACGAGCCATCATCGGGCGGCAACTGCGTCACTGCGGGTTCAGACAAAGGTCACCGAAAGAAGCGAGAGGGAAAAGCTCCATTACCACGACAGGCGTGCGCCTGCACGTTGCCTGTCGTGCTAGTGCCTCGAAACGCATGTCTGAAGAACGCCTCGCTGCCCTCGAAGAGAAGTGCGCGTACCTCGAGAAAACCGTCTCGGAGCTCTCGGACGTTCTCTGGCGGCAGCAGCGTGAGCTCGACGCGCTCCGGGAAGGTCACAAGCAGCTCCGCGAACGAGTCGCCGCAGACCCCGGCCTCGTCGACGCGTCGAGAAATGATCGACCGCCGCACTATTGAGCGCTATCCGCGCGGCTCCACTTCTCTTCGGGGGAAACACATGAAGCGTCTCGTTCTGCTGTGCCTCGCGGCCTCTGGCTGCGCGCCGGTCAATCAGTACATCACGCCACACCAGCCGGTCGTCGCCATGCAGGAGCTCGGCGCGCCCGACTACGAATTGCTGGGCCAGATTTCGGGCGTCGCGTGCCGCGATCGTGACGAGCTCAAGAACCTCGTCGCCCAGTCTCGCGGCACCAACAAGGACTTCGAGGAGAACGTCGCGCAGGAAACGGTCGTCTATTACGAGGCCAAGTACAACGCGCTGGAGAGCGTGCCCGAGGCCGACAACATGATGCACGTGCGCAGCAAGGTCGTTTACGACGGCGGCCGCATCTGCGTGACGGTCAAAGGCCGCGCGTACAAGCTGCTCCCCGGCAAGGTGACGCCTGTAAACCAGCCGAAAGACGGCCCGAAAACGCTGCCCTGAGGCGTTTTCGTACTTTTTGACGCAACTGGAAGGCACGTACCTGCGACAATGTAGGCATGCCTTCGAAGATCTCTGAGTCCATCTCCCGCGCGCTCGTCGACAACCGCATCTCCAT
>JBEHYH010000551.1:0-4106 GCA_048498275.1 Myxococcota bacterium | reverse complement strand
AGACGGCACGTGTGTCGCGTGACTCTCCGCAGACGCAGTGACAACCGGTGACGACGCATGCGACGCACGGGGCGCGACAACTGCAGACTGCGACGATGCGTGCGCGGCGACGGCCGGCGGCAAGGTGTGCGTCGGGCGAACGGGAGCCACCGTGGTCATCGACGCACGCGGAGCGCTCTGCGTCGCGCGCACCGGCGCGATCGGCAGCTCACGGATACGGCGCACTTCACGACGCAACGTCGCGTCATCGAGGGCAATGAGCGAGGTCACGTCCTGCCCGAGCAGGCGCGAGAGCGACTGCGACGCCGAACGGCGCACGCGCTGATCAGCGTCACGCATCGCATCGAGCAGCATGGGCCGCGCGGCTTCGGCGTTCGACGCCCCGAGCACGAGCGCGGCCAGCGCGCGCACATCGGCGTCGGCGTCGACGATCGCCTGACGACCGAGGTCGAGCGCTTCAGAACCCGCGAGCCCCAGGGCGAGCAGCGACGCGCGACGACGCACCGCCTTGTCGGGGTCCTTCATCGCCGCCGCGAGATGCGGGCCCGCCGCCGGCGCATCGACCTTCAGCAACGCCTTGAGCGCGGCCACGCGAACTTCGGGAGACGGCGAGGTCAGCAACGGCTGCACGACGGGCACCGCTTCGGCCTTCGCGAGCGAGGAAAGCGCAGAGAGCAGCGCGACCTGCACGACCGCTTCGGTCTCGCCATGAAGCGCGCTGGCGAGCGCCGGAGCCGCCGCGGGGTGACGAAGCGCTTCCAGCCGCTCCGCCGCGCGCACGCGCGCCGACGAATCGAGCGCCGACAATTCACGTACCGAGAACCCGAACAAGGTCTCTTCACTGCGCCCGGGGAACTCACGCGCGCCGGTCAGCGTCGCGAGATCATTCTCGGTCACCTGCAGCCGGCCCTGCGTCTTCAACTCGGCGGCGACCTCGGTCACCGAGCTCGGGCTGCTGCTCACGAACGCGGGCCCGCCTTCACGCTGCGGCAGAATCTCCTGACGTAGCTGCGAGATGAACTGGCTCAAATCGAAGCTGTCGATGCCCTGCTGATCAACGCCGTGAATGCGCGACGCATCGAGCATCTTGCCGATGAGCTCCGCGCGCTCGCGCCGAAGCGCGTCGACCAGGCGGGCCATCTCTTCACGTTCGGCGTGCGCGCGGGTGGCGCGCACCTCCAGTTCGGCGATGACGCGGCGGAGCTCGATTTCCCGCTGCGAGGCAGCGGCCAGCTCATTCTTGGTGCGCTCCAGCTCTTCGCGCGACGACCCCGCGTCATTCGTGAGCTGCGAAGCACGGGCCTCGAAGTACACGATCTTCTCGAGCGCGCTCTTGAGCAGGGCTTCAGGCTTCTCTTCGCTCACGTCGTGACCCTCTTCAAAAAGGCACTGCCAAAAGCCCACGCTACAGGTCTGTGGTGGCTTGTCTCTTTTTTGACAGCCGGGGCACCCTATGCTGTCCCACATGCGATGTAAACACGCGGATCTATTGAGGATTCCTCCATGTATGACAGAAATGCATCTGAGGCCGATTTACCGGCTCCAGCCGCGTTGTCGGACCCCGCCGGTATGATGGCCGGGCCCGCCCGTCTCGACGCACTCAGGCTTGCCGAGGGGCGTTTGCGATGCAAAACGAGTCTTCAATGAGCACCGCGCGCGTTGAACTCCCGCCGCATCTGCAGCGCTACGTCGTCGACCAGGACTACGCGTCATACACGCCGCGTGATCAGGCGGTCTGGCGTCACGTGATGAAGCGTCTGTCGAAGCACCTCGAGTCGCGCGCGCACTCCGCGTACCTGCGCGGCCTCGCCGACACCGGCATCGGCATTGATCAGATCCCCAGCCTCGAGACGATGAACGAGAAGCTCGAGCGCTTCGGTTGGAGCTGCGTCGGCGTGCGCGGTTTCCTGCCGCCCGCGGTGTTCACCGAGATGCAGGCGCGCGGCATCCTCGCCATCGCCGCCGACATCCGCGGTCACAAGACCATCAACTACACGCCGGCTCCCGACATCATTCATGAGAGCGCCGGGCACGCGCCCATCATCGCCGACGCTGCGTACGCCGCGTACGTGCGCGCCGCCGGCGAGGTCGGCTTCAAGGCCATCGCGTCGGCTGAAGATCGCGCGCTGTTCGAAGGCATTCGCAATCTCTCGGTGGTGAAGGAAGACCCGAGCGCCACGCAGGAAGACATCGAGCACGCGCAGGCGCGCCTCGACGCGGCGGCGAAGTCGGTGCGCTACACGTCTGAATCGACGCGCGCGTCTCGCCTGTACTGGTGGACCGCCGAGTATGGCCTCGTCGGCACGCTCGAGAACCCGAAGCTGTACGGCGCGGGTCTGCTCTCGTCCATCGGCGAAGCGGAGCACTGCCTGACCCCCGAAGTGAAGAAGCTGCCGTTGAGCGTGGAGTGCGCGGACCTCGCGTACGACATCACGCGCATGCAGCCGCAGTTGTTCGTGGCGCGCGACTTCCGTCACCTCAACGACGTGCTCGCCGATTTCAAACACTCGCTCGCGTACATCCGCGGTGGTGACTACGGGCTCGACGAGGCGCTGCGCAGCCGCGCGGTGAACCATCTGGTGTTGCGTCAGCGCGGCGGGGAGATCATCGAGGTCACCGGTGAAGTGCTCGAGGTGATCCGCGCCGGCAAAGACACCGGCCCCGGCCTCACCGCGTCGGTCATCGAGCTGCTGGGCCCGACGATGATCTCGACCAACGGCAAGTGCACCGCGGTGCCCAAGCGCATCGACTCGGTGGTGCTGGTCGGCAGCGAACGTCTGCCCACGCGCGGCCGGTTTTCGATTCGGCTCGCGTCGGGCGTCGAAGCGTCGGGCTACGTGGTCGACAACAACGAGGTCGTCGACTTCCGCGTATGGCTGCACGGCCGCCCGGTGCAGGTCTCGACGTGGGCGTACGTGATCATCGCCGAAGCGGTGCCTTCCGTCGCCGGCGGCCCGGCCGACCCCCAGAAGTGGGACGCGTACTTCGGCCAGCTCGACAGCTTCACCGCGGGCAACTCGGAGACGCTCGCGCGTCAACGCAAAGCCGAGGAGCTGCCTCGCGAAGTCGCCGCGCTCTACACCGAGGTTC
The DNA here is from genome assembly GCA_048498275.1 of Myxococcota bacterium. Taxonomy (GTDB): domain Bacteria; phylum Myxococcota; class Myxococcia; order Myxococcales; family Myxococcaceae; genus Archangium_A. The sequence continues at coordinate 1,016 of JBEHYH010000551.1, read as the reverse complement.
GCGGCATGCGGCAGAGCCACAAGCCCGATCGCAAACGCCTCGGCGAGATCATCGAAGCCAGCAAACGCTTCGGAGATGAGATGCTGCTGCGCGAAGAAGTCGACGAACTCCTCACCTCCAACTGAACCATGAAAAAGCTCGCTCTGTGTCTGGCCCTCGCGTTCACCGCGTGTCCTCAACCTGTTCAAGAAAACGACGCCGGCCCCAAGGAAGAGAACCCGCACGTCGGCAACTGGGCGCTCACCGGTACGTCGGGCACGCAGGCGGTCTCCACGACCGTCGAGCTCACCTACACGACCGACAAGAAGTACGTGCTGTACCTCAAGCCGTGCGCGCTCAATTTCCGCGAGAGCACGTGGCTGTCTGACGAAGTGAGCTGCCCGTTCACGCCCGCGAACCTCGCCGCGGTGACGGTCGATGGCGCGGCGCTCGCGGTCGACGCCGGCGTCACCGTTCACTTTCATTCTGGAGGCACGCTGGAGTTCACCGACGCGGGCCTCAACGTCACCGGCGTGTTCGACACCGGCGATCTCGACGCGGGCACCTCGTTCGCGTTCACGGGCGTCAAGCAGTGACGAGCGTGCCTCCCGAAGCGCGCATGCGTGAAGCGTTCAACGCGCTCGAGAAGCACGTCGAGACGAAATACGGCGTGCCGATTCGCATCACCGACGTACCGAACCCGTTCACCGGCGATCTCGACGGCGCGGAGATTCAGGTCGACTACGACGAAGACATCGAGAGCGCGTTGTTCATCATCGCGCACCTCTTCGGGCACACCGTGCAGTGGAACACCGACGAGGCCGCGCGCGAGATTGGGTACAAGCTCTACCCGAACGCCGACGCGGAGATGATGAAGCGCCTGCACGCGTACGAGTTCGAAGCGTGCCGCTACTCGATGCAGTTGTTTCACGAAGCCGGCGTGCGCGATCTGGACCAGTGGCTGTCTGACTATTCGGCGTGCGACTTCCGCTACCTCGCGAACTTCTATCGGACCGGCGAGAAGCCGCCGTTCAAGA
>JBEHYH010000550.1:0-4119 GCA_048498275.1 Myxococcota bacterium | reverse complement strand
GAATACGCGCCCCGCGGTGACCAGCCGCGCGCCATCGCCGAACTCACCGAAGGCGTGAAGCGCGGCGACATGCATCAGGTGCTGCTGGGAGTCACCGGCTCCGGCAAGACGTTCAGCATCGCCAACGTCATCGCCAACACCGGGCGGCCCGCGCTGATCATCGCGCACAACAAGACGCTCGCGGCGCAGCTCTACGGGGAGTTCAAGCAGCTCTTCCCAAAGAACGCAGTCGAGTACTTCGTCAGCTACTACGACTACTACCAGCCCGAAGCGTACGTGCCGTCGTCAGACACGTACATCGAGAAGGACTCGTCTGTGAACGAGCAGATCGAGCGCCTCCGCCACTCCGCGACGCACTCGCTCAACACCCGCGAAGACGTGGTCATCATCGCGTCGGTCTCGTGCATCTACGGCCTCGGCACCGCGCGCGCGTATGTCGGCATGGCGGTGCGCCTCGCGAAGGACGACGCCATCGGCCGCGACACGGTGATGCGTCAGCTCGTGGACTGTCAGTACGAGCGCAACGACATGGACTTTCACCAGGGCACCTTCCGCGTGCGCGGTGACACGCTCGAGATCTTCCCCATCTACGAAGAGGAACGCGCGATTCGTGTCGAGTTCTTCGGTGACACCGTCGAGAAGATCTCGGAGTTCGACCCACTCCGCGGCAAGACCATCGGAGAGATCCCGAAGATCACCATCTTCCCCAGCTCGCACTACGTCACCGAGCCGGATCAACGGCACAAAGCGATTCAGACCATTCGCAGCGAGCTGCAGGAACGGCTCGCGGAGTTCCGTTCACAGAACAAGCTCGTCGAAGCGCAGCGGCTCGAGCAGCGCACGATGTTCGACCTCGAGATGATGGAGCAGCTCGGGTTCTGCAACGGCATCGAGAACTACTCGCGGCACCTCTCGGGGCGCGAGTCGGGTGAGCCGCCGCCGTGTCTGCTCGACTACTTCCCGAAGAACTTCCTGGTGTTCGTCGACGAGTCGCACCAGACGATCCCGCAGATCGGCGCGATGTACCGCGGCGATCGCGCGCGCAAGGAGACGCTGGTGAACTTCGGCTTCCGGCTCCCGAGCGCCGCCGACAACCGCCCGCTCAAGTTCACCGAGTGGGAAGCGTTCGAGAAGCAGACCGTCTACGTGTCGGCCACGCCCGCCGTGTACGAGATCGACAAGGCGCGCGGTGTGGTCGTCGAGCAGGTGATTCGGCCCACGGGGCTGCTCGACCCCGACATCGAGATCCGCAAGGCCGGCAATCAGGTCGACGACCTGCTCGAAGAGATTCGCGTCCGCGCGAAGAAAGGCGAGCGCGTGCTGGTCACCGTGCTCACCAAGCGCATGGCCGAAGATCTCACCGAGTACTACGCGGAGGTCGGCGTTCGCGTTCGCTACCTCCACGCGGACATCGACGCCATCGAGCGCACGGCGATCATCCGCGACCTGCGCAAGGGTGTGTTCGACGTGCTGGTCGGCATCAACCTGCTCCGCGAAGGCCTCGACATTCCCGAGACGTCGCTCGTCGCGATCCTCGACGCCGACAAGGAGGGCTACCTCCGCTCCCACGTCTCGCTGATTCAGACCATCGGCCGCGCGGCGCGCAACGTGAACGGGCGCGTCATTCTCTACGCCGACAACATGACCGACTCGATGAAGCGCGCGCTCGAGGAGACGGATCGCCGCCGCGAGATTCAACGCGCGCACAACCTCGCGAACGGCATCACGCCGCAGCAGGTGAAGAAGGCCATCACCGACCTCTCGCAGTTCCTCTACGACGGCGACGCGATGGACGCGCCGCTCGCCGCGGACTCTGGCGCGGTGGTGCTGTCGAAGGCGGAGATCGCCGACCTCATCAAGAAGAGCGAGACGCAGATGATGGCGTTCGCCGACGAGATGGAGTTCGAGAAGGCGGCCGTCGAACGCGACCGGCTCGTGCTGCTGCGCGACATGGACCTCGGCGTGAAGCCGGCGCTCAAGTCGCTGCTCGCGGAGGCGAAGGAAGAGAAGCCGCAACGAAAAGCGCAGCCGCGCAAGTACCGTCGCAAGCGGTGAGCACCTTCATGCGTAGGAGGGCGAACATGCGCTTCGCCCTCCTCTTCTTTCTCGCCGGCTGTGCGACCGTTGCGCCGCCGCCGACCATTCTGAATTTCTCGAACGAGAAGAACGCCGAGTTCGAAACGCTCGTGCGCTCGCTCGAAGCGACGATGCAGAAGAACGACATTCCCGGCGGGAGCATCGCCATCGTCGAGAATGGGAAGCTCACGCACGCGGCGGGCATCGGTCTGCGCAACCGGCTCGAACCGGACGGCATGACGCCCGACACCACGTTCCGCATCGCGTCGATCAGCAAGACGGTGCTCGGGCTCGCGGTGTTGTCGCTGGTCGACAGCGGAGAGCTCGAGCTCGATCGAAAAGTCAGCGACTACGTGCCGGGCTTCTTCGCGCCCATCACCGTGCGCCAGGCGATCACGCACAGCTCAGGGCTCGCGGACAAAGGTGATGAGCACTGCAGCGTCGGGCGAGGCGCGCTCGACCAATGGCTCGCGAGCTACGCGCCGGAGGCCGTGTGGGCTCCGCCGGGAGTCATCTGGAACTACGCAAACCCGAACTTCGCCATCGTCGCGACCGTCATCGAACACGTCACCGGGAAACCGTTCGAGACCGTCGTCGAAGAACGCGTCTTCTCGCGCGCCGGAGTCACCGCCACCTACGACCCGGCGCACGCGCGCTCGCCGATGACGTTTCTTCATCCGAAAGGGAGCGCTCCGAAGCCGCTGAGCGCATTCGACTGCGCGCTCTTTCGCGCTGCGGGCGGCGTGATGATCAGCGTCACCGACTTCACGCGGGTGATGGCGCTCATCGACCCCGAGCGAATGACGGAGAACGCGGTCGACATGCATCGTGGCGGCGACGCGCACTACGGGCTCGGCGTCAGCACCGTGCGGACGAAAGACGGCGAACACGGTGTGATGCACGGCGGCGGCATGCCCGGGTTGCAGACGTATTTCGTGCAACTGCCGTCATTCGGTTTCGCCGCGTTCTTCAACGGAGACACGCCCATCGGCGCGCAGCTCAGTCAGGCGGTCGCGACGTATCGCGGCCGTGAACCTCGTAAGCCCGACACCACGCCTCCGGATTTCGCGCCGTACGAAGGCAGCTTCGACGACGTGCCGCATGCGCTGAAAGTCGAAGTCCGACAGCGCGACAAGAAGCTCTGGGCGCATTTCACGCGCGGGAAGTTCCAGCTCGATCGCGAACTCACATGGCTCGGCGGCGACACGTTCATGGTCGATTGGCCCATCGCGCCTGACAACGCGCTGGTGAAAATCGAGGCGACGTTTTTCAGCGGGTACCTCGTTACGCGCCTCGGGGTTGGAAAGCGCGAGTGAAGCTCTCACCCCAACCCGCTCCCGAAATCGGGAGAGGGGGCGTGCGGTTCAGTTCAACTGATTGAGCAGGAAGTCGATCGCAGAACCCGCGTCCGTCGTGTGCACGTCGTACGCAGGAATCTCCGCGCCCAACTCGATGCCGGCGTCGAGCGCATGATTCATCACCGTCATTCCATGCAGCGGGTGATGCAGAAAGTTCTGCAGCGGGTCGACATCAGGGTTCGAGTTCTCGAGGTACGTCGGCGGGTCATCGGCGCTCATCAACCCGAGCATGTCGACGTCAGCGCGATACGCGAGGTAGTGCGGCTGCGAGAGCGTCTCGAGAATCGCGCCTGCATCCGTCGCGAGTGACGAATCGAGCCCGTAGAAGCGCACCATCGCGTCACGCAGATCCTGCACCGAGAGCAACACCTCGTTCGTGTACTGCGGGTACTCGCCTCCGTAGACATCGGCCGACCAGCGCACGACGTCGTACGTCGCCTGCGTCGAGTTCGCGGCCGCCGCCTGAACGCGCGTCGACTGGCGCTCCAGCAGCGTGCCCGCGTCGGGGTTCGCCATGTCGGGGTGATACGCGAGCCACAGACTCGTGCCCGCGCCCGCCGAACCGCCGTACACACCGACGCGCGACGGGTCGACGTTGAACAGCGAGGCCCAACGGCGGATGAACTGCAGCGCGGTGCGATTGTCGGTGAGGCACTTGATGACGCCCTCGTCTTCGGTGCCATCG
>JBEHYH010000549.1:0-4123 GCA_048498275.1 Myxococcota bacterium | reverse complement strand
CGCTCACGTATCTGCTGCTCGGCTTCACTCCGGTGAACTTGATCATCGTGTTGGTCTCGATCGCCGGGCTCGCCTCGGCCGCGATCTACGGCCCGTCACTCGGCCTCGCGTCACTCGCCGTCCCCGACACCGCGCGCGCGTCAGCGATGGCCGTGCTCAACGCAGCCGGCACGCTCGGCATGTTCCTCGGCTCGTCACTCGCAGGCGGTCTCTCCGGCGCGCTCCTCGCCGCCGGTTGGGAACGAAGACCCGCGTACATCGCCGTGTTCATGGCCGCCGGTGGCGTTCAGTTCGTGAGCGTCGTACTCGCGCTCCGACGTCAACCGGAGCCAGCATGAGTTCCATCGGCTGGTTTCTGCTGGGCGCGACGATCGGCCCCGGCGTTTCGTGGTGGCGCGCAGGCCATCGCGGCATCGCCGGGCTGTTCGCACTGGTGAACGGGCCGGGCTACGTGTTGATCGCGCTCTCGGCGCACGTTCCCCACGGAGGCCTGATCTTTACGGCGCTCGTCGTGGTTTTTCAGCTCGCGTTCCTCGTTCAGAGTGCGTTGGGGGCGCGGGCAGTGCGTCGCTCGGAGCACAGACAACCGTGGTCGACGACGGTGGTTTTCTTCGGCGCAGTGATCGTCGCGGCGATTCCGTCGCGCATCTTGCAAGCGCGGATCACGGAATCGTTCATCATGCCTTCCAACTCGATGTCGCCGTCGCTGATGGTCGGCGACCAGGTGATGGTGGCGAAGAGCGCGCGTCTCTCGGGTGAACGCGGAGCGGTGATCGTCTTCAAGTCACCGGACAGCGAGTTCAACTACATGAAGCGCGTGGTCGGCCTCGCCGGAGACTCGATCGCGATTCATAAAGGCCGGCTGTCGATCAACGGCAACGAGCTCGTTCGCACGCCGTGCGAAGAGGAACTTGTCGGCTGCGAACTCGAAAACTCCGGCGCGCGGAAGTGGCGCGTGATTGGCCCGCCGAATCCACAGGGCGATGGCGAGTGGACGGTGCCCGCAGGCACCGTGTTCGTACTCGGTGACAATCGCTCGAACTCGTCAGACAGCCGCCACTTCGGCGCCGTGCCTGTCGCGAACATCATCGGCGTCGCGCGCGACATTCACTTCTCGTGGCCTGACGTGTCTCGATCGTTCCGAACGATCGATCCGCAATAGCTCCCGGCGGGGATCGAACCCGCATCACGCGACGTAACGAAGACTTTTCGGAAAACGCGCTTCCCTCCGTGACTCTCTCGAACCACGGCCGGTGCATCCGCAACCTGTGTCTTCAAGTCACACCCGTCACCGGTAGCAACCCGCCGCGCGCCATTTTCAGGGCCGGTTTCACGTTTTCCGGTGTGCTGCCGAACTTTGCACCACGGGAGCATTCGCCAGACGCGACGCTCCGCCGCGCCTGACGCTCACTCGTTGTCGCCGGTGAAATAGAGCCGATCGAAGAACAGCGACGCGGCGAGCAGCAGCACGCGTTCGACTTCATTCAGCGAGTCGTCGATGCCGACGATGTTGAACGCGTCGCGCACGCTCAGCTTGTGCCGCCACGCGTTCTTCCACTTCTCGTATTCGCGTTCGAACTCCGCGACCTGCACCCCGTGCTTCTTCGCGAAGAACCGCGTGTAGGTATTCGCCGGCTGCGTGAAGGTGAGCAGCAGCTTCCCCTCGTCGTCGACGGCGTTGAACTGCACCGCCATCAACCCGCTGTGATCTTCGAAGCGCGCCAGCAACCGGCCTTCGCCATCGAACACCTGCAGCTTCTGAAAGATCAGCCACTGCAACCCGCGCTCGATGACGAACCGCAGCGCCCCGTCTTCGTCACGCACCTCATAACGCCAGCCGGTGAAGAACAGCCGCCAGGGCGCCTTCGCGACGAGCCCGCCGGGTTCGAAGTGGTACGAATCGGTGTTCACGCCGAAGAACGAGCCCCACGTCATGTTCTCGATGCAGGTGATGGTCGACGCGCGGAGCAGCTCCTGCGGCAACAACGTCGAACGGCGCACGACGGCCGGCCGGAGCTTCGTTTCCTGCTCCGCGATGCGCTTGCGAACGGCGCGTACCGGCCGCGTCTCGTCGTCGTTCATGGGTCACCACCGTGCCCCAACGCCGGGCGGGCCGCGCGATCTTCGTGCAAGACAACCAGCGGCGCGAGCGCTATTCCCGCCGCGCTGTTTTGGTAACGGCCCCCTCGAAGGAAAAAAGAGCGCAATGAACATTCACGAGTATCAGGGCAAGCAGATCTTCAAGAAGTACGGAGTTCCCGTGCCGCGCGGCATCGTGGTCACCACCGCCGCCGACGCCGAGAAGGCCGCGACCGAGCTGGGCACCAGGATCATCGCCGTCAAGTCGCAGATCCACGCGGGTGGCCGCGGCAAGGGCACCAACGAGCACGGCGTCAACGGCGTGAAGATCGCCAAGAGCCCGGCCGAAGCGAAGGACTGGGCCGGCAAGCTCCTGGGCACCACGCTCAAGACCATTCAGACCGGCCCGCATGGCGCGAAGGTCAACAAGGTCTACATCGAGGAAGGCATCGACATCGAGAAGGAGCTGTACCTCAGCGTCACGCTCGATCGCTCGACCAGCCGCATCACGTTCATGGCCTCGACCGAAGGCGGTATGGACATCGAGAAGGTCGCGCACGATACGCCCGAGAAGATCTTGCGCGTGTCGGTCGACCCGGCGGCCGGCTTCCAGCCGTACATGGGCCGCAAGCTGGCGTTCAGCCTCGGCCTCACCGGCGACTCCGTCGGCAAGTTTGTGAAGTTCTGCACCTCGCTCTACACCGCGTACGTCGAGACCGACGCGTCGCTGGTCGAGATCAACCCGCTGGTGAAGCTGAAGAACGGCGACATCGTGGCGGGCGACGCGAAGTTCAACTTCGACGACAACGCGCTCTTCCGCCACAAGGACATCGTCGAGATGCGCGACGTGGCCGAGGAAGACCCGCGTGAAGCGCAGGCGAAGGAACACGACCTCGCGTACATCGCCCTCGAGGGCAACATCGGCTGCATGGTGAACGGCGCCGGCCTCGCGATGGCCACGATGGACACCATCAAGCTCGTCGGCGGCCAGCCGGCCAACTTCCTCGACGTGGGCGGTGGCGCCAGCAAGGAAAAGGTCACGGCCGCGTTCAAGTTGATCCTCCAGGACCCCGCGGTGAAGGCGGTCTTGGTGAACATCTTCGGCGGCATCATGAAGTGCGACGTCATCGCGGAAGGTGTCGTCGCCGCGGCGCGCGAAGTGAAGCTGACCATCCCGCTCGTGGTGCGCCTCGAAGGCACCAACGTCGAGCTCGGCAAGAAGATCCTCAAGGAGTCGGGTCTGGCGATCACCCCGGCCGACAACCTCCGTCAGGCGGCCGAAAAGGCCGTCGCCGCCATCAAGTAAGGGAATCGATTCAATGAGCATCCTCATCGGTAAAGACACGAAGCTGGTGGTGCAGGGCATCACCGGAGCCGCGGGTTCGTTCCACGCCAAGCAGTGCCTCGAGTACGGCACCAACGTCGTCGCCGGGGTCACGCCCGGCAAGGGCGGTCAGAAGTTCGAAGACAAGGTGCCGGTGTTCGACACGGTCGAGCAGGCGGTCAAGCAGGCCGGCGCGAACACGTCGGTGGTGTTCGTTCCTCCGCCGTTCGCGGCCGACTCGATCCTCGAGGCGGCCGCCGCGGGCATCGAGCTCATCATCTGCATCACCGAAGGCATCCCGGTGAATGACATGGTGAAGGTGAAGCGCGCCATGCAGGGCAGCAAGAGCCGCCTCATCGGCCCCAACTGCCCGGGCGTCATCACCCCCGGAGCGAAGTGCAAGATCGGCATCATGCCGGGCCACATCCACCGGCCGGGCAACGTCGGCATCGTGTCGAAGTCGGGCACGCTGACGTACGAAGCGGTCTTCCAGATCACGCAGTTGGGCTTCGGCCAGTCGACGGCCGTCGGCATCGGCGGTGACCCGGTGCACGGCACGAACTTCATCGACGTGCTCGACATGTTCAACAAGGACCCCGAGACCGCCGCGGTCATCATGATCGGCGAGATCGGCGGCAGCGCCGAAGAAGAAGCGGCCGAGTGGGTGAAGGCGAACATGAAGAAGCCGATGGCCGGCTTCATCGCGGGTGTCTCCGCGCC
>JBEHYH010000548.1:0-4150 GCA_048498275.1 Myxococcota bacterium | reverse complement strand
GGCGCCCCCGTTGCCGGTGCCCGCCGCGACCGAGACCATCATCGAGTTGACGGTGCCCAAATCGTCACCGTCGGCGCCGGTCTTCGAGCTCACCGAAGAAGCCGAGGCTCCGCCGCCCGCGTCGTCACCGTCTGAGGAGATCATCGTCGGCGAGGCGGTGCCGGAGGTCGTCGCGTTCGACGTCGCCGCGGTCATCGAGGTCGTCACCGGCGAAGAGCTGGAGCAGGGTGAAGTCGTCGAGATCGAAACCGTCGAGGAGCCGCCCGCCGCGCCGCTGTTGCAGGTGCTCGGGGCCGCCGCGCCTTCGTTGGTCGAGGAGCCGATCGAGGAGCTCGAGCCCGAACCGGAGCCCGAAGAAGTGGTGGTGGGCACGACGCCGCTCCCGCCGGCCGTCGGCGATGCCCAGAGCGCGCCGCCGTCGATCGCGCCCGTCGTCGAAGCGGCGCCGCCGGGCCTCAAGCCGCGCAAGAACGAGCCGCCTTCGTCGTCGCCGTCGAGCAGCCGCATCTGGTTGCCGCCCGGGTTCACGCCTCCCGCGGTGACCGCCGAACCCGTCGCGTCGACGCCGTCTTCGGTGACGGCGCTCTCGAACCTCGGCGCGCCTTCGGAGAACGCGACCGACCTCGAGCGCAGCCTCGCCGCGTTCTCGCAGTTCGATGTCGACGGCGAACCGCCGGCACCTGCCGCCCCGGCCGCAGCCGCCGCGAAGGAGTCGTTCACGGAGCTGGATCTCGACGACGGCGATTCGTTGCTCAACACCATGGGCGCGCCAGCGGTCGCGGCGGCAGCGGTGGCGCCGGTGGTCGAGGAGCGGATGGAAGCGCCCGACGACGCGCGCCCGGCGGCCGGCGAGCTGCCGAAGATCCCGCTCTTCTCCGATCTGCCCGAAGACGCGTTCATCGCGCTCTTCGAGAAGTGCCCGCTGCAGCGGTTCGAACAGGGTCAACTGGTCTTCGAGCAGGGCGACGAGGCCGACGCGTTCTTCGTCATCTGCGCCGGCTCGGCGAAGGTGTTCCGCACCGACAATGGCGCGCGCCGCGACATCGCCACGCTCGAAGAGGGCAGCTTCTTCGGCGAAATGGCGCTGCTGTCTGATGCGCCGCGCTCCGCGTCGGTCGAGGCGGCCGCCGAAGACACGCAGGTGCTCACCATCTCCGCCGAGGTGCTGAAGGAGCTCTCCGGCCAGTACCCGGTGGTCGCCACCGCGCTCAAGAAGTTCGCGCGTCAGCGCATGCTTTCGAACCTGATGAACTCGGCGGCGCTGTTCGCTCCGTTCAATCGCAGCGATCGCCGCGAGCTGGTCGCCCGCTTCCGCGCGCGCGACGTGCAGCGCGGCGAGGTGCTGGTGAAGCAGGGCTCACCGAGCGACGGTCTCTATGTCGTGCTGTCTGGCGAGGTCGAAGTCGAGGCCAACGGCAAGCGCATCGCCGGTCTCAAAGAGGGCCAGGTCTTCGGTGAGATGTCGCTGATGTTGCGGTCGGCGGCCTCGGCCACGGTGAAGGCCACGCGCCGCACCTCCCTGCTGCGGCTCCCGAAGCAGGACTTTGACGAGCTCATCTTGAGTCACCCGCAGGTGCTCGAGCACATCGCGACGCTCATCGACGAGCGCAAGAAGGCCGACGCGAAGCGCGCGTGAGCGTTACTTCACGCGCCGTACCGGCACGGGCACGTTGCAGATGTCTGCGCCGCCGGCCGGAGTCACGAAGAAGGGGTCTCTCCGGTTGAGCCGCGCCTCGACGTACGACTCGAAGCTGGGCGCGGCTGGCGACAGAAACTCGTACGCGGGCAGGCCCTTCACTTCAGTGCCGAGGCGGATGGAGACGATGCCGACGCGCTCCGACGGCTTCTCGTAGAAGCCCAGCGCACCCGTACCGCGCGGCAGGCTCGACAGATGTTCCTGGCCTTCGATGACGCGGCCGACGACGCCGAGGTTGCGGTCGAGGTGTCGCGGCGCGTGGCCGTCGACGACGTACAGCTCGGCGCCGGAGCCGGTGTCTGGTGGAAAGTCTCGGCCGACGCCCACCATGCCGAAGCAGTGCACCGGCCAGTATGAAGTGCCGTCACTCGCGAAGGGCCAGCCCTGCGGCGTGATGCCGACCTGCGCGGCATACGCGTCACGAATCGCGAGAACGCCCGGCAGCGTCTTCGGCGCCGGCGCCACGTACGCGGAGGCGGGGACCGTCTCCAGACCCGGCGGCAGCTTCTTCGCCTTCACCTTGTCGTCGCTCAGCGCGTCGCCCCACTGCACGACGTAGTTCTCCTGCACGCGGTTCACCGAGAGCCCGTCCCACCAGTGGGCGGCGGCCAGCGCGCGGAGGTTGGCGACCCAGCCCTGACTGAAGGGCGCGGGCACGAGCTGGATCACCACGCGGCGCGGTTTGCCCGCGATCGGCTTGAGCTCCATCACCAGCAGGTCGGCCGGAGCGATGGGGCGCCATTCATCTTTCCCGGCGCGCGCGACGATTTCAGACGGCGCGAGAACCTGCGCGAACGAAGGAGCGGCGAGGGCGAGGGTCAGAAGAAGTGTGCGCTTCACGCGCGCGACACGAGAGCGCATTCACAACCTCGAATCGAGCCCGAACGTCGAGCTGCGGGTCGCGAGGAAGAAGCCGCACGATTGCTGGTCGGCTCGACGAAGCAGCGCGGCGTTCAGGCGACGGGAGAGGTCATGAGTTGCGCTCTCGCTGCCTCAGTCGTCGTGCAGCTTTTCCAGATACTCATCGCGCGCCACGAGGCCCGACTCGATGAGAATCTCGACCAGCCCGCGCAGCGCCTTCACATGCGACGCGTTGAGCTCTTCGAGTGACTCGACGCGCTCCTTGAGCAACGCGACTTCACGCTGCAACTCGGAGTTCTGAGAAGGGGTCGGCGTCGGCCCGATGGAGATGGGGATCTCCACCGTCTTGCGCGTCATCGCGTCGTCACCGCCCAGCAGCGCGTTGAGCTCGAAGGTGGTGTTGGTGCGCGGCGCGGAGCTCGATGGCTCGGGCAGCAGCGGCTCTTCACCGAAATAGTGCCGGCGAATGGCGCGCTCGATGGCGGTCGCGGTCGAGACCGCGGCCTGCACCTTCATGCCGGCGGCGAACTGCACGGCCTCGAGGTTGGCGATGTTGGTCGGGTCGGCGGTCGCGACGGTCAAGGTGCGCGTGGCGTGATCGATCGCCACGGGGAAGACGCCGTACCGCTCGCAGATGTCGAGACGAACGAGCCTAGGGAGCTCCGCGGGCACCTTCAGCGTGTCGAGGTCGACGACCTCGAGCTTGAGCTGCCCACCCAGGACCTCCGCCATCTGGGGCTCGGTGATGAAACCCAGCTCCACCACGGTGCGACCGAGCCGGCCGCCCCACTTGCGCTGCTCATGCAGCGCCGCGTTCAACTGCTCGGTGGTGAGCAGCCGCAAGTCGAGGAGCAGATCTCCGAGTCTGCGGCGTCCCCCGGGCGCCATACCGCTTACTCCGGCTTCGCTTCGCGCGCGGGCGGCTCGAGCTTCTTTGCTTCGGCCTTCTCGGCGGCGGTGGCCTGCTTCAGGCGCAGCAGCTTCCACGTCGCTTCGCCGTCGGTCAGCTTGAAGATCGCGGCGAGGCCCATCGCGGTGGTGCCGTCGTTCATGTCCCAGCTCGTGGTCGCGTCGGCGGGGCCGGGGTTGATGAAGAGCTTCTTCGAACTCGCGCCTTCCTTCACCAGGCTGGTGCCTTCGGCGTCAGACGTCGCGCGGCCGCCGGCTTCCTTGATGTTCGAGAAGAAGCCGAACGCGATGTTGGCGTCGTTGATGGCGGTGGTGATGCCCTCGTCGCCGACGTTCTCGGTGGCGAAGTCGAGCGCCTGGTTGCCCTTGCCGTGCGGCGGGCCGTGGGCGATCAGCGCGACCGGCACCTTCGAGGCCTTCGCGGCGGCGACCACTTCCTTCACCGTCGAGGGCAGGTACTGGCAGCCCGTCGCGCAGTGGATGTACTTCGCGTCGTGGTGGCCGGGCAGCGAGAGGAGCGTCAGCTCCGGGTAGCTGATCTCACGAACCTTCGTGAGGTTGACGATGTTGGGGAACTTCGCCTGCGCCGCCTCGACGCCCTTGAGGTAGTCGCCGCGGCACTCGAGGTTGCCGATGGTGACGAACACCGGGAGCTTGCTCGCGCCGACCTCTTCGAGCACGCGC
>JBEHYH010000547.1:0-4159 GCA_048498275.1 Myxococcota bacterium | reverse complement strand
AACAACGTCGTCAGCCGCACGCCCGCGCGCATCGGGCGCTCATCACCGCTCAATTGATCATCGAAATGACGGCGGCGATTGGTGAGCCGCACGTCGGCCACGGCGAGCGGCACGTCGACGTCGGGAGCGCGGTTGCGGTTGATGATGCGCGACGCGGCGTCGATGTAGCGGGTGCGCGCACGGTTGTTGGAGCCGGCCCCCGCCATGTCGCCCGGCATCAACGGCAGCAGCCCGGTCAGCGCCGCGTTCACCGTCTTGCGGCAGTCGGCGCGATAGAGCGACGCCGCGCGCGCGGCACGGTACGCCGCGTGCTCCGCGACCAGCCGCGCCTGAAACATCATGATGAGCTGCAGACCGCCGAGCAGCGTGAAGAGCTGCAACGGCATCACGATGGCTGTCTCCACCGCGGCCTGACCAGACTCTCTCATTCATTCCTACGAGGGGCTGCGGGTGAGGCCACGACCGCGTCGACGACGAAACATACGAGACCATATGGACTGGAACGCGGGAAAGACGCGCTGTGCCCACGTGGCACGTGCAGGTGACGCGGCGAGGTAGAGTCTGCGTGATGCCCAGCCTCCCGGCCATCGGTGACTCGCTCGGAGCGTGGACGCTCGAGCGCGTGCTGGGCGAGGGCGGCATGGCGCGCGTGTTCGTGGCGAGAAACCCCGACGGCCGGCAGGTCGCGCTCAAGGTGCTGACGTTGAGCGAGGAGCTCATCGCGCAGCGCTTCGTGCAGGAGGCGCGGTTGCTCGGGCGCGTTCGGCACCCCCATCTCGTGCGGGTGTTCGACACCGGCGTGGCCGACGCGCACCCGTGGCTCGCGATGGAGTTGTTGTCTGGGCGCACGCTGAGTCAGGTGATCCGCGAGCGCGCTCCGTTCTCACTCGAAGACGCGCTGCCGCTGTTCAGCCAGGTGGCAGATGCGTTGTCGGCGCTGCACGCGTCACGTGTCGTTCATCGCGATCTGAAGCCCGGCAACGTGATGGTGAGTGACCAGGGCTGGGCGACGCTGCTCGACCTCGGCATCGCGCGAGAAGGAGAGGGCGGGCTCACGCAGACCGGCGTCGTCATCGGCACGCCCGGCTACATGGCGCCGGAGCAGATCCTCGCCGACAAGAACATCTCGCCCGCGGCGGACGTGTACGCGTTCGCGGTGATGCTCTGGCGCGCGCTGGTCGGCGCGCCGATCTTCAAGGCGCGCGGCGATGCGTTGCTGACCGAACATCTCACCGCGCCGAGACCGTTGCTGCGTGACGTGCGGCCCGAGCTCCCGGGCGGGCTGACGACGCTCTTCGTCGACGCGCTCGCGATTCAACCCTCGCAGCGGCCGCAGACCATGGGCGCGTTGTGGGAAGCGTTGGAGCTCGCGCTCGAAGGCACCACGCGCGTGCCGACCAGGCACTCGAAGCTGGAATGGATTGAACCCACGCGGAACGATCGGCCGGTCGACCCCGGCACGCCGACGCCGCAGGAATCGACCGCGCCCGAAGCCCGCGCCTTGCCGGAGCCCTCGTCGAACGAGACGGTGCAGCACCTGCAGCCGGTGAACGCGGAGACCGCGCTGCAGCTCCCGCAGGTCGTCACCAACGCCGAGACCGCGCCGTTTCTTCGCGGCGTCGGGCCCGCGCCGTCGTTGAGCCGTGGAGACTCGAGCGCGTTGAAGTGGCTCGGCGCGCTCACCGCGGTGGTGGTGCTGCTGGTGCTCGCCGGCCGGTTCTTCGAGCCCGCGCCGCCGCCGCTGCCGACCCCGATGGCGGAGCCCCGCGGCGTGCCCGGCGCGGCGACGAAGCAGCCCGCGCTCACCGAGGCGCCGGTGGCGTCGGAAGATCTGCTCGCGCGCAGGGAAAAGGTGAAGACCGAGGAGGTCGCCGCTTCGAAGGTCGGCCGCGACGGGTTTTCGGCCGACAAGCTGAAGATGGTGAAGCCGCGCCGCCTCACGCAGGAGCGCGGCCGCGGCGCGGAGAACACGGTGGAGATCGTGGTGACGATGAACGAGGTCCCGCTCAAGGCCGACGTCACCATCGACGGGCGCTTCGCGGGCATCGCTCCGGCGGTCACGCACATCACGCCCGGGCGCCACGCAGGCCGCGTCGATGCCGGCAGGGGCTTCCCCACGTATTTCGAGTTCGTCGCTTCGGGCGCGCCGGTCAGGCTCGAAATTGATCTGACCCCCCGCTAGCAGGCATGTCGGGGGTCTGTGCTATGCGCTGATCACAACCAGCTCGTGGTGAGCCGGTTCTCGAAACCAGAAGGAGCAGCACATGGCAGGCGGCATCAACAAAGTGATCCTCATCGGCAACCTCGGGCGTGATCCCGAAGTGCGGTTCACCAACGGCGGCCAGGCGGTCGCGAACTTCAGCATCGCCACCAGCGAGTCGTGGACCGACAAGAGCTCCGGTCAGAAGCAGGAAAAGACCGAGTGGCACCGCATCGTGGTGTGGGGGAAGTTGGCCGAGCTCTGCGGCGAGTACCTGAAAAAGGGCCGCCAGGCGTACGTCGAAGGCCGCCTCCAGACCCGCGAGTGGACCGACAAAGAAGGCAAGAAGAACTACACGACCGAAGTGGTCGCCAACACCGTGCAGTTCCTCGGCGGTGGCGGGGCGGGCGCGGGCCCGCGTGACGGCGAAGGTGGTGGCGGTTTTTCGCGGCCTGCGGCGAGTGGCCCCGCTGCACCCGCTTCTGACGACTTCGGCTCGCCTCCTCCGGCCGACGACATCCCGTTTTGAGGCGTCGAACTGATCCAACCCCTTGACTGGAGTGTCTCAGTTCTGTTTGTAGCCAAATTCCTACAGCCCGTTTTCAATTCACTCAACCCACGCGCCCGAGCCCGGTCAGGCGCACTCAGTAGCAGGAGCAGTCACCAATGAAAGTCAGAGCCCTCGCGCTCGGAGCCCTTCTCGGCTTCGTCGCTGCCGTTGCCCCCTCATGCGGGCCCGCCAAGTGCGGCCCCAACAACTGTGCGGGTTGCTGCACCGCCGACGACAAGTGCGTCGCGACTCCCAACAATTCGAACGCGGCGACCTGCGGCGCGGCCGGCAACAGCTGCACCGCGTGCACCTCGGGTCAGGTCTGTGGCGCGAGCTTCACCTGCGTGGCCGGCACGAACACCGGCGGCGGTTCGGGTCAGACGGGCGGCGGTAACGGCACGACGGGCGGCGGCACGGGTAACACGTGCGCCAACGGCTGCTTGAACCCGCTTGGTGGTTGCGTGCCGTACAGCTCGCAGTCGCCCAACGCGTGCGGCACCGGCGGCAACTCCTGCTCGGCGTGCCCGACCGGCAATGACTGCGTCAGCGGCGTCTGCACGGCCCCCACGGCGGTCGCGGTCGGCGCGGCGTGCGCGACGAGCGCTGATTGCGCCGGTCTCCCGGTCGCCCAGGACGAAATCTCGCTCAACAACGGCCAGCTCAACTTCACCCCCGCGCCTGTCTGCAAGACCACCGGTTACAACCGCGTGTTCGCCGGCTACGGCACCCAGGGCCCGATGGTGGTCAACGGCACCTCGACGCTCAAGTACCCGGAAGGCTACTGCACCAAGCGCTGCATCTCCGACGACGCCTGTGGTGATGGCAACGTCTGCACGTACCAGCTCGGCATCATTGGCGAGTTCGAGAACATCTGCGTGAAGAAGTGCGAGATGAACAGCGATTGCCGCGAGGGCTACATCTGCCTCGGCCTCGATCAGGACACCAGCGTGTGCGTGCCCGATACGACGCCGGACGGCGGCACCGACATCGAGCTCTACGATGCGGGTCACCCGGGCTCGGTCCAGACTGGCAGCGCGTGCACCGCGACCGCGCAGTGCGCCGGCGCGACGAACCCGCAGACGGGTTTCTGCAACCAGCAGTCCGGCAGCGGCACCGACATTTCCTTCCCCGGTGGTTTCTGCTCGGCCGATTGTTCGGCGACCTGGTACGACGACAACTACTGCGGCCCGGGCAGCATCTGCATCCCCTCGCTCTCGTACTTGAGCGACAACACCAACGGCCCCGTCATTTCGTGGACCTGCAGCCAGCTCTGCGCGCAGCCGGGCAAGACCGTTCGCAATCTCCTGCCTGACGGCGGCGACGACGGTATCGACGGCGGCGAAGTCGATGCCGGCACGCCTGAGACAGACGCAGGTATGAACGTCGCCGCGGGCGCCGAGACCGACGCG
>JBEHYH010000546.1:0-4164 GCA_048498275.1 Myxococcota bacterium | reverse complement strand
CGCCGGTGTTCGGCGCGGAGCATTTCCCGGACGGTCAGATGCGCCGTCACCCTGAATCGAGAAGGAGATCAGGCTGCGCGTCGGGAGCGTCGTGTACAGCGTGCTGCCTGCTTCGCTGCAGACCTCGACCGTGTTCTCGCAGCGCGAACCGATGCATGAATCGATGGTCTGCGGCGGAGTCTGGCCGTTTACGCATTCGGAGCCGCGCACCGCGACGTAGATCTGGAACTCCGTCAGTTGCGTGCCTGAGTACGCGAGGCAACTCGCGGTGCTCGGCGTGAGCACGTACGTGAAATCACCGGTGCGCGTGGGCGTGCCGCTGAGCGTGAGCTGCCCGGCGTTGTTGTTGAGCACCATGCCCGGCGGCGCGGTGCCCGTGAGGCTCATCTCACCGCTGAACTTCGCGAGCACGAGGTTCGCGTTCTGCCCGACGGTGAGCGTGGTCGAGAGGTTCTCCGAAGAGATGGCCTCACATTTCTTCGAGCACGAAGAAGCAACGACGAGACACAGCAACACGACGACGCCGATTCGATTCATGGGGAGTTCCTTCGCTGCGTGGTGAACGACGCAAGCTTCGTGGCTGAGAAAATCGAGAGCGATCCGCTCGTGAAAATGTCGATGCGGCCGTGAATTTCGCTCGAAGTTGCTCGTTACGCGGGGCGCTGTTCGAGCATTTCCAACGTGGCGCGCGCGGCAGACTGTTCGGCTTCTTTCTTCGAGCGGCCGGAGCTGCGCCCGAACGTCTCGCCGGAGATGGTCACTTCGACTTCAAACACCTTCTCGTGCTCCGGGCCCGACTCGCTCACGACCTTGTAGCGGGGGCTCGCCTTGAGCCGGCTCTGCGCGGCTTCCTGCAGCAACGACTTGTTGTCGCGGCCCTGCCTGCCGTCGGCCACGCCATCGAGCGCTTCACCGAACATCGAATCGATGAGCTCGAGCACCGCGGCCATGCCATCGCCGAGATACAGCGCGCCGATCACCGCCTCGAGCGCGTCAGCCAGCAGCGAGCTCTTGTCGCGCCCGCCGGTCAGCTCTTCGCCGCGGCCGAGCTGCAACAGCTCACCCAGGTTGATGCCGCGGGCGACCCGCGCGAGCCCTTCTTCATTCACGATCAATGCGCGGAGCTTCGAGAGCTCACCTTCATTCGCCTGCGGGAAGCGCTCCATCAGCCGCTGCCCGATGGCGAGGTCGACCACGGCGTCGCCCAGGAACTCGAGCCGCTCGTTGTCGCTCGACGATTCCTCTCGATGCTCGTTGCACCAGCTCTTGTGCGTCAGCGCCGCGATCGCGTGCTGGCTGTTGGTGAACTTCCGCCGCAGGCAGGTCTCGAGCTTCTCGAGCCGCTCCTGAGGGGTGAGCTTCACGGGCCCACCTCGACCTCGTCGAACGTCACGCCGAGCAGCTCCGACACGAACGCGCGAATGCCGGGGAACTCGTCGATGTCGAACCGGTCGGCCCAGACCTTGCCGCTCGCGTCGGCCAGCAACCCGCGGAAGGTCTTGCCCTGCACGCGCGCGGCCGCGAAGCGCATCTTGCGTTCACCGACGCGAACGTCGGCCACGACCTCCAACGGGCTGCGCGGAGGCAGAAACGCGTCGCCGAACGCGTCGAACACCTCGCGGAACGAGAGCGCGCCGTCTTCGGGGGCGTTCACGATGCCCGACGGCGTCTTCACGATCGTCGCCGGGCCGAGCTCCGGGCCGACGATGTCGCTGAAGAGCGCGAACAGGTACGACTCGAGCGCCGCGCGGTTGAAGAACTCCGAGAGCTCGAAGATGTTGGTGGTGGAGTTCGTCAGCTCCGCGCCGTTGTACGTGGTGCGCGTGACGCGGAACTGGCCTGCGCGGTTCGAGCCGATGCTGAACTTGAGCGGGTGCTTCTCGAGCTCGGCGCTCAACTGCAGCGTCTGCGTGTCGACCTTCGGCGAGATGCCGAGCGCGGTGAGCTCCTTGCTGCGGCGCTCGAGCTGGAACAGGTGCTCGTTGAGCGTCTGCACCACGAGATCTTCGAGCCGCGTGCCCGAGGTCAGGAACGCGAGGTTGATCGGCTGCGCGCCGACGAACTCCGCGGGGCCGACGTAGAGCAACCGATCACCCATCACGGTGAAGAAGACGCGGTCGATCTCCTTGCGCGTGAGCGGGTTGAACGCCTGCCCGCTCGTCAACGCGAGCTCCGCCTCCACGATGCCATCGGACCCCGAGACCTCGAGCCCGAGCTGTTCCAGAAACGCCCGGTCCATTCGTGGCTCGAAGTTCAGCCCTTCAGAATGTGTTTCGCAATGATCGAGCGCTGAATCTCGCTGGTGCCCTCGCCGATCTCACACAGCTTCGCGTCCCGCAGGTAACGCTCCACGGGGAACTCGCGGGTGTACCCGTAGCCGCCGTGAATCTGCACGGCCTTGTTGCAGGCGCGCGTCGCGGTCTCAGACGCGAATAGCTTGCCGATCGACGCCTCACGCGAATACGGCTGGCCGGCGTCGGCGAGCGCGGCGCTGCGGTACACGAGCAGCCGCGCGGCGTCGTTCTCGGTCTTCATGTCGGCCAACATCCACTGAATCGCCTGGAAGTCGGAGATCGGGTGGCCGAACGCCTGACGGTCTTTCGCGTACTTCACCGATTCTTCGATCGCGCCGCGGCCGAGGCCGACCGACAACGCGCCGATGGTGATGCGGCCGCCATCGAGGATCTTCATGGTGTCGATGAAGCCGCTGCCGACCTCACCGAGACGCTGGCTGTCGGGCACCTCGACGTTGTCGAAGTGCAGCTCGGCGGTGTCGGAGCTGCGCATGCCCAGCTTCCCGTGAATCGAGCGCTGCGTGAAACCCTTCATGCCCTTCTCGACGATGAAGGCGGTGATGCCCTTCTGCTTCTTCGCGGCGTCGGTCACGCACAGCACCACGAACGAATCGCCGACGGTGCCCTGGGTGATGAACATCTTCGCGCCGTTGATGACCCACGTGTCGCCCTTCTTCACGGCGGTCGTCTTCATGCCGGCGGAGTCGGAGCCGCTCCCCGGCTCGGTGAGGCCCCACGCGCCGAGGAATTCACCGGTCGCGAGCTTCGGCAGGTACTTCGCCTTCTGCTCCGCGTTCGCGAACATGCGGATGTGTGAGGTGCCGAGGCCGTTGTGCGACGCGACCGTCAGCGCGAGTGAACCGTCGTACCGCGCGACCTCTTCGACCACGACCGCGACCGCGAGCGCGCCCATGCCGGCGCCGCCGAACTCTTCGGGAATGCGAATGCCGAGCAGGCCCAATTTGCCCATCTCGCGAACCGTCTCCATGGGGAAGGTCTCGGTGCGGTCCCACTCACGCGCCTGGTCCTTCACGTGCTTCTCGCAGAAGTCTCGAACGGTCTTCTTGAGTTGAGCGATGTCTTCAGGGAGTTCGAAATCCATGGCGCTCCCTATAGTGCTGTCGTGGTGAAGACGGTTGAGAAATGGGCGTTCGAATTCGTGAGCGCTACGACGCTGAGCGGCAAATTGCGCCCGGGCATTCCTCCCGCTGAATGGAGCGGCGAAGGGCTGGAAATCCACGCTCCCGGGCGGCCGCCGGAGCTGGTGCAACGTGAAGAGAAGCGGCGGAAGACGCCGAAAAATCTTCGCGAGATCGGAAACCGCGCCGACGTGCTGCACACGTTTCTGCATCACGAATTGCAGGCCGCTGAGTTGATGGCGTGGGCGATTTTGAAATTCCCGGCGACTCCGTTGAGCTTTCGGCGCGGGCTGCTGGGCATCGCGCAAGACGAGCTCCGGCATCTGAATCTGTATGCCGAACATCTGGAGACCCTTGGGCACCCCTACGGTTCATTCCCGGTGAATGACTGGTTCTGGCGGCGCGTGCCGTGCGCGACTCCGATCGAATTCGTGGCGCGCATGGCGATCGGTTTCGAGGGTGGAAATCTCGATCACGGCGCGCGGTTCACGAAAGCGTTCGCGGATGCAGGTGATGCGCGCGCGGCGGAGATTCAGGCGCAGATCACCGAAGAGGAGATCTCGCACGCCGCGTTCGGGCTGCACTGGTTTCGCGAGTTCACCGGCGGTGTCGATTTTGAGCAGTGGATGAAGCTGCTGCCGGCGCCAATCACTCCGGCGATGACGAAAGGCGCGGTGATGAACCTCGAAGCGCAGCGGCGCGCGGGGTTCACTCCGGAGTTCTTGAGCGCG
>JBEHYH010000545.1:0-4194 GCA_048498275.1 Myxococcota bacterium | reverse complement strand
ATCTCGATTCGCACTGACTATGCGTTCGATTCAGTCGACGACGCCGCCGACACGCTCGGCTTCTTCTTCGGCGCGAAGATGTCTGACCGCATTCGCGCGCAGCAGTGGAAGCGCGTGCCCGAATGCACCGGCGTGTATTGGCGCGCGCGCTGAACTACGACGCGCGCATGCCGACGCTCGATGCGCGCCCGACGTTGCAACAGTTTCAGACCTACGTGACCGAACTCGAACGCGAGCGGGGTTTCGAGAAGCAGGACGTCGTGCAGAAGTGCCTGCTGCTCGGGGAAGAAGTCGGTGAATTGTTCAAGGCGGTGCGCAAGACGCAGAACATCGCGATCGATCCGAACTCGAAGGTCGGAGACGTGGCGGACGAACTCACGGACGTCTTCATTTTTGTCTGCTCGATCGCGAACCGCTACGGCGTCGATCTCGAGCGCGCGTTTCGCGAGAAAGAAGAGAAGAACGCGAAGCGCAGTTGGCGCTGACGGTTAGCTCGCCTGGCCGATGTCGAGCCGCGACACCTTGCCGTTCGGCGCCAGCGTGAACCGGAAATACGTGCGGAAGTCGCCCCACTGGTCGGAATGAAACTGGCCGGTGACTTCGAGCCCGTCGTCGCTGACCGTTTCGATCTTCGTGAAGCGTTCGTGCCCGAGCGCGTCGCGCGTGAACTTCTCGAGTGAATGCGGGTTTCCGTCGTCGAAGAGTTGCGCGTCCGGTTCGAACTGCGCGCTCCACGCGGCGCGGTCGCCTCGCTGGAGCGCGTCGATGACTGCCTTCACGATCGGGTTCTTCAACGTCTGCATGCATCGCATTGTAGGGCTAAACAGCGGGCATGCTCGCCACGCTGCTCGTCGACGATGACCGCGGGTTTCTCTCCATCGCCGCCGCGGCGTTGCAGCGTGACGGCGCGCAGGTGACGTTGGCGCACTCACTCCACGAAGCGCGCGTCGAGGTCGGCAGGAAAGAGTTCGAGCTCGTCGTGCTCGATCGCCGGCTGCCTGATGGTGACGGGCTGCAATATCTCCAGGAGCTCCGCGCGGCGTTGCCGGGAGCGGTCGTGGTGATGGTGACCGCGCACGGTGACATCGCGTCGGCGGTCGAAGCGGTGCGGCTCGGCGCGACCGACTACCTCGCCAAGCCGATCGAGCTCACCGACCTGCTCTTCAAGGCGCGCCGCGCGTCTGACGAGCTGCGGGTCCGCGACCGGCTGCAGCACGCCGAAGAAGAACTCTCTGGCCGCCGCAGCCTCATCGCGCCCGAATCGCCGAAGATGAAGGCGCTGGTGTCGACGCTCGAGCGCGTCGCGACGTCGTCTCCGCGCAGCCCGGTGCTGTTGCTCGGCGAGACCGGCAGCGGAAAAGAAGCGCTCGCCTGGCATCTGCACACGCAAGGCGTCGGCCCCGGAGCGCCGTTCGTGCAGCTCAACTGCGCGGCGCTCCCTGAAGCGACGGCGGAGAGCGAGCTGTTCGGCCACGAGCGCGGCGCGTTCACCGATGCGCGTTCGATGCGGCGGGGGCTCGTCGAGCTCGCGCACAAGGGCACGCTGTTCCTCGACGAGGTCGGTGAGCTCTCGCCGGCGCTGCAGGCGAAGCTGCTCACGTTCCTCGACGCGGGGCGCTTCCGCCGGCTCGGCGGGAGCAGCGAGCTGAGCAGCACCGCGCGCGTCGTCGCCGCGACCAATCGGGAGCTCGAAGCGCAGGTCAAGGCGGGGCGCTTCCGTGAAGATCTCTGGTTCCGGCTCTCCGTCTTCCGCATCGACATCCCACCGCTGCGAGATCGCCCTGAAGATCTCCCGCGGCTCGTCGAAGGGTTGCTCCCGCGCATCGCGGCTGATCAAGGCCGCCGGCAGGTGCCGCGCGTTTCGGCGGAAGCGCTCGAGCGGCTCAAGCGCTACCGCTTCCCCGGCAATGTGCGGGAGCTGCGCAACATTCTCGAACGCGCGCTCGCACTCGAAAACGGCGCTGAACTCTCGCTCGACTGGCTGGTGATGCCCGTGCCCGGAGCGCCCGCTTCGGCGAGCTTCGTGTCGAACGAAGTCGAGAGCATCGAAGCGCTCGAGCGCCGCTACGCGCGCTGGGCGCTCGAACAGCTCGGAGGCCGCCGCCTCGACACCGCGAAGGCGCTCGGCATCTCCCACCCGACGTTCAACAAGCTCGTGCGCGAGGAAGAATGAAACTCCTGCTGCTGCTGTTGGGCGCGAACACGCTCGTCGATGGCTTCACCGAAGTGCACGGCGTGAAGTTTCGCGACGTACCGGGGAAGCGAGCTGACCGCGCGTCATGGCGCGTCGTTCATGAACAGAAGGGCGGCGTCGTCGTGTGGCATCGCCCGGGTGAGCAACTCGAATTTCTCGGCACGCCGGTCACGAAGATTCAGTTCTCTGAGGCGCGCCGCGGAGCCGGCATCTGGACCATCGTCGTACGGAGTGACGATTGCTCAGCATTGCTGAAGGCGGTCACGGCAGCGTGGGGCGCGCCTGATGCGCCCTATCGCGATGAGCGTCAGCTGTACGACACCGAGCCCGATGAACGCAGATTCTGGACCGGCTCCAGTGCCACCGCGCAGTTGTTCGAAGGCGACGATTGCTCGCTCGTGATTCTGAGCAACCGGTGGGACCCTGCGAAACAGGTCTGGAAGAAGTGACGTGGCAATTGTTCGCCTGTCAGCGCGCGCGTGGCCCGTTAGAATGAACTCGCCATGATGACGCTCCTGCTCACGATGTTGGTCACTGGCGCGGCACCCGAGATCGCGACGCCCGACTGGGTCGTGCTCGGCGCCGACGCGGAGCACGTCGCCACGTACAAGGCGCGCTTCGAAGAAGGGCTGCGCAAACAGGGCCTCATTCTCGACAACGTCGAGGTCGCTCAGGCGCGCGTCGAGGTGACGTTCGAGCAGTTGCCCAACGGCGCCTTCCGCGGGCAGGCGCGCATGATCTCGGAGCCCGCCGGCGCGACGCTGGCGCAGACCACGCTCGACGCGAAAGACGAAGAAGCGCTCGGGGAGGTGCTCGACACCGCCGCCTCGATGCTCGCCGCGCCGCTCATCGACAAGCCCGAGCTGCCGCCGTTTCGTCCGCCTCCGAAGGTCGCGGTGACACCGTATTGGTGGGTCGTCTCCATCAGCGGCTTCGTGGTCGGCGCGACGGGCGCCGGGCTGCTCGGCGCGGCGCTGCGTGATCAAGGCGCGACCGAAGGTTCGAACTCCGTCTTCACCGCGTCGGGCAAGGCGAGCGGGCCGATGTTCATCGCCGGTTGGGTCTGCGTCGGCGTGGGCGTCGCGACGGTGTTGACCGGCATCGTGCTGGCCGCTCCGCTCAAAGACTACAAACCCGAAGTCGCGATCGGCCCCAACGGCGCCTCGGTCGGGCTCTCGGGGCGCTTCTGAGCCTCCAGGTTTCTTTCACCGCGCACTGAAAGAGTCTTTCACCCGGCCCCACGACGCCTTCTGATTCCAGCCGCTTAGCGTTGGCGCGCGGTTTGGAATGAGGGGTCGACGATGTGGCCCGCCGCTTTGAGTGTCGTGTTGTGCGCGAGCGCTCCCCCGCTCCAGTTGTCGAATGTCGGGAAGGGTGACGCGCTCCCTGAATTGCTCTGGCGGCTCTCCCCCGACCTGCAGCTCGCGCGCGCACAGGTCGCGCAGGCGCAGGCTGATTTCCAGAAGACCGGGCGGCTCCCCAACCCCGACCTCGACCTGAACGTCGGCACGCTGCCCGTCGGTCAGTTGAACCCGCCGGGGTTGAAGGACCCGTACCTCAACGTGCCCAACGTGAGCGTCGGTCTGTCGGTGCTCATCGAACTGGGCAAGCGCGAGCCGCGCCAGAACGCCGCCGAGCAGCGCGCGAAGGTGGCGGCGCAGCAGGCGCTCGAGCAGCTCCGCGAGAAGTTGTTCGACGCCTACACCGTGCTGGGTGACGTGGCGGCGGCCCAGGTGCGTGTGGAGGCGCTGGCGCAGTTGGCGGAAGACGCGGCGTCGTTGACGCGGCTGCAGGAGGCGCGCGCCAAGACCGGTGACGCGTCGGGGCTCGATGTCGACCGTTCGCGGCTCGACGAGGTCAACGTGCAGGCGGCCATCATTCAGGCGCGCGGCGAATTGTCGAAGCACCTGCGCGAGTGCGCGGCGTTGTTCTCGGTGCCGTGCGAGCCGGCCTTCAGCGACGCAGGCAAGAGCGCGGCCATGAAACCCGTGAACTGCCCG
>JBEHYH010000544.1:0-4195 GCA_048498275.1 Myxococcota bacterium | reverse complement strand
ATGGTAGATGGTCAACGTCGAGGTCGGCTGCGAAGACGTCGACAGCCCGCGCGGGCCCGTCGCCGCGCCGCCGCCGGTCGCGCCGGCACCTCCGCCGGTCGCACCCGCACCTCCGCCCGTCACACCCGCACCGCCGCCGGTCGTGCCGGCGCCGCCTCCCGTCACGCCCGAACCTCCCCCGGTCGCGGCGTCACCGCCTCCCGTCGCGCTGGAGCCCCCGCCCGTCGCGTTGGAACCGCCGCCGGTCGCGGAACTGCCGCCCCCTGTCGCGCCGGCACCTCCTCCGGCCATACCGACGCCGCCTCCCGTGCCGCCGTCCGCGTCTCCGCCGGAGTTCGTGCAGCCCGCCAACGACACAATCATGAATAGCGCCAACATTTTATGAGGCATTTGAATTACTCCTTTGTGAGAACCAACAAATACGAGGTAGCACGCGCGACAGACGCGCCGATCGCGCTGTCAGACCGGCGTCAGATCACTGCGAGGTAATGCGCATGTTGTCGAAGCTGGTGCGGCACAGCGGGCCGGCGCTGACGGCGTACACGCGGAGCCGCAGCTTGAGCGCGCTCCCCGCCAGCTCCGGGGGAATGGCCGGCGTGGTGACCGACACGTCTTGAAACTCGCCGTACCAGGAGATGTCGAGCGCGGAGAGCTGCGTCGACGCGACCACGGTGCCGTCGTACGTCACGATGTCGAGCGTCAGGTTCGGGCAGACCAGCACGTTGCTCGCGAACAGGCGCTGACCGACGGCGACGGTGGCGGTGTACGTGCGGCCAGCTTCGGCGATGGCGAACACGCTGGAGATCGCGCGCACGTCGAAGCTGTTGAGCCCGCGCGTGGTACCCAGCTCGATGACGTTGTTGCCTTCCGCGGGCGCGGCGAGCGGCGCGGCGGTCGTGTAGTTGAGCGTGGTGGGCCGCCACACGGTGATGAACTCGCCACTGCGCAGGCTCGACGACGCCCAGCCCCGCTGCGGGCCGGAGGCGGTGATTTCATTGTCCATCAGCGGCTGTTCTTCGAGTGACGCATTCCAGATACCGGGCACCCACGGCTGCGGCTCGACGGCGTCGGGCGAAGACGTGCGGCGCAGATGAATGTGATCGATGAAGAGCCGCTCCACGTACGCGCGCAAGATGAACGACAGCGCGCGGCTGCGCGTCTCGCCGGGCGCGAGCGAGATGCTCAACGAGCGCTCGGAGAACACGTCGCTCACCGGCGCGTCGATGTCGGTGACGAGCTCCTGATCGTCTCCGTAGGTGAACACCGCGACGTGGCTGCTCGAGCCCCGCGTCGCGTCGACGGCGACGGCGTACGTCAGCGTCCACACTTCGCCGGGGCGGATGGTGGCGACGAACGGTGAACGGAGGTCGAGGTAGTTGCCTGCGGGCGGAGTGAGGCGCAGCACCTGTTCGCCATCGGCCGGCGCGGTCAGCGGCAGGCCCGCGCCGAGCTCCGCGGCAACGGGGCGATGAATCTCGACACCGGGCGGGAACGAGATCTGCCACCCCGGGAGGGACGTCAGTTGGCTCGCGCCCGCGTCGAGCACCGGCAACTCGAACGACTCCTCCAGGTCGGCGCGCGGTGCGGTGACGCCGGCGTCGACGACGGTACCCGCGTCGGTGACGAGGCCCGCGTCCTCGACGCTCCCCGCGTCTTCAGTCGACGTGCCCGCATCGACGCCCCCCGCGTCGACGGTGTTGCCCGCATCGTTGCGCTCGTGGCCCGCGTCGGCCGGAGGGGGCTCCGTGCCCGCGTCAGGGTCCTGCTTCGACGGCGCTCCGCAAGCGACGAACAGCCCCGTCACCAATGAAACCACCGCCCACCACCGTCGCGAATGATTCGTGTTTCTCGAGCGCATCGCGCGGAAGTACCACGCGCGCCGTGCTGGCCGACGCGGCTGTCAGACCGGTGTCAGAAGCTGCGCGCGGTCGCCTGCTCGAGCGCGAGCCCGAGCTGCGCCTCAACGGCATCGGGAGCGGGCACGGCCGTGGAGAGCACCGCGCGGATCAACGCGTGGTCCCAACTCGCGGAGAAGACCTCGGCCGCCGTCGCACCGAACACCATCGCCGACACGCGCTCGCCGTGGGAGAGGAACACGAAGCGCTCCAGCAGGGTGTCGGTGGAGAGGATGGTCGCGCTCCCATCGAGCGAGCCGATGGCGATGGCGCTGCCGTCGGGTGCGATGTCGAGCGCCGTCGGCTCCGCGCGGAGCGTCACGCGCCTGCGCTCATGGCCATCGGCTGCATACAGCACGAGCGTGTGTCGATCGGCGATCGCGAAGCCCTCGGGACCGCCGGCGATGAGCAACGCGCCGGGGTGAACGCCCACGTCGCGCAGGCCGCCGGCGTCGAGCACCGCGATCACCCCATGTTCGTCGAGGAGCCAGGCCCGGCGCCCGTCCGTCCGCGCGGCGGAGACCCACGCGCGGCGCTCCGATTCGTCACCGACGCGCGTGCGCTGCAGGTTCGTGACGTCGACCGTCCACAGCTCGCCGTACCCGGTGACCCACAACGTCGACGGCCCGAGCCAACCGATGTGCTTCCCGAGGATGCCCGCGACCGTGCGTCGCGGCGTGAGCGTGCGCGCGTCGAGCTCCTCCAGCAGCGGCCCCCCTCGCCGCGTCGGGACCCACAACGTGTCTTCACGTTCGTCGTTGACTCCACTCTGGACGACGGCCGTGTCGAGCTCCGTGCTGCTCAGCGCATCGCCCCGCGCCTCGACGCGCTCGACCAGCCCCTGACTGCCGAAATACGAGAGCGCCCCGGTCACCGGCCCCCTGGCGATGTCGGAGGCGCCGTGCGCGAACCTCTGCGTGGTGATGCCCCGCGCACCCTCGAAGCGCCACACCGCGCGCCGGGTGCGCCCGAACGACACCACCATGCCCCCGGAGAGCGGCACCACCGGGCCGCGATCGAGCTCCGGCAACGCCGACACCACTTCACCGCTGCCCTTCGCGATGCGCAGCGGGCCGCCCTTCGCGAGGTGGAGCCACACGGTGTCGTCATCGGCGGGCGCGAGCCACTCCACCGTCGCGGCGCGGGGGAGTCGTGCGAGCCGCGTACGCGGCGCGCCGGGCGCGAGCAGATCGAGCTCGCCCTCGGTCGTGCCCCGGAGCCAGCGCTGAGCCCCGAGCGGTCGCACCGACCCGAGCACGTCGTTCGCGGTCGCCGGCGGCAGCCCCGCGAGATCGACCGGCCGGGTGCCTGCTGCGTCGCAGCGCAACCAGCCGCCGCCGTCTCCGCGCGCGAGCAACAGCCCCGCATCATCGAGCTCCATCACCTGCCAACCGACGGCATCGGCCGGTGGCTCGCACCGCGTCACCCCACTCGGAGTCACCACGCGAACCCAACCGCCATTGCCGGAGAACGCGCGCACCCCGTCATTGGACACGCCGATCACCAACCGCCCGGTATCGACGGGGTGCGCATCGACGATGGTCTCAGCGCCGGTGCGCGCGTCGCGAACGACCAGCCCGCGCGCCTTGTCGACGAACACCAGACGACCGCCGTCGGCGCTGAAGGCCGCCTTCAGAATCAACGGCGCGAGCGGCGTCGAGGTGTGCTCGTCGTCGAGCGAGGCGCCGTTCGGTTTGACGCACACCCAGCGCGTGGCGTCGGGGCTCGGCACCACGCGGTCACACTCGAGCGGTCGCGACGTCACCAGCCGGGGCCAGACATACGCGCGCGCCTGCGCGAGCACGCCCGCAGCGGCAGCGGATGGCACGAGCGCGTTGCTGTGCGCGGCCATGACGATCGCCTCCGGGAGCGCGCCGGTTTGAAGGGCCTGCCGCGCCTGCGTGACGAGCAGCCGGGCTTCGGCGGCCCGCGCGACGCTGCGTTCATTCGCGGCTCTACGCCACGCGAGGCCGACCAGCGTCGCGGTGACGACGAGCGCGAGCCCGATGATCGCGAGCGGAGCGCGGAAGGTCCGCACGAAGCGCGCGACGAGCTCGGTGCGTGAATAGCGGTACGCAGCCACCGGCCGGCCATCGAGCCAGCGCGCGAGCTCTTCGGCGAGCGCACCCGCGTCGGCGTAGCGGTCTTCGGGCGCGGCGAGCGCATGCGCGGCGATGGCGCGCAGCTCCGGCGCGTTCGCGTCACCGAGGAGCTCCTCGAGCATTCGCCCGAGCGACCACACGTCGGTGCGCGGCGACCACGTCGACCCGGCCCCCCTGTTTTTGGTTATCGACAAAAAT
>JBEHYH010000543.1:0-4196 GCA_048498275.1 Myxococcota bacterium | reverse complement strand
CGGGGCGCTCACCGGCCGCTTCTGCGCGATGCCTTCTCGCAGCGCCACGACGGCGGCGGCCTCGGTGCCCGGCCCCTGCAGCATCTTGCCGGGCGACAGGCCGTGAAGCTCCGACAGGTCGTAGCCGCACAGCACCAGCACGCCGCGATTGGCCCAGCGCACGAGCCCCCTGGTGTCGGTCACCAGCACCGCGCACGGCATCGCATCGAGAATCGCCCACGCGACATCGGGGTGGCGGCCGTCGAGCAGGTCGGCGTCGGCCAGCGTCGCCAGCCCACCGCTCGCCTCGTGGAGCAGCGCCTGCCGGCCCATGCGCGCGATGTCGCCGATGCTGGCGCCCTGCGCGAGCAGCTCGCGGATTCGCATCAGCACCGCGAGGTCCTGGTTCGTGTACACGCGGTAGCCGTTCTCGAGGCGCTCGGGCTCGAGGAGCCGGTGCCTGCGCTCCCACGCGCGGAGGAGGGTGGGCTCGAAGCCGGAGAGTTCTGCGAGGCGGCCGATCTTGAACACGGGCAGTCGCGGGTTTCTCAACCGGGAGCGCGCTCGTCAATCTCCCTCGGGTTTCCGGGGGCGGCGACCTTTCTCCCGCGCGGGTGTGGCATGAGGGCAGGCGATGAACGCGCTCAACACCCGCCCGAAGCCGTTGGACCGAGTTCGCCAGCTCGAAGAACTCGGCGCGCGGCGGCTCACCGGTACGCCGCTCGAAAAGGCCGTGCAGGAAAAGCTGGGCGCGGAGCTCGAGACGCTCGGCTTCCATTTGAGCTGGCGGCCGTTCCGCTTCGGGCAGCACCTCTATTTCGCGTTGATGCTGACCTTCGGCCTCGCGGTGCTGGGCACCGTGGTCTCGTACTGGTCGCTCGGCGCGGCGATCGCGCTACATCTGTTCGCGGCGGTTTCGTACACGCTCGAATCGCTGCGCATGGTGGGCCCGCTGCGAGGGGTGCTCCCGCAGATCTCCTCGCAGAACCTCATCGCCACGCTGCCGGCGAAGGGCACGTTCAGGAAGCGCGTGGTGTTGATGGCGCATGCTGACGCCGCCTTCACCGGGCTCATCTTCCACCCGACCCTCATCCGCCTCGCGACCAGGGAGCCGCCGAAGCCGTTCCTCTGGTTCAAGAAGCAGCTCGGCCTCGCGACGCTGACGGTGGCGTTGCTGGCGGTGCTCGACTTCCTCGCGCTCGGGAGTTTCTGGCTGGCGCCGCTCTGGCTCTATTGGGCGCTGACCCTCCCCGCGTTCATCACGTTCATCGCCAACGTCGACGTCGTCGCGCGAAACACGGTGGTGCCGGGCGCGTGCGACAACCTGTCTGGCTGCAGCGGCAGCGTCGAGCTCGCGCATCGCTTCGCGGGGAAGGTGCCCGACGGTGTGGAGCTGGTCGTCATCTTCTCCGGCGCTGAAGAGGCCGGCACCGGCGGTTCGATTCGGCTCGCGGAGCAGCTCGAGAAGTCGGGCGAATGGAAGAAAGACGAGACGACGATCGTGGTGGTCGACACGCTCTCGAACGGCACGCTTCGCTATGTCGAAGAAGGTGAACTGTGGCGCGTGCCGGTGCCGCCGCGCATCAAGGCCGACATCGAGGCGGTGAGCGCCGAAGGCCCGCTGACGGTGCCGCAGTTCATCATCCCCACCGGAGCGACGGACGCGCTCGCGTTTCAGCTCCGCGGGTGGAACGCGGCGGGGCTCACCTGCGTCGACGAGTACATCGGCGCGCCGCGGCAGTACCACTACCCGACGGACACCTGGTCGAACATCGATGAGGCGCAGTTCAACACCAGCCTCGACTTCACCGAGCGTCTGCTGCGCCGTTTGATGGCGTGATGCGCGCTCGCTGGTTGCTGGTGTTGCTCGCGTTCGTGTCGTGCAAGCGCGACTCGGTGCTGCGCGTCGCCGGGCGCGCGAAGATCGTCTCGCACCCGCTGAGCTCGCCGCTGAACTGGGAACACGCGGGCGCGAGCGTGTTCGTCGAGTGTGACGGGCGCCGAGTCGCCGAAGCGATTGGCACGTACTCGACGACTCCGGAGTTCATCGCGACGAGTGAATCGTCAGCGCCCGAGGTGTTGGTGCTCATCGACACCGGGAGCTGCGACGTCAGCCGGCCTTTGAATGGGATGATCGGCGAAGTGGAGTGGAACGCCGCCGACACGCTCGGCTTCGTGACCGCGAAGAGCGCGTACGTCATTCACGCGACGCGCCCGCCGACGCTCGAGAAGGTCGCCGAGTTGCCGTGGCTCGCGGTCGGCGTGCCGTTTCAGGCTTCGGCGTGGAGCGGTGACTTCGTGCTGCTCAAGCGCTTCGAAGGTGAACGTTGCTTCTGGGCGACGTGGAACGTGAAGCGCGGGTTCGAGCCGTTCGAGTTCACCGAAGACGTGTGCCGCGAAGTGAAGCTCGCGTGGCGCGGACAAACGCCGACGGTCGTGATGCCCGACGGGCGGGTCGTCGAACCGAAACGCTGAAATCACGGCATCATCTCGACTCGGAGGAGGCATTCGTGGCGAAAGACAAATCGATGGAGTCTCCAGAGGCCGTCGAAGCGATCAGCAGGATGCGCGACATGTTCTCGCTCGCGTTGCGTGCGGCGCGCGGTGACGAGGCGGCGATGCGCGAGGTGGCCATCAAGAACCTGGGGCCGGG
Source organism: Myxococcota bacterium (assembly GCA_048498275.1). Classification (GTDB taxonomy): domain Bacteria; phylum Myxococcota; class Myxococcia; order Myxococcales; family Myxococcaceae; genus Archangium_A. The sequence continues at coordinate 1,564 of JBEHYH010000543.1, read as the reverse complement.
CGCGACCGAAGCGCAGATCGAAGCCATCGTCGCGCAGCTCCGCGAGTCGCTTCGCAAACGCTGAGGTCAGCAAAATGCTCACGCGCCGGCGGTTTACGAAAAGATGGCGCCGCGTTTGATGGCCCCTGTGAGCGCGAACGCGGAGCATGAAATCAAGTTGGGCTTCGGCGGCGAGCAGCTCTACCTCCTCGTGGCCGCCGGCGTGTTCGGCATGATTCCCGCGTGCACGTGGCTGATGATGCTGACGCTGCCGTTCGATTTCGAACACGCGCGCCATTCTCAGGTGGTCGACGTCGCCGGAGGCGCCGCGATGATGTTCCTGATGGTCATCGCTCCGTGGCTCGCCGCGCTCCTCGTTCTTCGAGCGCGTCAACCGCTCGTCGCGAAGGTCACGTGGGACGGCGACGTGCTCATCGAATGGGACGGGCCTGATCGACGCACCGTCATCCCCTGGCGGGCGGCGGTCGCGCGCGAACGCGAGTGGGTCATTCAATACAGAAACGGGCCGCGCACCGAGCGCGCGATTCAGGTGTTCGACCCCAACACGAAGAACGCCATCACCGTCTGGACCACGCGGCCGCGCGGCGCGCCGTTGATTCGCCGGAAGCTGACGAGCGCCCACGTCTCGAGGTTGCGTACCGCCGTCGTCACCCACGGCGTCGAGCTCCAAGGCGAACCCGATTGGTCACGCGCGTTCGAACCCGGCCGGCCGCCGCACGAGGGCTGGAGCCGGCTCGGCTACGTGTTCGCGGTCTTCGCTCCGCTCGTGATGCCGGTGAACTTCGCGGTTGGCAGCGCCTTGTCGGTGCTCGCCGCGGCGCTGCTCACACTTCGAGCGCGCCCCGTCTTTCGTGAGCTCACGGCGCTCGGCGATTCACCGTGGGACCAACGAAAACGCGGAGCAGTCGTCGCTGAAGCAGGCATCCGCTCCACGTTCGTGGCGCTCGTCGTCTATTCGGCGTGGGCGGCGCACACGTTTCTCCACTGAGAGGCGCTCAGAAGGCCGCGCTTCTGCCGGTACTGAAAGCGGCGAACCGCTCGTGCGTTGGCTGAGCGCCTGAATGGTTTTCACATTTCTTGCTCACGGAGGGCCGGCTGTGTGTCACAGGCCTGAGCCACACTTTTCCCCTCAGGATTTTCCGTGATCATGCGCAACCGACTTTCTCTGCTCTGTGGTGCCGTTCTTCTTCTGGTGTCTGCCTGTCAGCCGGCGGAGGAATGCGGCGGCTGTCTCTCGGGCGACGACTGCATCCCCGTGAATGTGTCGGTGAGCTCCTCGGCCGCATGCGGGCTCGGCGGCAACGTCTGCGCCGTGTGTCAGCAGGGCAATGTTTGTCAAAACGGGGCGTGTGTTGCTTCGACTGGAACCGGAGGGGGGTCCAGCAACACCGGCGGCGGCGTGGGCGTGACGGGCGGTGGCGCGGGCACTACCGGCGGTGGTGATGGAACGACGGGCGGCGGCGCGGGCACCACCGGCGGCGGTGACGGTTCGACGGGCGGCGGCGCGGGCACCACGGGTGGCGGGCTATACTCGCAACTGCCACAAAAAGTGGCCGATTATGGT
>JBEHYH010000542.1:0-4209 GCA_048498275.1 Myxococcota bacterium | reverse complement strand
GAGTGACATCGATTGGATCTTCTCGTCGCGCGGGATGCGCAGCGGAGTCGAGGTGCGCGCCTCGATGCCGATGAGCGTGCCTTCCCCGGAGCTGAAGCCCTTCATCTTCTTGTCGAACGCGCGAATGGCCTGTTTGAGCGAATTGGTGAGGAACTCGGGGAACAACCGGTTCAGGTCGACGTGCGCGAGGCCGGGGCGGTACGTGGTGCCTCCGAGCGGCGCCTTGAGCCGGCCCGCGAGATAGTCGGGGATTCGCTGCGCCGGCGCGAAGAACTTCCCTCCGCCCAGCTCGTAGGCCTTCGTTTCCCAATGGCGCTGAAAGCCGATGCCCGCGAGCGGCCCGGTGAAGCCTTCCTTCGCGAAGTCTTCGACCGTCACCGACACCACGATTCCCGCGTTCGCGTACTTCGCGTTGCGGTGCGAGTTCGACATGCCGTTGGTGCACTGCATGCCGTCTTCGGTCGGCGTGGGCACCACGATGCCGCCGGGGCACATGCAGAACGAATACACGCCGCGCACGTCGCCATCGACGCTCAGGTTCTCCGCGAGCTTGTAGTCGGCGGGCGGGAGCCTGGGATGATCAGCCACCTTGTCGCCGTACTGAATCTCGTTGATGAGCAGTTGCGGGTGCTCAGCGCGGAAGCCGATGGCGAACGGCTTGGGCTCGATGAACACGCGCTCGTCAGCCGCGAACTTCTCGAACAATTCACGCGCCGAGTTGCCCGGCACGAGAATCACGCGGTCGGTCTTCAGCTCCGTGCCGTCGGCGAGCTTCACGCCGGTGATGTGGCCGTCTTTCGACAACAGATCATCGACGCGCGTGTTGAAGCGCACCTCGACGCCCATCGCCTGGAGGTCCTGCCGCATCTTCTCGACGGCCAACGGGAGCAGGTCAGAGCCGATGTGCGGTTTGCCCTGCACGAGAATGCGATCAGGCGCGCCGTACTTCGCGAAGGTCTCGATGACACGGCGAACGTGCGGGTGATTGATGCGGGTCGACAGCTTGCCGTCGGTGTACGCGCCGGCGCCGCCTTCGCCGAAGCTCATGTTGCTCTCGGGCGTGAGCGTGCCGTCGCGCATCAGCCTGGCGACGTCTTTGCGGCGCTCGATGACGTCCTTACCGCGGTCCAACAGAATCGACTTCACGCCGCGCAACGCGAGTTCCCACGCGCAGAAGAGGCCCGCGGGGCCCATGCCGACGATCACCGGCAGGTACTTCGGCTGCTTCTTCACCGGCAGCGCCTGTGGGAGCGGCGGCTCCACCGGGCTCACATCGGGCGGCATCGTCTTCGGCAGCTTGCCGGGCGCGAAGTCGACCTCCACGGTGTGGATGTAGCGGGGGCTGTTCTTCTTGCGGGCGTCGAGCACGCTGCGCACCACGCGCACCTGCGAAAAGTCAGACGCGGTGACGCCCAGCTTCTCGGCGGCCTTCTTGCCCAGCAGCGATTCAGGCTCGTCGAGCCAGAGCGCGAGGTTGTTGACGCGGTACGACGGCACGGCGGCGGCTTATGCCCGCTTTCAAAGGCACTGGTAAGCCGCTTCCACCGGTGCGCGGAATGCGCAGTGCGCTGCGTAAGCACCTTCGCAGATCGCGACAGTCGACGACTGCAACATGCCGGAAAGACGCTGTTCCAAACGTCAATGAGCGTGGCACGGAGCATGTAGAGGCCCGCGTCACACTTTTGGAGGGCAGAACATGAGCATCGACAAGAAGGGCACCAAGATTCTGGCGCACACGTTCTTCGCGCAGCTCCGCGCGGGCGGTTACACTCCGAACCAGATTCTGGATATCGCCACCGAACTCATCGATCAGGTCACGACCGGCCTGAAAGCGGAGCACACGGTGGACACGAAGACGACGCAGGAAAACCCCCGCGTCTCGGCGTGACGAGTGCAAACCCCTCTGCGCGCTCGCGCTCCGGCCTGGCGCCGGGGACGGAGCCTCAGACGGGGTGAGCAGTGTGAAGCCCGGCTTGATGCCGGGCTTTGTTTTTTCAGGCGTTCGTTTCCGCGCGCCGCTTCCAGGCTGCCGCGATGCAGACGATCAGCAACCCCAGCATCATCGCCGCGAAGACGTAGCTCTCGCTCCAGTTGGCGATGACCGCCCACAAGCCGAGCGCTGCGATCGCAAACATCGCGTCGAGCCACGCCGGCTTCTTCTGCTCGTGCATCAGCGCGCCACCGAAGAAGACGAGCGGTACGCCCCACAGCACCTGACGCTGCACCGCCTCGAGGTTGGCCATGATGGTGCCGCCGTTGTGCACGACCACCGCGGCGAAGATGACGATGGTGCCGATCGCCAGCACCAGCACGCCGGCCGCCGCGATGTCCTTGGTCAGCTTCGCCTTCTCGTCGAACTGCTGAATGGCGAGGTCGACGAGCTGCTCGAGCGCGGAGTTCAGCATCTCGGCGAAGAGCACCAGCAACACACAGAAGATGAGCGTCACCTTCTCCGCGAGCCCGAGGGGAATGCCCGCGCCGACGAGGCTCACCAGCAGCCCCGAGATGATGTGCATGCGCATGTTGCGCTGGTGCACGACGGTGTGAATGAGCCCGTTCCACGCGTGGAGCACCGAGCGGAAGAAGCTCGTCGGCGGTTTGCCGGCTTGAAAGGGAGGCGGGGCCACGGTCGCGACAACGATGCCCCTGCAGCGCGCACTTCTCAAATTTCTGAAGTGAGAACGCTCGCGGTTTCGCGCGCTTGCGGCTGGTCGCGAGTTTGCACAGGGCCGCGCACCATGACCTTTCGATCACTCCTGGTGACTGCTGCGGTGCTGCTGTGCGCGTGTGAGCCGAACGTCCCTCCGCCCGGCGAGATGGTGAAGTCGAAGCAAGACCGCATCACCACCGCCGCGCCCGACGCCGACGTGAAGGTGACCGTCGATTCACTCAACACCTTCGGCTTCAGCGTGTACCGCTCGGTCGCCGGGAGCGATGGCAACGCCGCGTTCTCGCCCTCGAGCGTTTCGACGGTGCTCGGCATGTTGCTCGGTGGCGCGAAGGGCGAAACGGCCGCGGGCATCAAGCAGGCGCTCAACGTGCAACTCGACGACGCCGCGTTTCATCGCGCGATGAACACCATCGACCTCGACGTCACCTCGCGTGGCGTCGGCGCGAAGTCGAAGGACGGCAAGGCGTTCAAGCTGCGCACCAACAATCAGATCTTCTCGCAGAAGAACTTCGCCATCGAAGGCGCGTACCTTGACCTGTTGGCCACGGAGTATGGCGCGGGTGTCTCGTTGCTCGACTTCGAGAAGCAGGCGGAGCCGTCGCGCGTCGCCATCAATGACTGGGTGAAGACGAACACCGAAGGGCTGATTCCCGAGCTGCTGGCGCGCGGCACCATCGATTCGTCGACGCGGCTCGCGCTGGTGAACACGCTCTATTTCAACGCCGCGTGGTCGAAGCCGTTCAAGAAGGAAGACACGCACGACGGCGACTTCCACAAGCTCGACGGCTCGACGGCGAGCGTGAAGATGATGAGCGGCTCCGGCATCTCTTCGAGCCACGCGGTGATCGACGGCGTCGACGTGCTCGAGCTGCCGTACGACGGCGGTGAGGTGTCGTTGCTGGTGCTCGCGCCGCAGGTCGCCGGGTTCGCGTCGTTCGAGGCGTCGCTCGACGGTGCGAAGCTGCGTTCACTGAAGGCCGCGCTCGAGACGGAGACGTTCCATTCGGTGCGTCTGCCGAAGTTCGAGGCGCATACGCAGGCGCGGCTCGATGACGTGCTCAAGCAGTTGGGCATGACGGCGGCCTACGACGGCGCCGATTTCTCGGGCATCTCGACGTCGGCTCCGCTGGTGCTGGGGACCGTCGTGCATGAAGCGGTGGTGAAGACCGACGAAGCGGGTACGGAAGCAGCGGCGGCGACGGCGGCGGTCGTGAAGCTCGGAGCGGTGATCGACGACGTCATCACCATCGATCGCCCGTTCATCTACGTGATTCTCGATCGCCCTACGGGTGCCGCGCTGTTCGTCGGTCGCATCACCGCGCCGTAAGAGAGCTCGTCGCAGTTTGAACGCCGGGCGATCGCATGGTCGCTCGGCGTCTTGCGTTGGTGGACGCGCGACTCGCATCGCGCCGGTGCGAAGCGCGCGCAGTCAGAGCGAACGCACGGGCGTCGACGCAGAAGTGCAGTGCACCGAAGCAAAAGCACGGGGGGTCGGACCACACGCGTATCGCCCCGTTACGAAAGCGAGCTTCCCCGAA
>JBEHYH010000541.1:0-4211 GCA_048498275.1 Myxococcota bacterium | reverse complement strand
GTCCACTTTTCGGGAAACGCCCGAATCACCCACTCCCCCGGAGTCCCCTTTTCGGGACGCTCCCGAATCACCCACTCCCCCGGGAGTCCCCTTTTCGGGACGCTCCCGAATCACCCACTCCCGGGGAGTCCCTTTTTCGGGACGCTCCCGAATCACCCACTCCCGGGGGAGTCTCGCGCTCAGGGCGACGGCGGCTTCGGCGTGTCTGAGGGTGCGTCGGCTTTCTTCGGGCTGCTCCCGCGCACGAGCGGCGGCACGAGCGTCACCGCGTCGCGGTAGGTGGTCGCCGCCGCCAACGCAGAACGCAGTCGATCGTGGCCCTGAACGACGAGCGTCGCGTAGCGATCACGAAGGTCCGCGGCCGCCTCCACCTCGACCGTCGGAGCCTGGTTCACGCCCATCGCCGCCAGCGCTTCATTGCTCGCGAGCGACGCCTGCGTCAGCGCGCCCTTGCCGAACGCGGCCTCGACGAGCTTCACGTGCGGCGTGAGCAACGCCACCAGATCAGCGACGTCAGTCACGTTGTCGACCGAGCCGTACCCTTTCAAGACCGCCGCGTAGCGCGCGCCATCGACCCGCCCGCCGGCCACGAGGCTCTCCGTGAAGGGGAGCAACTTCCGGCGCCACTCCAGCGCGGCGGGCAAGACCTCCTTGAGCGGCCGGCTGCCGACCGCCGTCTGCACGATGCGCTGCTGAACGATGACGCGATCGACGAGCTCCAGCAGCGCGTCGAACTCCGCGAGGTTGAAGCCCTTGTGATTCTTGATGAGGTACGCGCGCCACTTGCCAAGCTGCTTGAGGCCCTCACGAAGCGCGGGCTTCGCCTCGACCGGGTCGAAGTTCAACTTCTGCACGGCCTTCGGGTCCAACTTGCGCGCCTTCTGCAACCACACGTCTGCCTTCTGCGTCTTCGCCGCCATGGGTGCTCCCTGTGTTTGGTGACTGCGCGGCGACGCGAAAACGACAGCCCCTGTCGAACCTCCCCGCCGCCCACGCATTGCGCGCGACCATATCGGGAGGCGTCAGAGTTGGTCGACCTGCGGAGCGTCGAAAGCGTTGTCGATGTTCGACTGCGGTACCTCCCGAGGGGCCTGCGACTCGCGCAGAAACTTCTGCCACCTGAAGCCCTGCAGTTCGGCGACCAGGCCGTTGAGCACCTCTGCTTCAGTGTTCCCGCTCACGGAAACACCCGCTGCATCGCTCACGAGTTGGGGGACGGATTGAGCCTCTTCACCGGAGGGCACCTCTTGTTCGAGCGTGTATGGCGCGCACACGGTGAACCGCTGCACCGGTTGCGGGCAAGCCACGATGTTCGAAACAGTCGGAACGCCGAGCGCTCGCAACGTCGTGGTGCGGCCTGACGGCAGCGCCTCGAAATAGAAAAGCGAGCCGTAGCTCAATGAAGAGATGTTCGTCGTCGCGCGATATCTGCTCACGGAGACGTTCACCTGCTTCCGCGGTGCGCGGTAGTAGCCGCGCTCCACAGCCGTCGAGCCCGTCTCAGCGGAGACCCGGAACACGAGCATCGGGTGTCCGTCGACCATGGAGCGTCGAAGCAGTCGCGCACCGCGTTCCGTCATGGAAATCGTCACCGCTTCCAACACCGGCTCCACGTCGCCCTGGAGCTCCACGGAGTGCAGCTGCCTGGCGTTGTAGTCGAGCGAGCTGTTCGTGAAGGCGGGCCCCTTCTTCAAGGAAACACCGGCGCATCCGCTCCACAGAAACAACGCGACTGACCACACCCCGAGTCGGCCGACCATGCGCGTGAGGGTATCTTGAAACGAAAAAAGCCCGCGATTTCTCGCGGGCTTTCGTGTGCGTCCTGGAGGTTTCGAACCTCCGACCCCCACCGTGTCAAGGTGATGCTCTACCACTGAGCTAAGGACGCGTTTTGAAGCGCGGCGGCTATTACGAATCGCACTCCAAGGTGTCAAGAACACAGTACACGCCTCCGCACGTTTCATGAGTCTTCTTCCTGACAGCGCCACCTTTCACGAACGCGTTCAGGACTGCTTCGTGACCTACCGCGGGCATGGCGTCAGCTTCTCCGCCGTCGATCTCGATCTCGTCGACCACTGGGCGGCGCTCGAGGTGCCGTTCGAGGTCGTGGCGCGCGGCATCCGCAAGGCCGCCGAGGCAGCCCTGTGGGACGCGGTCGAGGAAGACGGCCGCCTCTTCTCGCTGCGCGGCGCGAAGAAGCACGTGGAGCTGGAGATCTCGAAGTACCAGCGCATCTCCGCCGGCCGCACCTCCGAGAACGCCACCGAGGCGCCGATTCACGAACAGCGTCACGAGAAGCTCGTCGCCGCGGTGAAGAAGGCGACGAAGCCGCGCGCGCCCGCGTGGCTCGAGAAGCTACCGATGCCCGCCGACTACGACGGCGCCGATCGGCAGGAGGCGCTGGTGCTGCTGTTGCTGTTGCGCGCCCTGCCCTTTTCGCGGCGCCTCGAGCTGTTGCGTGAGGCGCAGGTTTTGAGCCAGAAGGCCGCTTCGTTTTCGGCGGCCGCACGTCGCGCGTCGCTCCAGTTTCATCGCGTGGCGTTGACCCGTCAGGCGTACGATTTGCCCGCTTTGTGGTGAGGAGACACCCGTGATCACCTTCGAACGTTCCGGCGATTTCGCGTGGGCAAAGCTCAACCAGAAGCTCGAAGACTGCCCCGACTGCGGCGGCACGGGCCTGGTGCGCACCATCGTGAAGACCAACGGGCGCGACTACGAGGTCGTGGCTCCGTGCGCGACGCGCAGGCTGGAGGCGCGCGTGCAGATGTTCAACGCGGCGCACCTGCCGGCGGTGCAGGCGCAGGCCACGTTCGATTCGTACAAGCCTTCGAATGGTGAACAGCACCGCGCGCTGCAACTGGTGCGCGACTTCGCGTTCCGCTGGCCGTCTCCGCGCGGGTACGTGCTCTCGGGGCCGGTGGGCACCGGCAAGACGCACCTGCTCGCGGCGACGCTCAAGCACCTCTCGCTCGAGGTCGGCGTGCGCACCGGGTACGTGGAGATTTCGCTGCTGTACTCGCAGATCCGCCGTGGGTTTCAGGACGGCAAGTCGGGCGGGGAGATCATCGGGCCGCTCTCGCAGATCGAGGTGCTGGCCATCGGCGAGCTGGGCAAGGGCCGCGGGTCGCAGTTCGAGCTCGAGACGCTCGATGAGCTGATCGCCCGCCGGTACAACGCCGGCAAGGTGACGCTGTTCGCAACCAACTACTCGCTCAAGGCGCCCGAGGAGCGTTCGCAGCGCGGCTACTTCTCGACCGATTCGGTGCTGGAGTCGGCGAAGGACTCGAAGCTGCTGTGCGACCGCGTGGGCGATCGCATCTACAGCCGGCTCTGCGAGATGTGCGAGTTCGTCGAGTTCCCCTCGGGCACGCCCGACATGCGGCGCAACCCGATGGCGGCGGCGAAGCGGAAGACGGCGTAGCGCCTACTTCGCGCCCGTGCAGATCCAGTCCTTGAGGATCTTCTTGTCTGCGTCGGGGAGCGGATCTTCTTCGTATGGCATGCGATCGAGCACGTTCTCACCCTTGGGGCCGGTGCGGCCGGCGGGCTGGCCTCCGAGCACCTTGAGCCACATCGAGCTGTTCGCGGGCGCGTTGGGGTCGATGACCTTCAGCGTCGCGTTCTTGCCGGCGTAGAGCGACTTCTTGTTCACGATGGCGGCGCTCTTCTCGGCGGTGGAGAAATCGCCGTACGAGGTCGCGTAGGTCGCGTCGTGGCAGCCCGAGAGCGCGCACTTCGCGGTGAAGATCGGCTGCACGTCGGTCGCCAGCGTGCGCGCCGTCGGAGACGCATCACATTCGAGATCGGGATCCGGCGCCTGAGGGCACGCCGCCAACGTCAGAAAAGTCGCTGCAAAGAAAAGCTGTTTCATTGGGCGGCGACCCTACCGAAAAACGAACGCCCCGCTCCAGCGAAGGAACGGGGCGCTCTCGGTTACTGGCTCGACTCGGCGGCACAGGCGTCGCTGTCGCTTGCCTGCGCTCGCCCGCCGCAACCGCGCGGCGGGTGCCTCGTCTTCGCTGGTTACATGTCCATGTCTTCGCCGTAATCGGCGCCGCCGCCCGCTCCGCCCTTGCCCTTCTTCTTGGCGGGCTTGTCGGCGATCATCGCCTCGGTGGTCAGGAGCAGCGACGCCACCGACGCGGCGTTCTGCAGCGCGCAGCGGGTGACCTTCGCGGGGTCGATGACGCCGGCCGCGAGCAGGTCTTCGT
>JBEHYH010000540.1:0-4213 GCA_048498275.1 Myxococcota bacterium | reverse complement strand
TGAAGCTCGGGCACGCCGTCGGGCTCGGCACCGGGAACATTCGTGAAGGCGCCCGCGCGAAGTTGGAACGCGTGCAGTTGTTTTCTCAGTTCGCGTTCGGCGGGTTCGGTGACGACAACGAGTCACGGCCTGAACTGATTCGTGCAGGTGCGCTGCGTGGCGCGCAGGCGCTCGGTGTCGAGCTCGCGAAGGCGCGGGTCATCATCATCGGCGACACGCCGCGAGACGTTCAGGCCGCGCAGGCCATCGGCGCGCGCTCTCTTGGCGTCGGCACCGGCATGCATTCGGCGAAAGCGTTGCTCGAGGTCGGTGCGACGTGGGCGTTCGACTCGCTCGAATCGCCCGGCGCGCTCGACGCGTTGTTCGGCGGCGACTGAGCACTACTTCGAGTGCCACTCGATCGCGGCGAGGGCTGATGCCGCGAGCCGATCGACTGTGCCTTTGAGAGAAGCGTCGTCGACTTTGAACTCCAACTGAGCAGCGCGAATCGCTTGAGCGATGCGGTCCCACGTGGTCCAGCACACGACTTTGTCGACGAGTTCCTCCGCTCTCTCGATGCCAAAGCCAAGCGCGTCGGACTTTTTGTGCACTGCTCTGAGGTCACGGGAAAGCGCCTGTTTGATTTCCATCCGACCGTTGCCCTTCACGCGTACCGGAGGGGGTTGGCCGAGAATCAGCAAGAACAGCGGTGTTTTCGGCGGAACAGTCTTCCGCGCCGAATCGCGCAGCAGCAGCAGGTACTCGCGCGCGAGTTGTTCGCTTTGGAACGCGCTCGATTTGATGCGCTTCGCCTCGACCAGCGCGAACGAAGACGGTGACTCGATGATGCCGTCGGGCTGCACGGAGACGGTCTTCGAGAGTTCATGATTGCCGGGCAGGAGTGTGAACGCGGCCTCCTCGATCGTTGCGAGGAAAGACTGACGCGCCTCTGTTGCACCGACCGCGCCCTCGATCACGCGGCCGAAGAATGCTCGACGCGGAAGAAAGTCCAGCGCGAGAAGCACCTCGGCGGTGAGCACGTTCTCGTAGCCGCGACCTCCCTGCCGATAGTCACGAATCGTCGAGCCAACCCACGAGAGTTCCTCGAGCAGTCTTCCGATGACGGAACGATTCCTAGCGTCGTCGATCATGCGCCAGCGTTTTAGCGGCGCGTGAAGTGGAGCACGAACGCTTCGAGGAAAACCTCGGGCAACTTGTCGAGATCGCCTTCGGGCGTGCGCACGTAGCCGCGACGCGTGTACACGTTCGCGACGCCGAGCGCGCCGCGACGCACGTGCAGACACACGCATTCGCACCGGTGCTCACGCGCCCATGTTTCGGCGCCATCGAGCAGCAGCCGCGACACGATGCCACCGCGATGATCCGCTGCGACCGCGAGATGACGCAGGTCCGCGGCTCCGGGAATCCACGCCTCGCTGCCCTTCGCCTTCGGAGGCCACACCGCGACCGTGCCGACGACGCGCCGCTCGTGCTCCACGACCCACACCTTCGCGACTTCGCGCTTCGCGGCGACCGCGCGCAGATCGGTTTTCCTCTGCTCGGTGAGCTCGACCTCGGGGAGCTTGCGCGCGTATTGCTCGACGAAGGACTGCACCAACAGCTCGCCGATGGCCGTGTCGTCGGCCGGCGTCGCTTCGCGGAACACGTACTCAGACATGCGGCGGCATTAGCAGCTAAAGCGCGCCGCATGGCTGCGCAGAGATTCACCGTTCCACCGGGTTCGCCGCCGAGGCTCGATGCCTCGCTGGCGAAGTGGTTACCGGGCATTCCCAAAGCGAAGCTCCAGAAGCTGCTCGCCGAGGGGAAGGTGAAGGTGAACGGCAAGGTGGCGAAGCCGCTGCGGCGCGTGTTCGGCGGTGAAGAAGTGGTGGTTGAGGTGGAAGATGTTCGGCCCTCACTCCAACCCACTCCCGCGGGCGGGAGAGGGGGCGTGCAGTTGTCCGTACTCTTCGAGGACGCGGAGATTCTCGTCATCAACAAGCCCACCGGCCTCGTCGTCGAATCTTCGGGTGAACGTGATTCCGTGGCTGCGATGACTGGAGCGTTCGTCGCGCATCGGCTCGACAAAGACACCACGGGTTGCCTCGTGCTCGCGAAGACGAACGCCGCCCTGGCGTCGCTGCAGCGCGCATTCGAAGAGAAGCGCATCAAGAAGACGTACCTCGCGCTCGTGCTCGGAGCGCCTGAAGCCACCGGCAAGCTCGACACGCCGTACGGGCGAAACCCCGAAGATCCACGCCGCTACACCTCGCGGGTTTCATCGGCGCGCCGCGCGCGGCTCTCGTGGGTGAAGCGCGAGCAGTTCGACGAGGTCGCGCTGTTGGAGATCGACCTCGACACCGGCCGCACGCATCAGATCCGCGCGCAGCTCTCCGACATCGGGCACCCGCTCCTCGCTGACTGGCTCTACGGCAACGCGGAAGCCAAAACGCTGGGCGAAGCCATCGGCCGCATCCCGCTCCACGCGTGGAAACTGCGCATCGACGAACGCGAATTCGAAGCACCGCTCCCGAGCGACATCGAGGCCGCGTTGAGCGCCCTGCGTGCTAAGGCGCGCTCCTCATGACGCCTGAAAATTCCGTCATCAACCCGCTGCTGCTCGACGCGTTCGACCTCGTCTCGCACTCGGAAAAACTGCTCTCGCGGCTCGCGGCTGCGCAGGCCGAGCTGTCGAAGAAGCAGGGCCTCAAAGACGAGAAGGCGTGGCTCGATCAGGCGCACGCGCGCGTCGCGAAGGCGCGTGAAGGCATCGGCGATCTGCTGACGCGCGCGCTCCGTCTGCCGGAGATGGATGGCATTCGCGAGACCGAAGCACGCACGCTGCAGAACAACGCCGTCGACGCGGTCGAGAAACTGCACGCGGGCATCACCTTCGCCGCCGGCAGCCGCGCGCCGTTGCTCGAGGCGCTGTACGGAAAACTGAAGCTGCCCGTGTTGCGCAGGGTCGACCGCGAAGACTTCGAGAAGTTCTGCACCGACTTCGAGAAGCGCCTCAACACCGGCTACGCGAAGCGCATGTTCGGTGAAGAGTCGTACGCGGTCGTGGTGCCCGTGCTCGACACCATGCGCACCGCGTTCGCGACCTGGCGTGGCGTGTTCTCGACGGAGCCGCTCAGCGATGAGACCGCGCAGAAGCTCCGCGACGAGCTCGACGCCGCCGCGCATCGCCTCGAGCTGCCGTGCAAACAAGCGCGCCTGCTCGCTGAAGCGGCGCTCGCCCCGCTCAAAGAACTGCTCGAGATTTCGCAGGTCACCTCCAGGCCGAAGAAGCGCGTGAAGGTGCCGGGTGAAGACCTCTCGCCGATGGACGTGGAGCCCGTCGACCCGCATGCGCCCAACGAAGAAGAGCTCGCAGAGCTGGCGAACTGACGTGAGGTGACGCGCGCAGGTCTGCTCACGAAAGTATTCTCGGGTCGAGGGGTTGCACATGGGCGACGAGACCTTCAGGTTTTTCACCACCCAGCAGCTGCTCGCGCTGGGCCAGCAGGCGCTCGAGATCTTCGACGACACCGAAGAGCGCGAATTCGGCGTTCCGCAAGATCAACGCAAGAACGCCGCGAACGTCGCGGTCCACGCGATGCTCATCGCGTGCGCGGAGTGCATCGCGCAGGTGCGCGACACCGCGCTCTGGCCGCTCGCCATGGAGATCATCGAGCGCCTCTCGGGCGCTGACTCGCTGTGGAGCCCATGGAAAGCCGATGGCACGGGCAGCCTCGCGGGGTTCGCGTCCGCAGGGCTCCGACTCAGGGAGCTCCAGACGCTCGCGAAGGACCCGCGTGAGGGCATACGGCTCGCCGTTGCCGAGGCGTTCCCCGTCGAGACACCGGAGCAGATCGCCGTGGTGTCGATGCTCGCGGCCGATGAAGACGGCAGGGTCAGCGCCGCCGCGAGAAAACAACTCGAGGGCGTCGAGATTCCGTTCTGGGTGGGGGCGTTCTCGTCTGACCCCTTCGCCGGGCTGACCGCCGATCAGGCCCTCCACGCGCGCAAGCCCATCGAGAAGATCTGCACGCTCTTCGAAAAACCGCATTGGGACAAGCCGGCCCAGCGCGCGTTCCTGGCCGCCGCGCGCAAGCTGCCGCGCGAGCTCGAACTCGACGTCCTCACGCGCGCCGCGGTCGGCGAGCGGCTGCGCTACGCCACCGACTCGGGGCAGATCGAAGCGCGGCTCGCGAACCTGGGTGACGAGGGAGCCGAGGCGTTGCTGCAGATC
>JBEHYH010000539.1:0-4214 GCA_048498275.1 Myxococcota bacterium | reverse complement strand
GGGCAGCGTGCCGCGCAGCTCGATCGCCGCCACGTCGTACGCCGGCCTCGGGCCGATCAACACGCCGCCGCTCGGGCCGACTGCGGGAGGCTGGTCACTCGTGCTCGTGCGCATGTGCGGCAACGTGCTTCAGGCGGTCGGCCCGCCCGGCTCGGGCACCGCGAACATCGGCAGCCCGCTCGGCGAGGGCAGCGTCGGTTTCCGGAGCTCCAACGTGACGCACGCACCGGTGTACATAGACGACATCATCGTACGCCGGTTTACTTTTCCCGAACCCGACACGACGGTACTTCCCTCCCGAACCTCTCCGTAGGCGCTCAGATTCGGTAGGTTCACCGGCATGCGGCGACTCTGGCTCGTGGTGTTGCTGGGCGTCTGTGCGTGCGCGAAGAAAGACGCGGCGATCAAACTCGTCATCACCACCGCGCAGGCGCGGCCCGACAGTTGTTTCGAGATCACGCTGAGCTCCGCGTCGACCGAACCGAGCGTCAGCACCCTGCCTCGCACCGGGGGGAACAGCTCGTTCACGGCGACCGTGCAGCAGGGCACGAACCTCCCCGACGACGTGGAGTTCAAGGTGCAGGCGTGGGTGTCGGCGAACGGCTGCGCCGAACCGCGTTGGGGAAACGGAGTGGTCACCGCGAGTGGTCACTTCACGAAAGGCGACATCACCACCGTCGAAGCGAAGCTCGACGCGCTGCCCGACACCGACGGCGATCACGCGGTCGACGCCGTCGACTGCGCGCCGAACGACGTCTCACGCGCCCCGAGTCTCCCCGAGCGGTGCGGCACGCGCCTCGACGTCGACTGCGATGGCGTGGTGGCGTGTGACGATGCCGACTGCGACACGCAGCCGTGTGTCGCCGCGCTCGCGGTGCTCGACGGCGGCACCATCGTCGCCGGCCAGTGCGCCAGCCAGACGCTGACGTTGTTGAACGCCGGCGCACCGGAGGCGCCGGCGAGCGCGGTGCCGATCGTGATGTCGTCGAACGGCGACGGCGGCATCAACTACTTCAGCGATTCGAACTGCACCTCGCCCGCGACGATGCTGAGCGTCACGGCCGCCACCGCGCCGTTCTCGTTCATCCCCGTCCACGCCGGGCCGGTGAGCATCTCGGTGACGTCGACCGCGAACTATCTGCCCACGCAGGCGGCGTACGTCGTCACCGCCGGCGCCCCCGCCAGCGTCAGCATCGACGCCGGCGCGCCGGCCACCTGGCTGCCCGGCAACTGTCTGGCCATCACCTCGAGCTGGAGCGATCAGTTCGGCAACGGCATTTCAACCGGCACCTTTGGCGTCGAGGCTCCGGGCGCCGCGACCTTCAACGACGGCAACTGTTCCCAGACCGGCGCGTCGGCGCTCGGCGCGGCGGCGTACTTCAGGGCGGCAGACGAAGGCGACTTCACCGTGACGCTCGATGCCGGCACCGCCGGCGGCTCGGTGGTGATTCACGTGCTCCGGCCGTTCAAGCCGGGCATGACGACCCGCTGGCCGCTGCTCGTCCACACGTTCGAGAACACGCCGTACCACGGGTACTTCGCGTACACGGTGAGCACCACCCTCGACGCGGGCGTTCCGCCGTCTCAAGTGCGCGCGTATTTCTGGAGCAACGGCGACTGGCAGCAGATCGGCCGCGTGCGCGAGGGCAGCACCGTCGAGTTCGCGCTGCAGACCGACCTCGACGCGGGGGCCGATGACAATCGCTATTCCCTCTTCGCGATGGATTCGGCCGCGGCGCCCGAGAGCGACCAGTTCGACTCGGTGTACTTGTTCGCGGACGGCTTCGAGAGCCTCACGCTGAACAAGTGGACGCAGCGCGACGGCGGCTTCGCGCGCTCGACCGCGGAGAAATCAGAAGGGTCGGCGTCGCTCTCGTACCCCGACGACAACACCACCAAAGACAACTTCATCGAAGCCGCGGTGCCGCTCAACGAACGCGACGTGCGCTTCTGCGCGCGGTGGAAGCGCGACACCGACACCAACTTCGATTTCTCGCAGGTCGTTCGACTGCAGAGCGGCACCGAGTCACAGGAATTGAATCGCGAGGGTGGCCACTGGGCGCTCGCCACCGTGAACAACGCCGCCGGGTGGAGCCAGTTGGGCACCGACATCGGCGGTGCCCTCAACGATTGGGACAACGTCTGCGTCGCCGAATGGGACACGGCCGACGGAGGCACGTTCACCCGCGCGTGGAACAACGGCGCCGCTCCGCTGCGCACCGAAGCGGTCGGCGTGCACACCGGCGCCGGCAACATCGGCTTCCGCCGTCACAAGACCGCGAACGGTGCGGTCTACCTCGATGACGTTCGCGTGCGCCGCTACATCGACCCCGAGCCGAGCGTCACCGTGATGAGCCCCCTTCAGGCGCCGTGAGGTCCATCGTCATCTCCACCATCGTCGGCCGGTAGCCGATGGAGCGGAACAGCGCCTGCCCCTGCTCGTTCGCGCTCGCCGAGTAGAGAATCAGTTGCTTCGCGCCCTTCTTGCCGAGCGCTTCCTTCGCCGCGGCCATCAACGCGCGCGCGACGCCCTGCCGCCGGTATTTCTCGGCGACGAAGATGTCGCAGACGGTGCCGTGCTCATCGAGCAGCAGCGACCAGTCGCGCTCTTCGATGAGCCCGTAGAGGTAGCCCGAAACCGCGCCGTCGTTCTCAGACACCAGCAGCACCGACTTCTCGTCTTGCAGCAGCGTGCCGAAGTACCAGCGGTAGCCTTTCGCGATGTCCTTGGTGATGAAGAAGCGCGTCGCGTCCCAGTGGTGGTGCAGCTTCACGAGCTTCTCCGCCAGGTGCGAAACCGCGTCGAGGTCGGCCTCCGTCATCTGTCTCACGAGCGTCATGTCAAAGCTGATAGGAGCCTGAGGCTCGCGAATGCAACCTCCGGCCTGCATCAACGGCGATTCGACCCGCGACGAGACGTGGAAACGCGCGCTCGATGGCCGCAGGGCCGACGCGCTGATCTCCGACCCGCCCTATTGCCTGCTCACGCGGCGTCGCAAGGACGGAGAGCTGCGCGACCCAAAGCACAAGAAGATCGATCGCGGCCCGGTGCGGCGCTTCGAGAACGTGCGCGAGTTCCGCGACTTCACGCGCTCGTGGCTCGAGGTCGGCGTGAAGCACCTGACGCCCGACGCGCCCCTCGTGTTGTGGATGAACCTGCTCGGGCGGGAGCCGATGACCGCGGTGTGCCGCGAGCTCGGGTACCCACACGTGCGCGGCGAATACGTGTGGGGCAAGCGCACGCGCGAGGGCAATTCGGGCGAAGAGATTCTGCGCGTCGTCGAGACCGCGCTCGTCTTCACGCGCACACCGGCGCCGGCGCTTACGGCTGATTCTCCGGCGACTCCGTGGGCGGCGGTCGCGGGCTACGACGACGACGGTGAGGCGGCGCGCTGGGGCTCACACCCGAATCACAAACCGTTCGGCGTCCTCGAGCCGTTGCTACGCACCTGGAGCCGCCCCGGCCAGCTCATCGTCGACCCGTTCGCGGGTTCGGGGTCGATCCCCTCCGCCGCGCTCCAGCTCGGTCGCGGCATCGCATGCATGGAGCTCGAGCCCGAATGGGCCGAGCGTGTCACGCGGCGACTCACCGGGGGATGAGCGCGTCGATCGCTCCGCGATGCGCGGCGTGCCAGGGGCGCACCCGGGCCGCTTCGCGGGCGAGCGCCTCGGGCTGGAGTGCTTCCCCGCGCGCTCGTTCGAAATGAAACCCCTCGGCGCCGAAGCGCTCGCCGGTCGCCTCTTCGAGCGCCACCAACGCCACCTGACCGACCGGGAGCTTCGAACCCGAACCGATGAACTCGCCCTGCACGGGGATCTCGTCGGGCTTCGTGTCGTCGATCAACGCGAGGATCTTCGGCACGAGCGAGAGGTCGTGCAGCAGACCCAATTCGACGACCGCTCGCGCACGCACACCGCCGATGTCATCGCGAAGCAACGCGAACACCTCGGCCGACGGCTTCTCGCCCGCCGCGCGCGTCGCGAACCACGCGGCGACCGCATGCGCGCGGAGCACCGGGTACTTGCTGCGAAGAAACGGCGTCACGGCGGCGTGCATCCGCGTGCGCTGAGCTTCATCGAAGTTGCGCCCGTGATGGCCGGTGCGCGCGGCGTGACTCACGCCCGCGATCTGAAGCCGGGGGTTCGGGTCGGCCATCTCCGCGAGCGCGAGGGTCAGCACCTGGTTGAGGGTGTCCTCGAAGCCGGCGTCGCAC
>JBEHYH010000538.1:0-4218 GCA_048498275.1 Myxococcota bacterium | reverse complement strand
CGCCTCGGCATCCGTACGCGTGACGTGCTCGCCGCCGCGGGCACCAAATGGAACTTCCTCAAGTTCACTCCGGGGCTGGTGGGCGGTCACTGCATCGGCGTCGACCCGTACTACCTGACGACGAAAGCTGAAGAGCTCGGCTACCAGCCCGAAGTGATTCTCGCGGGCCGTCGCATCAACAACGAGATGGGTGCGTTCGTCGCGCAGCGCGCGGTGAAGTTGCTCGTGAACGCGGGCCGCGCGGTGAAGGGCGCGCGTGTCGGCGTGTTGGGCCTCACGTTCAAGGAGAACGTCGCCGACATCCGCAACTCCAAGGTGCCCGACATCGTGAAGGAGCTTCGCGAGTACGGCATCGACCCGATGATCACCGACGTCTACGCGACCGACGAAGAGGCGAAACACGAGTACGGGCTCAAGCTGACGCCGCTCGCGGAGGTCACCGACCTCGACGCGCTGATTCTCGCGGTCTCGCACCGCGAATACCTCGTGCCCGACGAGCTGCTCGCGCGCGTGAAACCCAGCGGCGTGGTGGTCGACGTGAAGAGCGTGTTGAACGCCTCGGATTTCCCCGCGAGCCGCGCGACCTACTGGTGCCTCTGAAAATGGCGACCTGGCTCGTCACCGGCGCCGCGGGCTTCATCGGCTCGCACCTCGTGGAGACGTTGTTGCGCGATGGCGAGACCGTCGTCGCGCTCGACAGCCTCGTCACCGGGCATCAGAAGAACCTCGATGAAGCCGTGACGCTGAGCGGTGGAGCGGCGCGCTTCCGCTTCATCAAAGGCGACATCATCGACCTCGCGACGTGTGCCGAAGCGTGCGGCGGCGTCGACTACGTGTTGCACCAGGCGGCGCTCGGCAGTGTTCCGCGCAGCATCGAACGCCCGTTGGACACGCATCGCGCGAACGTCGACGGCTTCCTCAACATGCTCGTCGCCGCGCGCGACGCGAAGGTGAAGCGCTTCGTCTACGCGTCGTCGTCGAGCGTGTACGGAGACGACCCCGGGCTCCCGAAAGTCGAGTCGCGCACCGGCCGCGTGTTGTCGCCGTACGCTGCGACGAAGCAGATGAACGAGACCTACGCGCGCGTGTTCGAGCGTACGTACGGGCTCGAGACCGCCGGCCTGCGCTACTTCAACGTGTTCGGCCCCCGGCAGGATCCAAACGGTGCGTATGCCGCGGTGATGCCGCGCTGGTTCGCCGCGCTGCAGAACGGTGAAGCGTGCTCCATCAACGGCGACGGCAGCACCAGCCGCGACTTCTGCTTCGTGAAGAACGTCGTGCAGGCGAACCTGAAGGCCGCGACGGCGAAGAGCGCGAGCAACGAGGTCTACAACGTCGCGTACGGCGGCAAGACCAGCCTGCTCGAGCTGTACCGCATGATTTCCGAGCGCCTCGGCGTGCAGCAGGAGCCGGTGTTCAAGCCGTTCCGCGCGGGCGACATCAAAGACTCACAGGCGGACATCTCGCTCGCGCAGCGGAAGCTCGGGTACGCGCCGACACACTCCGTCGCCCAGGGGCTCGATGAGTACGCGGCGTATTTGAAGGCGTCGCTCAGTATTCGTGCGTGAACGGCCGCGTCTCGCTGCAAGGCCGGCACATTGAAGATGGAACGCCGGTGTTGCGGCGGGTGCGGCCTGCGACGGCCTTGAAGACGACGCCGCTGTGGTCTTCATCGCACTGAAGGCACGGGTTCAGCCCGCCGTCAGGCTTGTTGTACGGGTCATCGATCGCCGCGAAGCAGAGTGACGAGCACGCGTCGCGCGTGTGCAGCGTGTTCCAGTACCAGATCTGCGCGCACGGCAGCGTGAAGCCGAGGTCGCGCAGGCACTGCACGTGCTGCTCCATCGGCGCGCCGAGATAATTGAGCCCGCAGTCGCGCACGGGAGCCGTCAGGTCGGGCTTGCCGGCGTACACGGCGAGATCGGTCAGCGTCGAGCACACGCCGCAGCGCCCTGAATGCGTCGGTTCAGCGCCGGCTTTGAACGCCGCCTCCACCGAGTCGAAATCAGCGAGGTGATACGCGCCGTTGCCCTCGCTCACGACGCCGCACACTGCATCCACCGGCACGCTCACCGGCGCAGGTGGAGTCGCATATGGATCACTCGTCACTTCGTCGAACGGTTTCGTCAGTCGAAACGCGCGCAGCGCATTCAGGTCAGCGAGGCTCCACGTCTTCGGCTCGAACGCTTTCCCGCCGCAGGTGCACGCGCCCCGGCCGCATGAAGACGAATCGAGCCCGGTCTTCGCGTTCGGCGCACCGAACAGCAAATCGCCCTCACACGTCGGCAGCGTCGGCGTGGTCTTCGCGCAGGCGAGCAACAGCAACAACACGAGTCTCGCGCGAGTCAACATGCGGCCCACCATAAACCTCGACGCACTGTTTCAGTTCGTCATCTCGCTTGGCGGGAGCGGGCGGTACGGCGAGACTTGGCGGCCTTCTCCCCCTTTCCTGGAGTGCTCATGTTCCGTTTCAAACACGTCATCGCGTTCGCAGCCGCGGCTGTGGTCAGCGCGTTGGTCGCCTGCGGTACGCCGA
This sequence comes from Myxococcota bacterium, assembly GCA_048498275.1. Classification (GTDB taxonomy): domain Bacteria; phylum Myxococcota; class Myxococcia; order Myxococcales; family Myxococcaceae; genus Archangium_A. Next base: position 1,682 of record JBEHYH010000538.1, on the reverse strand, counting down.
AGAAAGAATGTTCCGCCGCGAACTGTGGCGGTTGCTGTGACTCCAGCGGAGTGTGTCAGCAGGGCGAGACCTCGCTCGCGTGCGGCGCTTCCGGCAACACCTGCGACGTCTGCGCGACCGGCGAGCAGTGTGTCGCGGCGGTCTGCGTGCCCGGCAGTGTGGTCGGCGGCGGCTCGGGTGCGACGGGCGGCGGCACGGGCACCACGGGCGGCGGCTCGGCGACGACGGGCGGAGGCACGGGCACCACGGGTGGCGGCAGCGCGACGACCGGTGGCGGCACGGGCACCACGGGCGGCGGCAGCGCGACGACGGGTGGCGGTACGGGCACCACCGGCGGCGGCACCGGCGCCACGGGTGGCGGCACCGGCGCTCCCTTCGACGCGGGTTTGAGCGAGCAAGACGCCGGCACCACGCTGTCTGACGGCGGCGCGTTCTACCCGCCGACGGTCGACATCACGTTCTCACCCGACTGCGGTCAGATCACGCCGACGGCCGGCAACGAAGCGGGCGACTGGTACTACTCGGCGCTCTGCATCGATGACTCCATCTTCAACGCCATCACCAGCAATCAGCAGTTGCAGCAGTTCTGCGCGCCGGTGGCCATCACCACCAAGCAGGGCGTCGCGGCGGGCACGGCGAAGCTCAGCGGTGGCGGCGTCTCCATCACGCAGAACCTCGTCGGCCGCGTGTACTTCCACCTCTCGGCGGGCGGCGCGTGCGGCTCCTCTCTGGGCTGCAACGGCGTGCCCGGCTACTTCCCCAACTACGGCCTGGAGGGCACGTGCGCGGTGGTGAGCGGCAAGTGCGAATGCGACATCACGCGGAACATCAATAACTCGGCGTCGAACAGCTACGAGTACGACGGCGGCGTGTTGAAGAGCGGCAACGACACGTACCTCTCGACCATCGCCGAGCCCACGCTCAGCTACCGCGACATCACCGACGGCGGCATCCCCGGCGTGTACGGCATGACGCGGGTGGGCCAGTAAATGTTGTCGGCCGCCTTCGTGGGTCTGGTGCTGGCGGCGGAGCCCTGTGAAGCACCTCGGGTGCATGACGTGGCTCCGCTGACCGCCGCCATCGCGCAAGACAAGGCGATGGCGCAGGGCTTTCTGCTCGCGGCCGGTGCGTGCGCGACGCCGGGAGACACCTGCACGAAGGCGCGCCTCGAGTGCGCGGGGTTGCTCAACACCACCGCGCTCAATCAGCAGAACTTCGACGAAGGCATCTGGCTGCGCGACATGCTGCTGCCCTACCTCGGCTCGTATTACCCGATGGGCCGCAACTTCCCCGCGGCTCCGCTGGCGACCGATGGCAGTTGCAATGTCGACGTGTCGACGTTGAACCAGGCGGGCCAGCGGCGCGCGTCACAGGCCACGCGTCGCGACGGGCTGCTCAGTGAGTACAAGCTGTACCAGCGCTGGGCTGATTCGCAGTGGCAGGTCTGCAAAGACAAGCTGGCGGCGATCGGCGCGAAGGACGTCGCGGCCCGACAGGCGGCTGAAGCGGCGGCCATCACCGCGGCGGGGGTCGCCGCAGCGGCGGCGGTGAAGGCAGAAGAAGATCGCAAGGCGCGGGTCGCGGCCGAGGCGCTCGCCAAGCAACAGCAGATGGACAAGGACGCCGCGCTGCTCCGTGAGCAGCAGGCGCGTGATTCCGCGGCGGCGGAGCAGAAGCGCCGC
>JBEHYH010000537.1:0-4229 GCA_048498275.1 Myxococcota bacterium | reverse complement strand
GCCCGCGGAGTTCGTGTAGTTGATGGTCCACGTGACGTTGGTGGAACGGGTGAGCGCCACGCCCGACTTGGTGAGCGACACGTTCGGCTGACCCGACGCGCCGGCGACGCTCGAGGCGAACAGCGCGTTCAACATCAGGCGCGAGCCGTTGCTCAGCGGGTTGCTGCTCATCGGCGTCGCGGTCGAATAGTCGTGACCCGTCAGGTAGCTGATGAGGCCGTTCGACGCGTTGCCGTCGAGGTTGCCGCGCACGAAGGCGAGGTGCTGATTGCCGGTGGCGCCGCCCGCGAGCAACACCTTCACGCCCGTCTTGAAGGTGCTGTTGTTGGCGAGCCCCATCGACTGCAGCGAGCCGGTGTCGAGCGTGAGCGTGCCGTCGTACTGGTCGAACACGTCCGCGGGGAAGCGGTTGACCACCGGGTTCGGCGGGTCGACATCGTTGGTGGAGCAGAGAATCAACACGCAGGTCGTCACCGTTTCCTGGCCGACGCCGTTGTTGGTGAGGAAGCGGCCGTTCGCGTGGTTCTCGAAGGCGTTCACCGCGTTGCACTGCATATACGCGTGGGAGAGCGCGCTGGCGTCGAGCCACACGCGCACCTCGCGCACCACTTCGGCCACCGGCTGCGCCCAGTGCATCGACGCGAGGAAGTGGTACGCCGGAGTGCCATCGGCACGCAGCAGCGCGCCGTCGCCCGAAGTGCCGCCCGACGTCGGGCCGGAGATTTCAGCCGCGGTCAGCACGTCGGGGCTGTTGCTCACCCACGCGTTGCCCACGGAGTCGGGGATGCCCGCCGCGTTCAACACGCCGAACGCGATGTCTTCGTTGTCGTCTTCGAAGACCGCGATCTTCGGCGCCGCCTGCAGCACCTCGGTGACGTCAGCCGAGAACGCCGTCGTCGCCTTGTGCACGTGCACCGTCGGGTTCGAGATGATCCACGCGGTGATGATGGGCGTCGCCGCCGCGGCCTGCGCCGAATCGACGATGAACGGGCCGCCGCGGTACATGCCGTTCTGCGTCGTCATCGTGGTGATGTCCTGCGTGGCCGCCGTGAAGTCGACCGCGGTGTTCGCGTTCTTGTCTCCGCGAACCGCCCAGTGCACGGGGATGCCGTTCGACAACAGCTTGTAGACAAGGCCGTAGGCCTTGAACATGCCGGTGTTCTGGTACGTGTTGTCCATCGGGATGATCAGCGACCCGGTGGCGAAACTGTTCGTCACCGCGGCGCGCTCGACCTGCACTTCACCATTCGGCGGCCCCTTCAACTCGTTGCAGGAGACCGCCAACACCACCAGACACATCAATGCGCGTTTCATTGCGCACCTCCTTCTTCACTACCGGGCAAGGTGAATTCGACGCGGCGGTTCTGCTCCCGGCCCGCCGCCGTGTCGTTGGTCGCTGCAGGTTTGTCGGGGCCGTAGCCGCGCGCAGACAGCCGCGAGGAGTCGACCTTCTGCCCGACGAGATACGTCATGACCGCGTTCGCACGGTCTTGCGACAGCTTGCGGTTCGTTTCGGCCTTGCCGACCGAGTCGGTGTGACCTTCGACGACCACGCGCGCGATTTCAGGGTGGCCGTTGATGACCTCGGCGACCTGATTCAGGAGCGGGAACGAGCGCGGGAGGATCTTCGACTTGCCGGTCGCGAAGTAGACCTTGTCCTTGATGACGAGGCGATCGCGCGTGATGACGACCAGCTGCGCCTTCTTCTTCGGGCAGCCCTGGTTCTCCGGCACGCCCTTCTCCGTCGGGCAGTTGTCGAGGTGGTCGGCGACGCCGTCACCGTCGGTGTCCTTCGCGGGGCAGCCCTTGAGCTCGACGAGGCCGGCTTCGGTGGGGCACTTGTCGTGCGAGTCTTCGACGCCGTCGTTGTCGGTGTCGCGGAACGGGCAGCCCTGACGGCTCACCGGGCCGGGTTCGGTCGGGCATTGATCATCCGCGTCCATCACGGTGTCGTGATCAGCGTCGGGCACCGGGCAGCCTTCGAACGCGAACACGCCGGGCACGTCGCGGCACTTGTCCTGCGCATCGGGGATGCCGTCGCGATCGTTGTCGAGCTCCGGGCAGCCGTCTTGATCTTCGAAGCCGTCCTTGTCTTCGGGCACGGTCGGGCACTTGTCGAAGCCGTTGGTGATGCCGTCGCCGTCGTCATCGAGGTTCGGGCACTGCTCGACGGTGTGATTCGCCGCCTTGCACGGGTCGGGCGGCGTCGTCTTGTACGCGTTGCCCACGCCGATGCCGCCGATGATGCGGAAGGTCGGCGAACCGGGAGCGGTCCCGAACGTCGGGCCGCCATGCAGGAAGAAGTCGACGGGGAACGGCGCGAGGATACGGCCGCCGATGAGCAGCTCCGCGGTGTGGCCCGCGCCCGCGACCGAGAATTGATTGTGCGAGATGAGCTCGCCGCGCACCGTGTCGCCGACGCCGAGCAGGCCGTTCAACTCGATGACGCTGCCGACGAACGAATTGCCGACGGCCTTGCGCGCTTCAATCGCCGCGCCGACCGACGCCGCGAGATGCACGAGGTTGCCGAAGCTCCGGCCGACGTGAACCGATGGCAGCACCGAGAAGCGGCCTCCCGTCAGCGCGCCCGGCGTCCCGATGGGGATGGCGACGGCCAACTGCACCGCCAAATCAATCGGCGCGTTCTTCTGGCGGAGAATGCCCGCGCGCAGCCCGACGACCGGCGAGCCGACGCCGAAGCTCTGCGGCTGCGAAAGGTTGATGTCCTGCAGTTGATCACCGCGCTGATACACGGTCATGGGGATCTGCAGTTGCAGGTCGAGCCAATCGAAGAGCCCCACCGCGCCGAGGAGATTCAACTGCAGGCGATTGCCGACGATCTGCTTGCGATGCTGGGTTCCGTCGGTCTCCGTGATGGTCAACAGGAGCGGGTTCCGCTCGTAGTTGACCGCGAGAGCGACTCGGAAAACTCCCTGCTCGAGCGTCGCGGCGTCACCACCGACGACAGGCCCTGAGCCGGGAACCAATACCAACCGGTCCATCCCCGAAGAAGGCAACGCTGTCTGCGCCAACGCGTGCCCACCGAGCACACAACACAACAACCCAACAACCGCGATTCGCATGTGACACCCCCAACAAAAAATCGAAGAACAACGATTTGTCGGGTGCATCTTCTACGCAACACAAGACAAAGCAACTACGTCGATCGGACCGTGGTGACTTTCACTTGTATACAACTGTGGACAGTCGCCGCGTGTCACTCCGGGAACGCGCCGGGGTTCTCGCGATACCGCGAGCGACACCATTCCGAGCAGAAATACCTCGGAGAACCCCCATCTTCCGAGTGACTCAACACATCGGCGGTCACGCGCACCTTCATGTGGCAAACGGGGTCGATCGCAACCTGTATGTCCGACACTTCGCGAATGTCTGGTTTGAGATTCATCGCAAATTGCACCAAGCGGTTCAGCTCCGACTCACTGATTTGCCCCGCGTACGAAGGCATCTTCAGCGGGTAACCCTTCACGCGTTTCGCGTCGGGCGAGACGATCGACTCGCGCACGTACGCTTCGTCAGCGGTGATCAGCAGCCCGCTCTCGAGCTCGACGCGACGGCCCGCGAGGCCTCCGAGCGAGGGGGCGAGCGCTTCGTTCGAATGACAGTTCGTGCACGAGAGCTCGTGAAAGAGCACTTCGCCGCTGCGCTCTTCTTTCTGCTCGGCCTGCTGCGTGCCGGTGAGCGCGCGCACCGCGCCCTCGAGGTGCTTGAAGTCGGCGGGCTCGTCTGAATCGTAGATGCCGCGCACCACGCCCTTCTCGTCGACCAGCACGAAGACCGAGCTGTGCATCACCGCGTCGAGGCCTCCATCGGTCTTCTGCGCGGTGACGTGAAAACCCTCGGCGACGGCCGCGAGGCCTTGATCAGTCGTCGACAACAACAGCCAACGCTGCTCCTCGGGGTTCCACTGCTGCGCGTACTTCGCGAGCACTTCAGGCGTGTCGTGATCAGGGTCGACCGAGAAGCTCACGAAGCGCACCGGAGCGCCCGCGAGCACGCGCTGCAGACGCACCATCTTCGCGGTCAGCATCGGGCACACGGTTCGGCACGTGGTGAAGATGAAGTTGGCGACGTATGGCTGGCCGCGCAGCGATTCGGTCGACGTCGCCGCGCCGGTCTGCGCAGTGAACGTGAAGCGCGGAGCCACGAACAACGTCTTCGGCGCATCACCCTTCGGCAGATGCGCGAAGTCTTCAGCGGCGATCGGCGCG
>JBEHYH010000536.1:0-4241 GCA_048498275.1 Myxococcota bacterium | reverse complement strand
GACCGCGACAAGGTGCTGTCCGCGCATCTGCGCGGGGCGATCCTTGAACGTCAGCGCGAGGTCGCGGGTGATGTCGGCGTCCTTCGCGTCGACGGCCGGCTTCGCTGACGACGCCACCACCTCGAGCTGATTGTCGACCTGACGCACGCCGGTCACCTTCTTCGCTTCAGCGATGGCCGCGTCGCGCACCACGGTCGACGGCACGATGCCGAACAGGGTCACCACGCCGTTGTCGGTGTCCACCGCGATTTCAGTCGAGGGGATCATCGGGGCGGTCCACAACCGCATCTTCACGGCCATCGAGATGCGCGAGTCGTTCGCGCCATCGGGCGTCGGCGCCGGCGACATGAAGATCACCGTCTCGTCACGCGTGTAGTCGGCCGGCATCGTCACCTCGGTGGCCACGCGCTGCACGCCGGGCACGCGATCGACCTCGGCGAGCGCCTGCAGGTGGTCGCCGTACGACGCGGCCTTGCCGGTCAGCAGCACCACGCCCTTGTCGACCGACTTCACGCTGATGGAGCTGTTCTTCAGCGCCTTGTCGTTCTTCAACACCTTGGTCGCCGCCTCCGAAATCTCCTTGTCGTTGCGCGCGACGGCGGCCTCCTGGCTCCTGGGCACGACCTGAATCAGGTCGTTCACCACGCGCACGCCGTCGATCTGCTTCGTCGTCGTCTCCGCCAGTTGCTTCTGCGCTTCGGTCGGGACCTTGCCGTGCAGCGTCACCACGCCATCGTTGGTGTCGACGTGCACGTCGGTGCTGCGCAGCCCGGCGGTGGTCCACAACTGCAGCTTCGTCTTCGCGGTGATGAGCCCGTCGGAGCTCTCCGCGAAGGACGGGAGCGCGAACAACAGAATGCCCAGCGATGCGGTCTTGAATGAGAACTTCATGGCAAACCCTCCAGTGGCGAAACGAAAGAACGCGAGCGTCACCGTGACGGCCACGCTTCGCGCGTGACGACTCCACGCCTTCGCGCGGAGGACCTCGTGAGTGCCTCGCCGTCGTGCGTTTGCAGCGCCCGGGCCAGCCTTTTTTCCCCGCGATTCTGATGGGTTGCAATCGCCCGGCACCGTTTGGCCCCATCATTGTGACGAGGCCGGTGATGGGAACAAAAAAGCCCGGCTCCAGATCGGAGCCGGGCGCATTGAAACGACGCTACGGAGCGTTCACTCGCCCTTGTATTTCTTGGCGTGGCAGTTGTTGCAGGTGCGGCGCAGGTCGGCGAACGCGGTGCTCGCGGCGGCCGCGTCCCTGGCCTTCACCGCGGCGTCGGCGACTTCGATCTGCGTCTGCACCGCGGCGGCGAGCGTCGTCCACTGTTCGTCGTGCGCGAACTTCGTCTTCACCAGCTCACTGGAGATCTTCAGACGCTCGATGGCTTCCTGCGTGTGCGCCCATTCTTCATCGGTCCACGACGACTTCTTGAAGAGCGGCTGCGCGATGCCGCCCTGCGCCTTCATCAGCGGCTTGAGCTTGCCGAAGCCGTTCAGCTCATCGACCGTCGGCAACGGCCGGGGAGCGGAGGCACACGCAGCGATCAGCAACGCGACGACAGAGACGAGTTTTTTCATGGGTGCGAGAAGCTAACGGCCTCGCGCGATTGCACAAGATGAACGCGCAGCACGCGGGCTGAACGCTGGTCACGCACCGGCCGCTTTGCGAAAATGAGCCCCGCGGTTTCCCCGGAGGACCCATGACGCGAAGTGGACGGACGGTGGCGATGCTGTTGGTGGCGTGCGCCTGCGGAGTCGAGCTGTTCCCCACGAGCCCGGGCGGCAAGAGCTTCACCGGCACGTCCATGAACCCGCAGCCAGACGGGGGCATCATCATCACCTTCGACGCCAGCGTGGCGATCGTCGGTGAAGGCGAGCACTGCGGCAGCACCGCGAACTGCGACGGCGCGCTGTGGTGTTCGACGGCGACCTCGAACTGCACCGCGTGCGGCTCCGGCGAGTCGTGTGAAGACGGCGGCGTGTGTCTCGCGCGCTCGTGCAGTCACGGCGCGGTGGGCGAGGCGTGCCGATCGAGCGGTGATTGCCGCAGCGGGCTGACCTGCAGCAACTCGCGCTGCGCGACGAGCTCGCCGCTGTGCCCGGTGTATTCGGTCTCGGTGGTGACCAGCGGCGGCGTCGCGTGGTTCTGCACCGACGGCGCGAGCGGCGAACCGTGCAACATGGCAATACAGTGCAACTCCGGCGTCTGCGACACCGACGGCGGCACATACGCCTGTCGCTGAATTAGCGCTTGGAGATGCTCGCCTGAGTACTTCTGGGGTAGTTTCCCGCCCCTCATGTTCAGACTGTTCTTGGTCGGTTTTCTGGGGCTGTGTGGTTGTGGACCTGAGCTGTTGCCGACGTCGCCGCCGGTCGCGCACCATCCTTTCGGCCCTGGGTCAGGGGCGGCAGCTCCGACAGCCACTGGCGCTGGCGGCACCGGTGGTGGCACAGGGACGCAGCCAGCGGGCGGCGGCTCAGGGGCAGCAGGTTGCCCGGTCGACGGCACGTGGGTGGGATCGAAGGGCTCGGGAACCACGACCTTCACCTTTCAGCTCACCGACCCGTCGACTTTCTCGTTCGATCGCAGCGGCGATTTGCCGTCAGTGCACGTCGAGGGCAACTACACGTACGACGCTTCGAGCCGGACTATCTCCTTCACGAACACGTCGGTCGCTACCAATGACTCGACGTTTGAGGCGTGCCTCAACGTCGTCGGCACGTACAATGTGACCTTCAGTGGTTGCTCGTACTTCACCGTGACAACGGCCAATGAACCCTGCAACTCACGGTTCTTCCTCAGTTTCGCCGTCTTCAACAAACGCTAGAGCGCGTCTCATCAACGGGCGAGCGAAGTGCGTGTAGCTCGATCGTTTTCCTGTTCGGGCTCGACACTCGAAGCTGTCGGAAGTCTCGGTACCGAGGCGTCGCACGCACGCAGCTCTTCACCGTCTTCGCAGCAGCCGCCTACAACCTGCTGCGAATGAGTCGCCTCCTTCGCGCCGCCGCGTAAGCGGCGAACGGTCGGAAAACTCCTCGCCGCGAAACTGATTCAACACAGCGATGCGATGCTCAACGCCGCGAACAGGCGTTTCTCAGCACCCTGCTAGTACTTCGAGTTCGACTTCGCCCCGGTGACGATGGCGATCGACGCCGACGCGCCGATGCGGTTCGCGCCGGCGGCGATCATCTTCAGCGCGTCTTCCGTGCTGCGGACACCGCCCGACGCCTTCACGCCGACGTCATCACCCACCACGCGGCGCATGAGCGCGACGTCTTCAGCGGTCGCTCCGCCCTGCGCGAAGCCGGTCGAGGTCTTCACGAACGCGGCGCCGGCCGCCTTCGAGAGCGCACAGCCGACGATCTTCTCTTCGTCCTTGAGCTGCGAGGTCTCGAGGATCACCTTCACCGGGTGCGGCTTCGCGGCCTGCACCACGGCTTCGATGTCCTTGAGCACGAGCGCGTAGTCTTTCGCGCGCAACGCGCCGATGTTGATGACGGTGTCGATTTCCTTCGCGCCGCAGCGCACCGCTTCACGCGTCTCGAAGGCCTTCGCGTTCGGCAGGCCGGCCCCGAGCGGGAAACCGACGACGGCGATCGGGAGCACCTTCGAACCGTGCAGCGCGCGCGCCGCGGTGCCGACGTTCACCGAGTTCACGCACACCGTCGCGAAGCCGTACTTCTTCGCTTCGTCGCAGAGCTTGAGCACCTCTTCACGCGTCGCTTCAGGCTTGAGCAGCGTGTGGTCGATGTACTGCGCGATGTCCTGGCTGGTGCGGAGCTTGTCGGGCGACACGCGCTCCGTGAGGCCGCTGCGGATCGCCAGCGACGTACCGCAGGTGTCGTGATTCGGGCACTCGCCGCACGACGGCGCGCACTCTTCGGCTTTGCCCTTCGACGGCCCGGTGGAACACGGCTCTTCGGTGCCGGCCTTGAACGCATCGAGACGGCGCTTCACGCGCTCGGTGATTTCATCGACCAGGGCATTCACGTCGGACATGGGTGACGAGATATCAACGGCCCATCGTCTGGGCGAGAACGATGAGCGCCACGTACGCCGCCATGCCGATGCCGCAGAAAGCCACCGTGGGCAACAGCACGCCTGCCGCAGCGCGTCCTACGGTGATGCGGTGGAGGTGCGCGTTGGCCACCACCCGCAGGCCGAGTGACCAGAGCGGGTAGACGTAGACGCTGCAGAACGGCAGGAGCCCGACCACGTAGGGCCCCATCGCCAGCGCGTTGGCGCG
>JBEHYH010000535.1:0-4245 GCA_048498275.1 Myxococcota bacterium | reverse complement strand
GTTTCAGCGCTTCGGCGGCGTGTAGACCGGCGGCAGCGCGGCGAGCTTCGCCAGCTCGATGAGGCGCGCTTCGACGTCGGGCGGCAGGTGCGTGCCGGAGCTGCCGGTGAAACCGAACAGCGTGCGATCGCGCAGAATCACGAAGCAGCGCCGGGCGATGACGCTGCCCGGGTTCTCGCGAATGCAGGCGTCGAAGTAGACCGTGTCGAGACCCCAGAGCGTCGGCTCACGCACCGTCGCCGTCGCCACGCCCAGCGCGTAGAGCGCTTCCGGCCGCCACGCCGCGCGCGGCTCCCGCGTGATGGCCTGGGTCAGGTACGCGGTGGCGCGCAGCAGCCCGACGGTCTTCGTCTCATCGGCGAGGATGTGTTCTGCCGCGTGGCTCTCGTCGACGAGCGCTTTGCCGCGAACGAAGAGCTGCCGGGGCGAGCGCTGGCGCGCGTCGAAGCGCTCGCTCTGCCACGCGTTGGTTTCGGCGCGCCACGCGCTCCACCACTGGTGAGAGAAGAAGGTCGCCTGCCCGCCATTCTTCTCGTGCGCGTCGATCAACCGCAGCGTCTCGTTGGGGTCGTCCTTGACCACCACCGACACCACGAGCGCCTGCCGCAGCCCATTGATGGCGTCGGTCGCCTGCTGCTCGTCCGCGGCCGGTTGGGCGAGCGTCGCGAGCCACAGCGCCAGCGCGTCGTCGAAGCGCCGCGTCGCCGCCAGAAAGCTCGCGCGCTCGAGCGGCGTCAAGTCGATCGGCGTCTCGGTGTTCGTTTTGAAGTCACTCGAAGACGGCTCCAGCGTGTGACACGAGAAGCAGAGCGAGCTCACGCCGCGCAACACGCCGCGCGCGGTCTCGGGGTCACCCGCGGAGATCGAAGCCCGGGCTCGCGCGATCTGCATCGTCAGCACGCGCGCGATGGCACGCGCTCCCGGGTCTTGCGGCCGCGCCGCCAGAACGCCGTGTTCGACCTGCGAGAGCGTCTGGAGCGCGTCGGAGATCTGCTGACCCTGCGCCGCCTCTCGAAATGCGCGTGGGCTCGCGACCGTGGGCTGCAACTGCACCAGCGCCTCGAAGGCGTGATGCATGACGAGCGTCCGCTCGACCCCGGCGTCGGGCGAAGTGGTCACGAAGAGAAGCGCTGCGAGAGAAGTGAGGGCCATTCGTTGAGGCTCCGGCGCGTCTACGAGCGCCCGGTAGGGGTGGAAGGAGACGGCTCGTGGGGGAAGCGAACCCGCGCGCAGAGGTTTTCCCAGTCGGCGTCATTCTTCAGGAGCCGATCGAGGGCCGGGTGCACGACGTGCTCCTCCGCGACGCGATGCGCTTCGAGCGCGCGGTCGAGCTCGGCCATCGCGAAGCAGAACGCGCTGAAGTCAGCCGCGGTGATGGTCGACGCGACCTCATTGACGCACCCCAGAAGGCGCGCCCGGTTGGCGTGAATGCCCTCGAGCTCGGCGCGCTTCTCCGGAGCCACGCGCGCGAACCGGGGTAGCAGCACGTCGTCTTCATCTCTGAGGTGCTGTTCCAACAGCAGCCGGAATTCGCCGAAGCGCTTGGCCGCGGTCTCGAACGAGCGCCGCTCACCGAGAAAGTCGACGTCACCCAGGATGTGCGCGAGCGCGTCATACGTCTTGAGGAAGCAGGTGTGCGGTTTCGATGGCGTGGTCATGAGAACTCCCGGTCGCGAGCCTCGGCACCGGACTGCAAGCGCGAGACCACGTCTCTCGCTGTCGCGAGATGAAACGTCGGCGCAAAAGCTGCGTCACCCGCGCTTCGCCCGGAGTTTGGCGATGAGCTTCCAGACCTCGAGCACCGTCACCGGGCCGAGACCGATGCCGAGCGAGAGCAGGGTGAGGCTCCACGAAAACGGGCCGAGGTCGAGGAGCCGGTTGGTGAAGGGCACCGCCACCAGGGCGAGCTGGAGCGCGCAGGTGAGGGCCACCACCGCCAGCAGCCGCGGGTTGGTGAACGCGCCGACCTCGAAGTGGGTGCGGCCGAAGCTGCGTGACGCGAACACGAGGAACGCCTGCGCGAAGACCAGCGCGTTGAAGGCGAGGCCGCGCGCGTGCGGCAGCGTCTCCGTCGTCAGCTCGACGCCGAACGCCGCCAACACCGGCGCTCCGACCAGCAGCCCGATGACACAGATGCGCACCCATTCGCTACGCGCGAGAATTCGCCGTGTCGGGCTTCGCGGCCCCCGCTGCAGCACTTCGTCGGTGGTCGGCTCCATCACCAGCGCGAGCGCGGGCAGCCCGTCGGTGACGAGGTTGATCCACAACAGGTGCAGCGGCAGCAGCGGCGTCGGCCACCCCAGCAGCGCCGCGCCCAGCACCACCAGCAACTCGGCCGCGTTGCCGCCCAACATGTAGACGAGCGCTTTCTGAATGTTGTCGTAGATGCCGCGCCCTTCGCGAACGGCGGCGATGATGCTCGCGAAGTTGTCATCGGTGAGCACCATGTCGGCGGCCTCCCGGGTGACCTCGGCGCCGGTGCCCATCGCGAGGCCGAGGTGCGCTTCCTTGAGTGACGGCGCGTCGTTGACGCCATCACCGGTCATCGCCACGACTTCACCGTCGGCTTTCAGCGCCCGAACGATGTGCAGCTTCTCTTCGGGCGTGACGCGCGCGAACACCGTCTTCGCGAGCGGGTGCGCCGCGGTGACGAGCCCCATCTCGCGCGCGATGGCCTCCGCCGTCGTGGGGTGATCGCCGGTCATCATCACCACGCGAATGCCCGCCTGACGCGCCGCTTCGATGGCTTCGATCGCCTCGGGCCGGGGAGGGTCGGCCAGGCCGATCAACCCCAGCAACGTGAGATCTTCCTCGCGCTCCCCGCGGCCCCGGGCGACCGCCAACACGCGCAGCCCGCGCGCGGCCATCGCCGTGTTCGCCTCCATCGCGCCCGCCGTGCCCGAGGTGCAGAGCGGCAGCAGGAGATCGACCGCGCCCTTGACCGCCAGCACCCCGTCGGCGCGCAGAATCGACATGCGCTTTCGAATCGAATCGAACGGGTGAACGGTGACGCGCGGGTTGGCCAGCTCGAGGTGATCGCGCGAGAGGTTGCGGGTGCGGGCCTCTCGAAGAATCGCGAGCTCGGTCTGGTCGCCGACGCCCGTGCCATCGGCGTGCAGCTCCGCGTCGCAGCAGCCCACGGCGATCTGGAGCAGGTGCGCGGCATCGCCGGGCGGCCAGAGCTCACGCACGGTCATCTCCCCGGTCGTCAACGTGCCGGTCTTGTCGGTGGCGATGACCGTCGCGCTGCCCAGCGTCTCGACCGCCGGCAGATGCCGCACGAGCACGCGCCGCGCCGCCAGGCGCTGGACGCCGAGGGCCAGCGCGATGGTCACGATGGCCGGCAACCCTTCGGGGATCGCCGCGACCGCGAGGGAGATGCTCGACACCAGCAGCGAGACCGGCGACTGGCCTCGGGCGAGCCCCAGCGCGGCGACGACCGCCACGATGCCGAGGCACACCACCAACAGCGCCTTGCCGACGCCGGCGAGCTGAACCTGCAGCGGCGTTTCTTCGTCGCCGACCGCGTCCAGCAGCTTCGCGATCTTCCCCAATTCGGTGCGCGGGCCCGTCTGCTGAACCACGGCCCGCCCCGAGCCGTTGGCCACCGCGGTGCCCATGAACACGCGATGACGCTGCTCCGCGAGCGGCGCGTCCGGCTCCGCGGGCTCGATCGACTTCTCGACCGCCGCGCTCTCGCCGGTCAGCGCCGCTTCGTTGGTGCTCAGCGCGTGGGCCTCGAACAGCACGGCGTCGGCCGCCACCACGTCTCCCGCGTCGAGCACGAGCACGTCGCCGGGCACGATGTCTCGCGCGGCGAGCTCCTCGGTGCGGCCTCCACGCAGCACGCGTGCCCTGGGGGCGGTCAGTTTGCGCATCGCGAGCACCGCGCGCTCCGCCCGATGTTCCTGCACGAACCCGACGACCGCGTTCAACAGCACGATGGCCGCGATGGCGATCGCTTCGGCGACGTCACCGAGAACGCCTGACACCGCCGCGGCGGCGATCAGCAGGAGGATCATCGGCGACTTCAACTGCGCCAGGAACTGCCGGACGGCGCCGGGCCGCGGGGCCGCGCGCAGCTCGTTGGGGCCGGTTCGTTCGAGAACGGCGCGCGCCTGCTCCGTGCTCAAGCCGAGGGCCGCCGCCGATGCGTCACTCGTCATGGGCAGGCTCCCGTTCTGAACGCAGATTCTGCGCGCCACGCGGCGTTCACGCAGCGTCTGCACCACCGTTTCGCGGCGC
>JBEHYH010000534.1:0-4247 GCA_048498275.1 Myxococcota bacterium | reverse complement strand
CATCTTCCCCGCGCAGGTGAAGCCCGACACGCGCGAGTACGGCTACCTGCAGGTCGCGCGCAAAGGCTTCCTGCAAGACACGTGGAAGTCGTACCGCCAGGCGAAGGACTCGGCGAATCAGGCGCTGCAGATCAAGGAGTACCCCGAGGCGCGCGCCGTCTGGAGCCAGTCGGTCTTCTACCTGAAGCGCAAGTTCGACAAGGCCGACGCGGCCGACCTCGAGCAGGCGAAGAGCGAGCTGGTCAACATCCGCCTGCTGGGCGAGACGAACAACGAAGTGCTCAAGACCGAAGCGTCGGCGCTGCTCACCGACGGCGACGCCGAGGGCGCGCTCAACACCATCAACAACGCCATCGCGCACAACGGCGACGATCTCGAATCGTTCTTCCTCCGCGCGGAGGCGTACCTGATGAAGAAGCAGCCCGCGCAGGCGAAGGCCGAGTACGAGGCGATCTTGAAGAAAGACGCCAAGAGCGCGAAGGCGCTCCACGGGCTGGGCCTCATCAGCAAGGCGCAGAACGAGTTCGCCGAAGCCGCCGGCCGCTTCGCCGAGGCGCTCGAGGCAGACCCGCAGCACCTCGCCTCGGCGGTCGAGCTCGCGGAGATCTCCATCGTTCGCAAGAAGGAGATCGCGCGCGGCAATGAGCTGCTCGATTCAGCGCTCACCGAAGAAGGCCGCGCGCTGCTGGCGCCGGCGTCGCTCGGCAAGGCGCTCGCGCTCAAGGCCGAGAGCCTGGTGGTCGAGAACAAGGTGAACGAAGCGGTGCCCCTCTTCGAAGAGGCGCTGAAGGCCGACACCAGGAACCCGTTCACCAACGGGCATCTGGCGCGCGCGTACATGATTCTCCACCTGCCGGAGAAAGCCGCGCCGCTCTTCGCGGTCGCGGTCGCCGCGCAGCCCGAAGATCTCGAGAACACCGAGGGCTACCTCAACGCGCTCATCCAACTCGGCAAGATGGACGAGGCGAGCCGCGTGATGGCCCAGGCGAGCACCCGCTTCCCCGGCAACGCGACGCTCTCGTACCTCGCGGCGCGCGTGGCCGACTACCTGGGCAACATCAAGGAAGCCGAGGAGTCGTACAAGAAGGCGATCGCCGCCGACCCGAAGATCACCGACGCGTACCTCTACCTCTCGCGCCTCTACATCCAGTCGCGCCGCTACAACGAAGCCGCGCCGATTCTCGAGCAGGGCCTCAACCAAGACCCCGACAACGCGTCGATGCGCGTCGGTCAGGGTGAACTGGCGCTGCACGAGCGCGACTACGACAAGGCCGAGCGCGAGTTCGCCAAGGCCATCGAGCTCAACCCGCTCGACGCCGACGCGTACCTCGGCGCTTCGAACGTGTCGCAGTACCGAGAGAAGTTCGAGCTCGCCGCGCAGCAGGTCGAGAAGGCGCTGGAGCTGAACCCCCGTATCCCCGGTGGCCGCATGAACCGCGGCATCGCGCTGTGGCACCTCGGCCGCCTCGAGGAGGCCATCACCGAGCTCGATGCCGCCCGTGAAGCCGACCCGAAGAACAGCAAGATCATCGTCACCCGCGGCGCCGTGAAGTTCGACAAGGGCGACCTCAACGGTGCCGTGGCCGACCTGAACTCCGCGCTGGTGGCCGACCCCGGCAACGCAGAAGCCAACTTCTATCTGGCGCGCGTGAAGAACGCGAAGAGCGAGCACACGCAGGCCGCCGAAGCGATGAAGCACGCGCTCGACTACGACTCCAAGAACCCGCAGTACCTCTACTGGTACGGCCGCATTCTCGCCGACGGGCGCCGCGGTGACGACGCGCTCGCCGAGCTCCAGAAGGCGCTCGACGTCGACCCCAAGTACGCCGACGCGCTCGAGGCCATGGGCCGCATCTGCTACGACCGCAACGACTTCAAGAAGGCCGTCGAGTACTACGAGAAGACGCTCGAAGTTGACCCGCGCCGCAACTCCGCGCGCGCGCTCATCGGCGACGCCCAGATGAAGATGGAAGATTGGGCCGCGGCCATCGCGAGCTACCAGAAGGCGCTCACCGCCGACCCGTCGCTCACCGTCGCGTACGCCAAGCTCGGCCTCGCCTTCCAGGAAAAGGGCGACAACACCAAGGCCGGCGAGTGGTACCGCAAGGCCGTGAAGGCCAACCCCGACGACGCCGACGCGTGGCTGCAGCTCGGTTACCTGCTCAAAGATCAGAAGAAGAAGAAAGACGCGGTGACCGCGTTCAAGAAGTTCCTGGAGCTGCGCCCTGAAGCGGAGAACGCCAAAGAGGTGCAGGACCAGATTCACTACATGACCACCGAGGAATGACGCAGCCGTGTTGGATCTGAAGGAAGTCGCGAAGAATTTCGATGCCGTCGTCGCCCGTCTCCAGACCCGTGGAGGCAAGCTCGACCTGAGCCGTTTTCAGGAGCTGTTTGCCGAGCGGTCGAAGCTCTACAAAGAGCTCGAAGCCAATCAGGCCTCGAAGAACAAGTCGCAGGAGCAGATGAAGACCGACGCTTCGAAGCGCGCCGAGCTGGGCGCCGCGATGAAGCAGTTGGGCGTGGTCATCAAGGAGCAGGAGAAGCGCCTCGGCGAAATCGAGGAGCAGATCACCGCGCAGATGCTCCACGTGCCGAACGTGCCGCATGAATCGGTGCCCGTCGGCCCCGACGAGACCGGCAATCAGGTGGTGAAGACGTGGGGGGAGAAGCCCAACTTCCTCTTCACGCCGAAGCAGCACTTCGAGATCGGCGAGAAGCTGGGCCTGCTCGACTTCGAGCGCGCGGTGAAGGTCTCGGGCCCGCGCTTCGCGTTCACCAAGGGCGCGTTGGCGCGGCTGGAGCGCGCGTTGACCGCGTTCATGATCGACCAGCACACGGCGCGCGGGTACCTGGAGCTGTTGCCTCCGTACCTCGTGTCGCGAGCGTCGATGACCGGCACCGGTCAGTTGCCGAAGTTCGAAGACGACGCGTTCAAGACGAGCGGCAGCCAGGAGCTGTTTCTCATCCCCACGGCGGAAGTGCCCGTCACGAACTACCACGCTGACGAGATCATCGAAGACGCGCTCCCGAAGAAGTACGTCGCGTCGTCGCCCTGTTTTCGCGCTGAAGCGGGCAGCGCCGGCCGTGACACGCGCGGGCTGATCCGCATGCATCAGTTCCACAAGGTGGAGATCGTCCGCTTCTCGCACCCGAGCAATTCACTCGCGGAGTTGGATGAGCTGGTCGCCGACGCGTCATCGATTCTCGAGAAGCTCGGCCTGCATCACCGCGTGTCGCTGCTGTGTACCGGTGACATGGGCTTCGCGTCGCAGAAGACCTTCGACCTCGAAGTCTGGCTGCCGGGTCAGAACGCGTACCGCGAGATCTCGAGCTGTTCGAACTTCAGCGACTTCCAGGCGCGGCGCGCGAAGGTGCGCTTCCGCCCCGGTCAGGGTGAGAAACCTCAGCTCGTACATACGCTCAACGGCTCGGGTCTGGCGGTGGGGCGTACGGTGGTGGCGATCCTCGAGAACTATCAGCGCGAAGACGGCTCGGTGGCGCTCCCCGAGGTGCTCTGGCCGTACATGGGCGGTTTGAAGGAGCTGAAGGCGATCTGACGAAAGCGTTTGCAGACCCCGAAAGGTTCCTGTACTGGGGGCGCCCCCGCCGCCCGAAGTTGGTCGTCAGGGGCGTCGGTCCACAGGAGTCGGGAGCAGTGGCCGAGTGGCTTAAGGCGGCGGTCTTGAAAACCGCAGATGCTGAAAGGTATCCGTAGGTTCGAATCCTACCTGCTCCGTAGGAAGTTGGTTTTAAGCAGGAGTTCTTTGACAGGACGTCTCGTCATTTCGCTGTGGAGCGATGGCCGAGAGGCTGAAGGCGCAGGTTTGCTAAACCTGTATACTCGTAAGGGTATCGAGGGTTCGAATCCCTCTCGCTCCGCACATCGGTGTTGTGGGTATCAAAAGCTCCCTTAGCTCAGCTGGATAGAGCGTTGGACTACGAATCCAAAGGCCGGAGGTTCGAATCCTCCAGGGAGCGCTCCACAAA
Organism: Myxococcota bacterium; assembly: GCA_048498275.1. Lineage (GTDB taxonomy): Bacteria > Myxococcota > Myxococcia > Myxococcales > Myxococcaceae > Archangium_A. Next base: position 257 of record JBEHYH010000534.1, on the reverse strand, counting down.
CTGCAATTTCGATGAATGAAAATCTCGACATCGATCTGGGCTTCATGACGCAAGCGTTGGAGCTTGCGAAAGAAGCGGCGGCCTTGAGCGAAGTGCCCGTAGGGGCCATCGCCGTCAAAGAGGGTGTGGTCATCGCGCGTGGGTTCAACCGCCGCGAGCTCGACAAAGACCCCTTCTCTCACGCCGAGTTCATCGCCATGCGCGAGGCCGCCAGGGCCCTCGGCGTCTGGCGGCTCACGTAAAGCGTCACTCCCGTG
>JBEHYH010000533.1:0-4252 GCA_048498275.1 Myxococcota bacterium | reverse complement strand
ATGATCTCCTCATACTGTGACGACGCGGGCGGCGGAGCCTCGGCTGCTTCGGTGAGCTCGAAGACCGGCGCCGACGGTGACGATTTGGGCACCGTCAACTCGATGATGGTCTCGGTCGCGGCGGGCACCGGCAACGGGGGCGCCACCTGCAACTCGGGCGGCAGCTCTTCGGGCTCGGGCAGCGCGGGCTTCGGCTGCGTGGGGACATTGAGCTCGATCGCCGTCTCCACCAACGCCCTGGGGCCCGCTTCACCTTCGTCGACCGATTCGATCTCGATGGCGTCTTCGCGGCGGTTGGGGTTCGGCCCCTTCTGCGCGCTCATGCCGCCGATGGAGCTCGGCCCGTCGTCCATCGGGATCTCGTACTCAGGCAGCTCCAGCGCGTCGGCCCGGTTCATCGGCGACGGCGCGTCAGCCTGCGGGCGCGCCGGCTTCTTCGGCGCCTCGATGGGCGCGTCGAGGTCGATCGCGTCCTTGCGGTTGCTGAAGCTCGAGGTCACCGGCGTGGCGACGTTGCGGGAGATCTCCATTTCTGGAGCGGGCGCCGCGGCCTTCGGGCGCCCACCACCCGACTTCTGCGCGTAGAGGTCGGCGAGCATCTTCTGCACGCCCTTGTGCGCGGGGTCGATCTCCAGCACCAGCTTGCTGGCGGCGATCGCGCGCGGCAGAAAACCGTCTTTCGCGAAGCCCTCGGCGGCGGCCGAATACGCGACGATGGCCTTGTCTTTCTTGCCGGCCTTGGCCCACGCGTCACCGAGCCGCAGGCGCGTCTGGTGATCTTTGCGATCGGCGGCGCAGTACTCCTCGTACGCCTCGGCAGCCTTGGCGAATTTGCCCTTGGTGAAGAGCTGACTCGCCTTGTCTTTGAGCTGCCTGATGTCCATCTCAGTGAGGCCCCCCGGGCTGGTTCGCGGCCGGCTGAAGCGCGTTCAGGGCGGCCTGCGCTGCGTCGCGCACGCGGCGATCGTAGTCGCCTTTGAGCGCGTCGATGGCCTCCAATTGAGGCGTCGCCTTCAACTGCGCCAGCGCGCGACATGCCGCGGTTCGCACCTCCGCGCTGTCGCTGTAGAGATCTTTGGCGATGGTGGGCGCCGCTTTTTCGTCACCCAGTTTGCCGAGGGCGAGCAGCACCTCGCGCCGCGAGATGGTCTCGGGGTCATCGAGCAACGAGATCAACAGCGGCACCGATTCACGGTCACCCATTTCGCTGAGCAGGCGCGCCGCCGTCCCCGCTTCGAGGCCGCCTTCCTTCACGAGCTGACGCAGCTTCGGCGCGCCTTCGGCCGGCGGCGTCACCGCGCGGAGCGGCTCGAGCAACCGCGAGCGATCTCCCGTCAGCTCGACGAGCGCGTTCATCACCACCAACTGCCCCGCCGCCCCCGACTCGACCAGCGCCTGGGCGGTCGCGCCCTGCACGCTGCGCTCGGTGTCGAGCAGCCCGGCCTTCGCGTCTTCACCCAGAAAGGCGAGCGCCGCGAAACCGGAACCCCGGAGCTGGGTGTTGAGATCCTGCGAGAAGGCCTTCGCCGCGTCCTTCGCGCCGTCGAGCTTGAGCCGGCCCATCGCGCGCAACACCACCGCCAGCGTGCGCACGTCGGCCTCGTCGGCGTCATCGAGCACTTCGCGCGGCACCGGAGGCTGCAGCAGCGTCTTGCCGAGCGCCTGGGCACGCGCCTGATCGAGCGCCGCGACGCGCGCCATCAGGTCGGTGGTCTTCGCGCGCACCACGTGAAACGGGTTGTCGGCGTCGAGCTGCGCCGCCGGGTCGAACCCCTTCGCGTATTCCGTCGGGAGCGCGGCGGGCACCCAATCGGCGCGCCGCGGCTCCAGCGACTTCATCTCCGCCTCCCACGCCTTGCGCACGGCTTCGGCGCCGGCGGGGTCCTTGAGTTCAGCGAGCGCGTCGATGGCGAGGCGGCGGGTGGTTTCATCGTTCGACGTGGTGAGCGGCACCACCTTGCTGGCGACATCACCGGCGGGCGCCAGCGCGATGATCGCCGCGAGCGCCTGATTCGCGGTCGCCGGGCTCTTGAGCTTCTCGAGCAGGGGCTCCACGGGGCAGCCGCCGCGCTTGCGGAGCTCACGGCCGATCGACTTCACCTCGTCGGCGCTCGTGCTCAACACCAGCTCGCACAGCGCCTTGTCGACCTCGGGCGAACGGGGGAACGACAACACCGCGTGCGTCGCGAGCGCGCTCACCGGGCTCTTTTCCTGCGCGATCGAGGTGAGCTTCGCCAGCGGCGCGGGGTCGCCCAGCTTGCCCAGCGCTTCACACGCGGCTTCACGGAGCTCCGGGTAGTTCTCATCGAGCAGCTCCGACAACGCGGGCACCGCGCGCGCATCACCCGCGAGCCCCAGCCCGCGCGCGGCGGCCGCGGCGAGCGAGACGTGCTTGTCCTTGAGCAGCGGCACCAGCCGGTTCACCGCGTCAGGGCGGCCGGAGCGGCCGAGCTCTTCAGCGGCGCCGACGCGCTCGGGGAGCGTGCCGTCGTTGAGCACCTTGAGATTGCGGTCCCAGATCGACGCGGCCTCGGCCACCACCACCGACGCCATCGCGCCGGGCATGTGCGTGCCCTTGAGCGCCTCGACGATCGCCAGCCGGGTCGATCGCCCACGCCGCGAATACTGCAGCGTCAGATAGCTGCGGGCCTTGTCGGTCTTGAACGAAGCGAGCGCCGCGGCCGCGCGTTGCTGCACGAGCTCATCGGGGTCGCTGAGCGCTTCAGAAAGGAGGTCGACGACGCGGTTGTCCTGCGTCTTGCCGAGGGCCACCATCGCCTCGGCGCGCACGATCGACACGGGGTCGCGGGCGGCCTGCGTGAAGAGGCTGACGTCTTCAGGCTCGAACTTGTCGGAAAGCTGTTTGACGGCCAGCGCACGCACTTCGGGGCGCGGGCTCTGGAGCTCGGCGAGCGTCTTGTCGCGGCCTCCGGAACAACCGGCGAGGAGGAGCGCAGCGAGCGCAAAAGGCGCACAACGACACATGCGCACCTCTTACCACGAGCGTCGCGACTGCCTCTTTTAAGTGTCCTCCAGCGGCGAAAGCCGGGAACGACTCAGCGCGAACGAGAGCCGGGGCCACGCGACCCGCGGCCACCGCCTCGCGAGAAGCCGCCTTTGGAGCCACCATCGCGACCACCGCGCGAGAAGCCGCCCTTCGACCCGCCGCGAGAGAAGCCACCCTTCGATGCGCCGCCGCTCTTCGGCCCGCCTTTGCGGAAACCGCCCTCGCTCTTCGCGCCATAGAACCGCTTGGGAGCGCCCTCGGCTCCGTCACGGCCGCCGCGCGAGAAGCCGCCCTTCGACGGGCCTCCGCGTTCGCCACCGTCGCGCGAGAAGCCGGGCTTCGACGCGCGCGCGCGGAAGCCACCTTCGCCGCCGTCACGCGAGAAGCCACCGCGCGATGCACCTCGTTCGCCGCCTTCACGACCACCGCGAGCGAAGCCGCCTCGTGATTCGCCTCCGTCGCGCGATGCGCCGTCGCCCCCGTCACGCGAAGGGCGTGAGAAGCCGCGTTTTGACGCACCGTCGCGATCAGCGGCCCGCGTGAAGCCGGGCTTTGACGCACGGCCGCGGAAGCCACCTTCACCTCCATCGCGAGAGAACGTCTTTGACGCACCCTCGCGGAAGCCGCCGTCGCGCTTCGACGCACCTCCACGCTCATCACCGTCGCGCGAGAACTTCTTTGACGCACCGGCGCGGAAGCCGCCGTCGCGCTTTGACGCGCCTCCGCGATCGTCACCGTCGCGCGAGAACTTCTTTGACGCACCATCGCGGAACCCGCCGCGAGCGAAGCCGCCTTTTGACGCGCCTCCGCGTTCGTCACCGTCGCGCGAGAACTTCTTTGACGCACCACCGCGGAAGCCACCTTCTCCGCCGGCGCGTGAGAACGGCTTCGGCGCGCCGCTCTTGAACGTGTCGCCCGTGCCGCGAGAGAAGCCGCTCTTCGACATGCCCTCGCGAGCGCCGCCGCCGCGGTTCTGGGCGCCGCGCGAGAACTTGCTCTTCGAATCACGATACCCGCCGCCGCTCTTCTCATCGCCCGCGCGCGCCTTCGTGAAATCGCGACGGTTCGACCCGCTGCGGAACGTGGGCCCGCCATCGCTCTCCTCGGTCTTCGCGGGGAAGAGCTCGTCCTGCTGCGGCTGCGGAGCTGCTTCTTCACGCGGTTGGGCCGCGGCGACCGGAGCGCGCTCTTCTTCTTCCTCCGGCTCCGGCTCGAAGCCGGGCGCGGCGTGGCCATGCCGGCTTC
>JBEHYH010000532.1:0-4255 GCA_048498275.1 Myxococcota bacterium | reverse complement strand
TGCTGCAAGTGCGCTACGACGGGCGGCGGAACCGGAGCGACTGTTTGCGGCACGGGGACCACGACGGGGGGCGGAACCGGAGCGACCGGCGGCGGCACGGGAACCACGACAGGCGGCGGAACCGGAGCGACGACCGGCGGCGGTACGGGAACCACGACGGGCGGCGGAACCGGCGCGACGGGCGGCGGTACGGCGTGCTCGACGACCGAGCTGCTGGTCAACGGCTCCTTCGACGCGATGCCTGCGGGCACCGGCTGGGTCGACGAGTCGATCTACTCGAGCACTCCCATCATCACGAATGACAGCGCCGGCGCGCCTCCGCAGAGCGGCAATTATCGCGCGTGGCTCGGCGGTTGGATCTCAGACACCAGCGACGATGTGTACGACGACGTCTACCAGGAGGTGGCGGTCCCCGCGGGGACGACCCAGCTCGTGCTCACCGGTTACTGGCAGGTGCGGACCAACGAATACGGCAGCACCGGCTTCGACTTCGGTGGCATCGGCATCTTCCAGCTCGACGGGGGCGTGATCTCCATCGGTGTGAGTCTCGACAACACCGACGAGGGTACGTCATGGGTGCCGTTCACGACGAGCTCTTCGGCGAACTACTCGGGGCAGACGATTCAGGTGCTCGCGGGTTCGTCGAACGACGACTCGCTGGCGACCGGCTTCTACTTCGACACGCTGTCGCTCAAGGCCACGCACTGCCCGTGAGCGTCACGGGCGTTCGGCTTTCCACAACAGAAAGGGGCTGACGCGAACGCGCTCGAACGCGACCAGGCCCGCGCGCGCCGCCGCGTCACGGAGCTCCGTTTCACTGCGTGGATGGAGCCCGGCGCCCTGATGCAGCTTCTGCGTGAACCCCGCTTCGTACGTCGTGGCCACGAAGCGCCCACGCGGCTTCAGCACGCGCGCGACTTCAGAGAGCAGGGCGTCGAGATCATCGACGAAGTGAATGAAGCCCACCGCGACGATCGCGCCGAGCGACGCATCGGTGAACGGCAGCTCCGGAGCCTGCGCGCGCACGAAGTCGGCGGCCTCGGCGTGCTCACGCACCTGCGCCATCGCCTCCTCGAGCATCGGGCGCGAGACGTCCATGCCGATGATGGTGATGCCGCGGAAGTCACGCGAAAGCCGGCGCAACACCATGCCCGCCCCGCAGCCGAGATCGAGCAATGGCCCATGCTGCTCGCCGTCGAGCAGGCTCTTGAGAATCGTGTACTCGCTCTCGTGGTCGAGCTTTCCGCGCGTGAGCATCAGATCGAGCGTCGGGCGAACGGTGCGCTCCCAGGCCCGCGCGACCCACGGTTGTTCCATCGCCGCCTGCAGCACGCCCGAGGGTCTGGAACCGCTCACGAGATCGACCAGCCCGTCATGCACGGGGAAGAGCGAGCCGCAGCCCAGGCAGCGCGCGGGGCCGAACGCGAGAGAACGTTCCGGAGTCGGTGCGTCGGGAACCAGACTGCCTGCGTGACACTTCGGGCAGCGGAGGAGATCGAGCGACTGCCTGCGCATCAGCTTCGGGCCACCAACACCGGCCAGCCGCGCGCCATCGCTTCGCGGAAGAAGCGCGCCAGCCCGATGCGCGTCTGGTTCTCGAGCGTGTGGTGCTCGTCACCCGCGTCGACGCGCACGCGCACGATGAGTTGATCGGCGGTGCGCAGCAGCGCGGGCAAATCGGCCGGAGACTTCGCGTACACCGCCGGCGTCTGGTGCTCCGTCAGTTGCACCGCGCGGTCCCACGCCTTGTAGCCGCGATACTCGATGTCCTTGAGCGCCTGCTGCGCGACGTTGTCGTCGTAGCGCTGCGGCAGCAGCCGTTCAGCGGTGTTGTCCTTGCCTTCGACCAGCGCCCACGCGGGCACCGAATAAAAAGAGATCTTCATGACCACTCCAGCATGCGCTTCAGGGGCTTGAGTGCCGCCTCGCCCAACCCGGGAGGCAGCTCGAGTTTCGGCGTACGGTTCTTCATGCAGAGGTACAGCTTCTCCATGGTGTTGAGCCGCATGTGCGGGCACTCGTTGCACGCGCAGCCGTTGTCGGGAGGCGCGGGGATGAACTTCTTGTTCGGCGACGCCTTCTCCATCTGGTGAATGATGCCCACCTCGGTCACCACGATGAATTCGTTCGCTGGGTCTTTCTGCGTGAACTCGAGGAGCTGCTTGGTCGAGCCGATGTAGTCGGCGAGCTTGAGCACCGGCTCCTCGCATTCAGGGTGCGCGACGACCTTCGCGTTCGGGTGCTGCACCTTGAGCTGCGTCAGCAATTTCTCGCTGAAGATCTCGTGCACCATGCAGCTCCCCGGCCAGAGCACCATGTCGCGGCCGGTCTGCTTCGAGACCCAGCGGCCCAGATGCTGATCGGGCGCGAAGATGATCTTCCGATCTTTGGGGATCTTCTCGACGATCTTCACCGCGTTCGACGACGTCACGATCACGTCGCTCATCGCCTTCACCGCCGCCGACGAGTTCACGTAGGTGGCGACGAAGTGGTCGGGGTAGCGCTCCTTGAACGCCTTGAACCTGTCGGGAGGGCAGCGATCAGACAGCGAACACCCCGCGGCGAGATCAGGCAGCAGCACGAGCTTGTTCGGGTTCAGGATCTTCGCGGTCTCGGCCATGAAGTGCACGCCGCAGAACACGATGACATCGGCCTTCGTCTTCTCGGCCTGCTGCGCGAGCGCGAGTGAATCACCCACGAAGTCGGCGACGTCCTGGATCTCCGACTCCTGGTAGTAGTGCGCGAGGATGACGGCGTTCAGCTCTTGCTTCAGCTTCGCGATCTCCGCTTCGTAATTCATGAGCGGTTCTTAATGGTCGCAGCGCCCGTTTTCACTCCTGACCTTCCTCCACGGTGAGCTGGTAGCTGTCCTGGAAGTTGGCCTCGCGGTTCTTCACGTCGCGCACCTCGAAGACGTACAGCCCGGGTTCAGCCGCGAAACGCACCACTTCAGATTTCTCGCCCTTCGCGCCGTCGGAGGTCTGCACCAGCGTCAGCTTGCCGTCTTCTTCGACGCGGTGGAGGTACAGCCCGACATCGACCTTCAGCAGCCCGGTCAGCGTGGCGACGAGCGCCGTCTTCACCGGCCGATCGCGCAGATCGAGCGCGAAGTAGTCGACGTCTTTCTTCGGGTACACGGTGCCGCGAACCGGCTTGCCGAACGCCACCTTCGAAGCGGTCGCCGCGGTGTTGTTCGACTCGCGCTCCGTCGTTCCATCATCGGGCACGACGGTGGTCTGCAGCCGGTACGACTGATCGCCGTTCTCGTCTTCCTTCACCCACTTGCCGTCGACCTTCTTCGACGCGCCCTCCACGCGGATGAAGCACACGCCATCGCACGCGATGTTGTTGAGCTGCTCCGGTTCGCGGCTCGCGCCTTCGTTCGCCTTCGCGACGGTCTCTTCGGGTTTGCCCTCGACGGGCTTCACGACGGACAACACGAGGTCGACCTTGTCGACGCCCGACACCTGCAGCGTCGCGATCGACGGGCCATCGGTGACGAGGCGGAAGTAGTCGACGTCACCCTTGGGCGAGATGAAGCCATCGCGATAGCTGTTCGGCGGCACGTCGGTCGCGCGGCCGAGTTCATCGTTCGGCTCGAACTCCGCGTTGCCGGAGTCATCTTCAGGCGCGACGGTGATGGTGTACGAAACGTCGGGGTTCGACTTCTTGTTCGCCGACTTCACCGCGACGTAGATGACCTTGTCGGCCGCGCGCACGCCGACGTTGCGCAGCGAGAGCGGGGCGCCTTCTTTCGATTTCGCCTCGAAGAGCACGGCCTCGGCTTCGGTGAGCAATTGCACGTGCGTCGCCACACCTTCGACGCCGCTCACGTCGATGCGCAGCGCGACGCGCTTTTCAGCGAGCGGGCTCCCAGCGTCCACCACGCCCGCGTCGTCACCGGCGTCGACGACCTCGACCGGCGCGGCTTCTTCGGTCGCCGGCAATTCGTAGCGATACCAATCGACGTCGCCGATGTGCCCGACGGTGCCGGAGATCGCCTGACCCATCGCTACGGCCGTCGCATCGACCTTGCGCTCGTTGGGCTCGAACTCGTAGCCGGGTGCGCGGTCCTGAAACTTCGCCGAGAAGGTGTACGCGCCGCCGACTCCCTTTTTCAGCGCCACCACGCGCACGAAGGTCTTCGACTCGACGTTCACGTTGGGTAGCCGCTCACTCGCGCCGACGCCACCTTCATTCACGGTCTCGAGCACGCCGCCGGCTTCTTCGACGATTTCGAGCGAGATGTCGGCGC
>JBEHYH010000531.1:0-4256 GCA_048498275.1 Myxococcota bacterium | reverse complement strand
TGTGTGAACGCCCCGAAGACGTGCCGCTGTTCGGGAAGGTGTTTCAGGCGCGCGCGCCGGGCGGCCAGCCGTTGTCTGAAGAGACCGTCGACATGCTCTCGCGCCACGACTGGCCGGGGAACGTGCGCGAGCTCCGCTACGTGCTGGAGCGCCTCGCCACCCTGCCCGACCTCGGCGGCGCCGGCATCGCGCGCGCGCTCGGCAAGAGCCTCGACGCCAAACCCGGCGACGAAAGCTCAGGCGCGAAGCTGCGCGCCGAAGTCACGAGCCAACTGCTGTCGTTGCCGTACCACGAGGCCAAGGAGCGCGTGCTCGAGAGCTTCGAAAAGACATACCTGCTCGAGCATCTGAAAGCCGCGAACGGCATCGTCACCCGCGCCGCGCAGCGCGCCGGGCTGCCGCGCCAATCGGTGCATCGCATGCTGCGCCGGCTGGGCGTCTCGACCAGCGAAGAGCCCTGACCCGGTTGTGATAGAGCGGTAATGGGTTGCAGTCATCACCTGTTACGAATCGCCGTGAGAGCCAGTTTCCTGTCCGTGTCCCTGCCTGATGTCTCAACGACGCTGCTCTCGCTGGCAGCCAACGTGCGCAGGCGGCGGTTGGCGCTTGGCCTGACGCAAGAACAGTTCGCGGAACGCGCGCGGCTCGACCTGCGTTTCTTCCGCTTCGTCGAACAGGGCGTCAAAGACATCTCCATCTCGTCTTTGGTGCGCCTGGCCGCGGGCCTCGGTTGCCGCCCGCATGATCTGCTGCTCGCCGCGGAGCCGCTCGAGCGCAAGCCCGGCCGCCCTCGCCGCCTACCGCGAGCGTCGCCGCCGAGACGCGTCAGTCGCCCGCTTCGACCGAATCGGTAGGACCACGTCGTTGTCTTCGCCGGGCGCGACGCTGCTCCGACGGTTGTGAGACGCGACAAGTGCTTCAGGCCCGATGTTGCCTTTCACGACGCGGCGTACGAGTCGCAGACGTTCGGCAACCAGCGACAACATGCCCGCGTGTGAAGCCGCTTCGGGGTCCACCGATGCGCGCGATTCGACGAGGCGGCCGACCGCATTGAGCGCTTCGGCGATGGTTTCCAGCTCATCTCCAAGACTGACTCCAGACACGGCAACTCCTCAATCAAGATGACGCGTTTCCCCCGGCGTCCGAGACCCGTCCTGCGCGACGAAGTGTTGCGAAGGGCTTGCCAACTTCAGCGCAAGCAAAAACGCCGTCTTGCAGAGAGGGTGCGTGTGGAGTTCTGGACAGTCATTGCACCCCTGCAACTGAGGTGACGCAGTTTCAGACGCCCGCGGGTCACCGAAAGACCTCACGCGGTGCGACTCGAAGTGCCGCGGCCTGACGACTGGCGACGAGACAGCAGCGCGCCGCTGGGCGGGGTCATGGCGCACCTCAACCACGACTCCGGGTCAGTGCACGTGCGCTTCGCGCAGCAGCTTCCTGTTCAGCCAGTGCGCCGCCATCATCACCGACGCACCGGCGAGGCTGACCGCGGTCTCGAGCGGGAGGCTCCAGTGCAGACCGAACGCCGCGATGCCGAGCAGCGTGACGCCGGTGAGCGCGAGCGCCAACACCGAGCGGCTGTGGTGACAGCGGTACCCGGGGATGAACGCCCACAGCGCGACGCCGATGACGAGCCCGAGGAGAATCGGGTGCGCGCCGCCGAGCACCGAGGCCGCGGCCGGCGCGAGCGTCACGAACAACGGCGTCGCCACGCAGTGCACCGCGCACACCGCCGACAGCACCTGACCGAGCGTGTCTGGTTGATCATGCCGCGGGTGCTCGTGGTGGTGGGCGTGCTCCGCTGACATCGCGCGCAGGGAGTAATCCGCAGTCGGTGCTTTCGCAAGCGAGCGGTTGAAGCAACTGAGTTGAAACTACTGCTTTTCGAAAAGCAGGTCTCTTTGCTGCAACAGGTCGACCTCGCCAGCGAACTGCGCGAAGCGCTCGTAGTCCTTCACGGGGATTCGGCTCTGCACGAGACGGAAGTCTTCGTTGAACGAGACGCTGTCACCGCTCTGCACTTCCTGGCGGACATAGGTGCCCGACGGGCCCTCGACGCGAACGTCACCCAGCGGCTTCACCAGCTTCCACCCCGCCGGCAACTGCAGCGTGGCCTTCGTCATGCTCGCCTCGGTGCTGTCGAGGAAGAGCGGCGTCACGCGCGTCGGCACCTGCAGAAAACGGCGGCCCAGCATGGTGGGGTACGTGGGCGATGACGCGACGATGCGCCCCGCGCCCTCCACGCGACCGAAGCGCTCGGCGCGCAGCTCGTACTTCACCGACACCGTCGCTCCGACCTCGCGCGGCGCATCGACGACGAGATGCGAGAGGTCCGCTCCGCCGAAGAACCGCGAGAGCGACGACTGCAGCGCCTGTTCACGCTGATCAGGCGAAATCGTCTCCAGCGCCTCGGCCAACTGCGCGGCGTCGAAGCCCGTGTAGAGCTCTTCGCCCTTGCCGGTGAGCACCCCCGACTCGTCGAGCTTGAGCGTCAACGTCACCGTCTTGCCCGGGCGTTGATTGCGTTCGGGCGTCTTCACCCGTTCGAGCGCGCGGCCCTGCTCCGGCAACAGCCACGCCTCGAGGCCTCCGAGCGCGAACTCCGGCAGCTCGCCGAACGGCGCGTAACGCACGAGCGGGTCGAGCCAGATGAACTCGCCCGACGGCAACGTCACGCGCAGGCACACGTACGGGAGCAGCCCTTCATTCGGGAACTCGTACTTCGCCGGGTCTGACGTGAACGCGCGCACGGCGACGACACGCGTGGTGAAGCCGAGCGCCTCGAGCGACGCCTTGAGCAACCACACGCGGCTCCCGCGATCCTGCGCGACCGACGACGACGCGGCGACCGACAGCCCGCCGTCGCGCCCCGAGAGCCTGTGCTGCACCGCCGCGTACACGGCCTTCACCACGTCGGCGCCCTTGTTGTCCTTCGCCGCCTCGCGCGCGAACGCTTCGACCTCGTGCGTGATCAGCCCGCGATCCATGAACGCGTCGGCGTAGGCGCGCACCACGCCTTCATTCCCACGCTGACCGGTGCCGACCGACACGAACGGCAGCCACTCGTTCGCCGACGGCGGCCCGCCCGGTTCGGGAATGTACGGAGGCACGCGGCGCTCTTCATGGCGCAGCACCTCGAACTCACCTTCGACCTGCGGCTTCGGCGCCTTCACGTTGTGCGCGTCGACGGTGAGCCCGCTGCCCTTCGGCGCGATGACGATGTAGCTGCTGCGCGCGTTCGGTTGCCGCGCGACCTGAAAGTAGAACGCCGACGCGGTGAAGCCCGGCTGCGCGGGCCCGCGCGAGGGGTGCGCGAGGAGATATTCGTACTCGACGAGATCTCCTATCTGCACGCCGGGTAACGAGAGCTCTTCCTTGCCGTCGATGGTCTCCGGCTCGAGCGACGTGCCATCGGGCTTCAGCGTGCGCAGCGTCAGCACCTGCGCGCCGGGAGGGATCTGCACCTCCGCGACCTCCTGCACGCCCTGCTGATCGAGCGCCTTCTGGATGATGTGCACCCGGTCGATCATCGTGCCGTCGGGGAAACCCTGAATGGCCGCGAAATCGAGGACGAATGCGCTGGTCGCGTCTTCGCTCCCCGGCGCGGCCTCGTACGACTTGAGCGCCTCGCTGGTGCTGATGCCGTACTGGTCGAGCAGCTCGCGCCCGGTCTTGCGGCGCTCGAGCGCGCGGCGCAGCGAGAGGTTCGCGCCGTCGAGCTCCAGCGCGCGTTCACGCGCGGCCATCGCGTCGGCGTCACGGCCCGCGAGCTCGTAGATGTCGCCGAGCGCGATGAAGAGCTGATCATTGCGCGGCCACTGGGTCTGCAGACGCTTGAGCAGCGCCTCCGCGTCGTCGTAGCGGCGCGCCGACGCGTACAGCCCCGCGAGGCTGACCCCGGTGCTGACCTGCGATTCATCGCGCGCGAGCACCAGCTCCAGCTTGCCGATGGCGCCGGAGATGTCGCCGCGGCCGCGCAGGAACTCCGCGTGCCGCGAGAGCGAGCCCTGACAGTGCGACGACGCGGCGAGCAGCGCGACCGAGTCGGCCTCCGCGTCACGGCGGCGCGCGATGTCGTACTGGAGCAGCAGCGCGTCACACGAACCGGGCAGCGCCTTCTCGGCGTCCTTCGCGGTCTGCGACGCGGCCGCCTCGAGCCCCAGCGAGAGCTCGATGCGCGCGAGCAACTGCAACACCGGCGCGCCCGCGGGCGTGGAGGCGTCGCGCGCGGCGCGCGTCATCTCCAGCGCTTCGAT
>JBEHYH010000530.1:0-4279 GCA_048498275.1 Myxococcota bacterium | reverse complement strand
GTCGGTGGTGGTGCCTCCGTTGACGAGGAAGTTCACGTTGCCCGACTGGTGATGCGCGGCGAAGCGCGGCTCGAAGACCTCTTCGAGCGTCTTCGCGGAGCCCTGGTGGAAGTACGGCGCGCCGGCGCCCACCGACAGCAGCGACGGCGGGTTGAAGCCCTTGATGCCCTGCGCCTGCGTGCCGTCGGCCTTGCGCTCGAGGGTGTCGGCGAGGTCGAAGGTGCCCACGTTGCGGATGACGCAGGTCACGCGCTCGGGGCCGACGTTGCCGACGCCTCCGTCGAAGAGCGTCACCGAGGCTTCAGCCGCGATCTTCAGCGTGTCGGTGTTGAACGCGGGGTTGGGCAACTGCGCGCTGCGCGCTTCGGTGCGCATGCCGGTGTTCGCCGCGGGCAGCCCATTGGCGCCGGGCGCGGAACCGTTCTTCTCCGGCGACGGCGCGTACGGGAGCTTCGAGACGGTCCACTTCGGGCCGCCGTGGCACTGGTGGCAGTTGTTCGACTGGAAGAGCGCGCGGCCGGCCGCGACGTCGGAGCCGCCGGTCGGCGCGCGGTACGACCTGATGCTCTTGATGTACGCCTCGACCTCGTCCCAGTCCTTCACGGTGGCGGTGGTGGCGACGACGGTCCTGGTGCTGCCCGAAAGGTTGTCGTTGCGCGTGATGTTGGTGACGCCGCCGTCGAGCGAGAGGCCCGCAGTCAAATCGAACGGCGTGTCGTTGGGCACCGCGCCGGTGGTGATGGCGCCCTTGCCGCCCGCCGTGCCGCGGGTGTTGAGCTCGAAGTCGTGCACCTCGTCGAAGATGCCGGTCCAGTTGAAGACGCGTTGATCATTCGGGTCGCTCTTCGCGAACGAACCGTCGAGGGAGATGGACTGACGCGGACCCGCCGCGAACACCCACGTCATCTGGTCTGAGAGACCGTCGGGGTGGCAACTGCCGCACGAATTCACCGAGCGATCAGACCAGCGGCCGGTGCCGGTGAAGAAGAACTTGAGGCCGTTGAGCACGTGCGCGCCCTGCGTGTTGGCCGCCGGTTTGTCGGCCGAGACGATGTCTGAATCGAACGCCTGCGCCGCGAGATCGATGACGGTGAGCGAGCGGTCGGCCCAGTTGGCGACGTACGCAAAGTTCGCGGTGTGCGCGACGGCGACGCCGGTGGGCACCTTGATGCCTCCGGTGCCGCGCGTGTTGATCTGCGCGAACGCGGCGTCAGGCCCGAGCACGATGGGGCCGCGGCCATCGGTGAGGTTGCGGTAGTGGATGCGCTGGAGCGTGTCACCCGCCTGGCTGACGACGTACGCGACGTTGGTGTTCGGGCGGAAGTCGATGCCGATGGGCACGCCCAGCAGATTCGACGTCGCGGTGCCCTGCGCGGAGATGAGCTTCGAGAGCGCCACCGTGCCGGCCTGCGTGAGGTCTTCCGCCTTCGTGGTGAGGTCGATGACCGAGACCGCGGCGAACACGTTGTTGAACTTGGTGACCGGGCCCTTCGGCGCCACGCACACGTGCGTGACGTAGGCCTTGCCGTTGTTGATGGCGATGCCGAAGAGCTGATTGGGCGCGCAGCCGACGCCGAAGCCGGTGTCGGCGATGGGCGCGAGCAACACCGTGTTCGTCACCGCCGCGGTCGCGAGTGAAATCTCCTGCACGTTGCCCTGACGGCCGGTGTCCACCGCCTCCTGGAGCGGCGCGCCGAAGAACTGCGTCACCCACGCCGACTCGTCGCTGTCGTCGCCGTCGAGATCGTTGGTGATGGCGATGGCGCGCGGGTGGCCACCGACGTCGACCGTGCCGACCACGGCCATGGTGTTGGTGTCGACGACGCTCACCGTACCTTCACCGAAGTTGGTGACGAAGGCGCGCGCCCCCGACGGCGAGAGCGCGACGCCCGTGGGCTCGGCGCCGACCGTGGCGCGCGTGGCGAAGACCGTGGGCGCCAGCGTGTTGATGTTGACGACCTTCGCGAGCTGCTTGCTGCGGCGGAGCACCACGAACGCCGTCGTGTCGTCGGGGTGAATCGCGACCGAGACCGGCATGGTATCGGCGCCGAAGTCGACGACCGCGCTGCGCGTCTTGCTCGTGCCCGAGGTGTTGAAGATGGAGAGCGAATCGGAGTCTTGATTCACCATCGCGACGAGGCCGTCGTTCGAAGAGATCTGCACCGGCGTCGAACGGTTCGCGCGCGGGAGAATCGGGCCGGTCGCCGTGCCGCCGCCGGTCGCGCCGTCACCTCCGCCCGTGACGCCGCTGCCACCGCCGGTGGTGCCATCACCGCCGCCGGTCGTCGCAGCGCCACCGCCCGTCGCGCCGTCACCGCCGCCCGTCACAGCGGTGCCGCCACCGGTCTCTTCACCGCCATCTGAACCACTCGGCGTCGGACAGCCTGCGAACGCGACGGCGACGAGCACTGCCAGGAGTTTTCTGGAGATCATGCGTGACCCGCTTCGCAAGCCACGTGCCGCGTTCCGCTGCGGGGAGCGAACGCGTGGGTGTCGCCGCCACCCTGCAGGGGCGAACCGACAGGTGTCGGGTCGAGCCGACACCCACGAAACACGCACATGTCGCCGCTAAGGTGCGCGCCCATGAGTCAGGGAACGCTCCCCGTCGCGGTCGTGGGTCTGCCGGTTCGCACGCTGTCGTTGCGCGTGGTGAGCGGCGCTGATGCGGGGCTGACGCTCGATGACGCGACCGGGCCGGTGACGATTGGGAATGCGGAGGGCAATTCGCTGCGGCTGACGGATCCATCGGTGTCGCGCTTTCACGTGGAGCTCTCGCGCAAAGGCGACCGCGTGCTGGTGAAGGACCTCGGCTCGACGAACGGCACCGCGGTGAATGGCCTGCTGATCACCGAAGCCGCGGCGGCGCCGGGCGTGGTGCTCACGTTGGGTCACACGCAGGTCGAAGTCAGCGGTGGCAAGACCCGCAGCGTCGAACTCTCGGAGCGGGATTCGCTGGGCCCGCTCAAGGGCCAGTCGCCCACCATGCGTGCGTTACTGGCGCGCATCGACACCGCGGCGAGAAGCGAGAGCCCGGTGCTCCTCTCGGGTGAATCGGGCACCGGCAAGGAGCTCATCGCGCGGGCGCTGCACGAACGCGGGCCGCGCGCGAAGAAGCCGTTCGTGACGGTCGATTGTGGCTCGCTGTCTCCGGGTCTGGTGACAAGTGAACTGTTCGGTCACGAGCGCGGCGCGTTCACCGGGGCCGACCGCCGGCACATCGGCGCGTTCGAGCGCGCGAACGGCGGCACCGTGTTTCTCGATGAGCTCGGTGAGCTGCCGCCCGCGTTGCAGGCGATGTTGCTCGGCGTGTTGGAGCGGCGGCGGTTTCGCCGCGTGGGCTCGCAGGAAGAGCTGAGCGTCGACGTGCGCGTGGTGTCGGCGACGCACCGCGATCTACGCGGAGCGGTGAACACCGGCGCGTTCCGGCTCGACCTCTTTTTCCGTGTCGCGGTGGTGAAGCTCGACGTGCCTCCGCTGCGCGCGCGGCTCGATGATCTCGAGGTGCTGATCACGCACTTCATTCGTGAAGCCGGGAGCGAAGCGACGGTCGCGCAACTGTTCCCCAAAGAAATGCTGACGACGATGCGCGCGCATCAATGGCCGGGGAACGTGCGTGAGTTGCGCAATCTCGTGGAGGCGACGCTGGCGATGGGTGAAGCGCCGACGCTCGAGCCGAGCGCCGTGCAGGGTGACGACGCGCCCGCGATTTTTCCCGGCCCGGAGCGCACGTACAAAGAAGCGCGCGGTGAAGTGTTGCAGCGGTTTGAACGGGAATACCTGCAGAAGCTGCTCGCGCTCACGAGCGGCAATGTCTCCGCAGCATCACGTCACGCGAAGATGGATCGCTCGCATCTCATCGAACTGCTGCAGCGTCACGGCCTGCGTGACGAAAGTTGAAAGAATACGGAGGAAATTAAATTCGCGGAGCGGGGTGTGGGCCGCACAAATTCCCAAACGTCCGACGCGAAGATTGAGAATCGCGGCGAGATGCTTTCGGCCCTCACCCCTCGCTTCGCGAGCGCGAGTTACGGAGATTCAACTCGCCACGAGAGCTTCTCCGCGCTGCAGATGAGAACGCCCTGCGAGCAGTTGTCTACGAACCCGTCGAACCCCAGGTACACGGCGGTCTCCACGCGATCGAGCAACACGGGGCAACTGTAGGCGCAGCCCAGAAGTCGCGCCGGGTCGAGCGGCTCCGACGTCGGCCGGCCGAGCACCGTCTCACACGGCTCCGTGGTGCCCCCCACGCACACAAACACGACATCATCAGTCACATCAG
>JBEHYH010000529.1:0-4302 GCA_048498275.1 Myxococcota bacterium | reverse complement strand
AAGCTACGACTCGCGTTACGGCGGCTTCGGCAAGGCGCCCAAGTTTCCACCCGCGCAGAGCCTGGAGCTCTTTTTGCGTTACGTGCGGCGCACCGGCGCCGAGGGCGCGCGACAGATGCTGGTGGGCACGCTGAACGGCATGAAGTCGGGCGGCATGTACGACCAATTGGGCGGCGGTTTTGCGCGGTATTCGACGGACGAACGCTGGCACGTGCCGCACTTCGAAAAGATGCTGTACGACAACGCGCAGCTCGCCAAAATCTACATGGAGGCGTTTCAGCTCACGGCCGACGCGGAATACGCGCGTATCGCCTGCGAAACGCTCGACTACGTCGCGCGCGAGATGCAGAGCGAAGAAGGCGGCTACTATTCCGCCACCGACGCCGACAGCGAAGGCGTCGAAGGCAAATTCTTCGTTTGGGAGCCGCACGAAATCGAAGAGCTGCTGGATCCGGACGACGCTCAGCGATTCTGCGCCTATTACGACGTCACCCCGCAGGGTAACTGGGAGGGACTGAACGTCTTACGGGTGCAGCGGCCGCCCGAGGTCGTGGCGTCGGAGCTGGGAATCTCCGTGGACGCGCTGCGCGAGTCCCTGGCGCGCGCCCTACCGATTTTGTACGAAGCGCGCAGCAAGCGCGTGCCCCCGCTGCTGGACGACAAGGTGCTGGTCGCCTGGAACGGCTTGATGATCGACGCCTTTGCCGTCGCCGCGCGGGTGTTTCCGGAGCGCGGGTACGCGGAATCCGCGAGCCGCGCCGCGGATTTTTTGCGG
Organism: Myxococcota bacterium; assembly: GCA_048498275.1. Taxonomy (GTDB): domain Bacteria; phylum Myxococcota; class Myxococcia; order Myxococcales; family Myxococcaceae; genus Archangium_A. The sequence continues at coordinate 3,527 of JBEHYH010000529.1, read as the reverse complement.
GAGCGCCTGACCCGATCGGACGGCGGCCTGTACCGCACCTACCGCGCCGGAAAGGCACATTTAGCGGCTTATTTGGAGGACTACGCCTACCTCGCCCAGGGCTTGGTCAGCCTGTACGAGGTCAGCGGCGACGAACGTCACTTGACCGAAGCCGCGCGCTTGGCCGAACGCCTGCTGCGTGATTTCGGCGATCCCGAAGGGGGCCCGTTTTACCAAACCGCCCACGATCACGAAGCCCTGATTGCGCGTGTCCGCGACGGTCACGACGGCGCGATCCCCAATGCCAACGCCATCGCCGCCCACGCTCTCGCGCGGCTCGCGCGTCACCTGGGCCGCCCCGAATGGGAAGAGCGCGCAGGCCTTGCGTTGCGCGGATACGCTCAGGCCGTCGAGCGCCTGCCGCGCGCGTTCGGCAGCACCTTGAACGCTCTCGACTTCATGACCGAAGCTTCGCTCGAGCTCGTGCTCGTCGGCGACCCCGACCGCGCCGATTACGCCGAGCTCGCCGCCGAAATCGCCAACCACTACCTGCCGAATCGCATCGAAGCGCGCCTCGCCCCCGACCACCGCTCGCGCCTGCCGCTCACGGAAGGCAAAACAGTGGTCGACGGTAAGGCCGCCCTGTACGTCTGCCGCAACTTCGCCTGCGCCGCCCCCGTCACCACCGCCGCCGCCGCCCGCCCCCTCCTGCTCGCCCCCAACGACCGCCAACCCAGCCTCTGACCGCCGACTCACGAAGCGCCACTCACGGCGCGCCGCTCGCGAAGCGCCGCTCACGAAGCCCCTCACGAAGCGCCCGCTCACGAAGCCCCCGCTGACGAAGCGCCAGCACCGGAAAACGAGCCCCTTCCACGCGCCCCGATGACTTCGCATGCGAAGTCATCCTGCTCGAGCCGACTGCTCATCGTTTTCCGCAAGATTCGAAAACGAGCCCCTTCCACGCGCCCCGATGACTTCGCGTACCCCGATGACTTCGCGTGCGAAGTCATCCGCCTCGAGCCTATCGCTCGCGATTTTTCCTAAGTATTACGGGAAGTTGGAGGCCACGTCTTCGCGTCGGTAAAATCACTTCGCATGCGAAGTCATTACGGCGCGAGGGAAGGCGGTGCGCGCCGCGTTCGGTTGGCGTTGAAGGGGGGCTCGTTGGCGTTGAGGGGGGGCGCGGTCGGCGTTGAAGGGGAGTTCGCGGTTGGCGTTGAGGGGGAGTTCGCGGTTGGCGTTGAGGATTCGCGTCGCGTTCGGTCGGCGGGAATCAAAGGCCACCTGCGTTCGGTCAACGCGCCGAGGCCCGGCGACGATTGGGGCTGGTTAGGGAGGCCGGGTTTCTGATGGGGCGACGCAGCCAATCGGGTCTGCGAGACAGGCCTATCATCAGCAAACGCGCGGCTCGGACCCGCGTCGAGTAAGGTGGCGGAGGCCGTGTATCGGGAGCTCAATCCGCAACGCATCATCGAGACGAGCGAGCTTCTGCAGAAGCGCGTCGAAGAACGATTTGCGGGGTCGGGGCTGAGTCGCATTGCGGGCGAAGTGACCAACGTGGCCCGAGCGGCCGAGCAGGTTTCGGCGTGGTTGGCGCGCCCCATCATGTGGGTACGGGTGGGGGTTGCGCTGGCGGTGGCGGTGTTGGCGTTCTTGGTGATCGTGGCGCTGCGGGTCGTGAACATGGACATGACCGGCATCGGCTTTTCGGAGACCGCGCAAGGCGTGGAGGCGGCCGTGAACAATTTGGTGTTCGTGGCTATCGCGATCTATTTTTTGCTCGGCGTCGAGGCGCGTATCAAGCGCGCACGGGCCTTGAAAGAGCTGCACGTGCTGCGCTCGCTGGCGCACGTGGTCGACATGCACCAGTTGACCAAGGATCCCGAGCGCTTGGCGCAAGGGGAGCGCGGTGGCAGCGACACCGCTTCTTCACCCAAGCGCGACATGACGCCGTTTCAGCTCACGCGCTACCTGGATTATTCGACCGAGCTCCTGGCCATTTTGAGCAAAGTCGCCGCGATTTACGTGCAGCGCTTCAACGACGCAGACACCGTGCGCGCGGCCGGCGACATCGAGGATTTGACGGTGGGTCTCAGCCGCAACATCTGGCAAAAGATCATGATCTTGGACCGCGTGGTCGAGTAACGGCGTGCCGTTCAGTTCGAGTCTCGAACGACGGGCCTCGCAGGCTCCACGGGCGGGGCCGCTTCGGTCACCGGTTCGACGCGCGGCAGCTGCGCGCGCTCTTTTTCGTCGAGGGCGGAGGTAGCGCGCAACTGCTCGGGCCGGTTTTGCTTCCACCACAGCTCGGCGCGTTCGTCGGTCCAGGGGTGATCGAACTGCAGCGCCGAGAGCGCGTCGGACAGCTCGCGCGCGGTTTGTGGACGCTTGTTCGGGTTCTTTTCCAGGCACTGCATGACCAGCGCCTCGAGCCCCGGGTGGAGGGGCTTGTCCACGCGTTTGGAGGGCAAAACCGGCTTTTGGTGAGCGTGCATGACCAGCATGTCGGCGCGGGTTTGCGCTTCGAACACGCGCTTGCCGGTCAGCAACCAGTAGCCCACGCAGCCGAGCGCATACAGATCGGCGCGCGCGTCGACCGGTGCCTGAAAGCGCAGCATCTCGGGCGCCATCACCGCCGGCGTACCGACGAACTGCTTTTCGTCTTCGAGCTCTTCGGAGGTCAAGTGGCGGTCCAGCACCAGGCCGAAGTCGAGCACCTTGACGAAGTCGTAATCGCCACCCACCGCGCACGTAAGAATGTTGGCCGGCTTGATGTCGCGATGCACGAAGTTCTGCGCGTGGGCTTCGCGCAGGGAGTGACAGACCTGCTTCATCAAACTGGCCACGCGCTCGGGCGGTTGCGGACCGAAGCGCTCGACCAAGGTCATCAAATCGATGCCGTCGAGCAGCTCCATCACGTAGTAGAACGCGCCTTCGCGCGTGATACCGAAGTCGTAAACTTGGATGGTGTGGGGCGAGCGCAGGGACGCGGTGGTGCGCACTTCCCGGGTGAATAGCCGCAAAAGCCGCTCGGAGTCGGCCGGGCCGTGGTCGACCAACACCTTGGGGCGAATCAGCTTCACGGCCGCCGGGCGGCGCAACATGCGGTGATTGGCGCGCCAAACCTCGGCCATGCCGCCGACGCCGAGGCGCTCCACCAGCTTGTAGCTGCCGACCTCGCGCGCCTTGACGATGCCTTCCGTCAAGTGATGCACCACCTTCGAGATCTGCTGGGCGATCAGGGCCGCCAACACCGGCGACGAGATCACCACGACCAGCTCGCTCGCCGAGTAGTGCGTGTGTCCGCGCATCAGCATCAGGCCGAGCGGGTCCATCGCCGCCGCCACCAACATCACCGTGAGGGCCTTGCCGGGCACGGAAGGGATGAGCGCGCCGAACGCCAAGATCGGGATCACCACCGGCGAGACCTGCCGCAACAACTCGCTCGCGCCCGAAGCCTGGGAGTGACGCAACACGCCGAGCGCGAGCGACACCGCGAACAGGTAGACGTTGCCGAGATCCGTCACGTTGTGGGCCGGAATTTTCGG
>JBEHYH010000528.1:0-4320 GCA_048498275.1 Myxococcota bacterium | reverse complement strand
AGCGGCCCGACTTCTCGTAGAGCCGCGAGAGCGCGCGCATCGTCGGCAGGTGATCAGGCGACAGCTCCTGAATGCGCTTCAGGCGATCGATCGCGCCGGCGATGTCCTTGATGCGCTCTTCGTAGATCGTCGCGATCTTGTTCAGCGTGGAGATCTGCTCTTCGCGATCACCGGTCTGCAGCAGGTCGGCTTCGTAGAGCGCCACGAGCTCCGGCCAACGCCCGAGCCGTTCATACAAACGCGTGAGCGCCTTCTGCGCGGGCAGGAACCCGGGCGAGAGCTGCAGACACGCGCTGTACTTCGTCACCGCGTCATCGACGCGATCGAGCCGTTCTTCGAGCGTCTCGCCGGCCTTGTAGAGACGCGCGGCCTTCTGCTTCGCGTCGTCGGCGGCGTTCGCCTCGGCTTCGTAGGTGTCGAGCAGCCCCTGCCAATTCTGCGAGCGGTAGTAGAGCTTGCCGAGGTTCGCGAGCGAGCCCGCGTGCCCCGACACGCGCGCGAGAATCGCGTGGTACCGGCCCGCCGCGTCCATGTCGCGCTTCTGTTGCTCGTACAGCGCGGCGAGGCGGAGGTTGATGCTCACGTATTCGGTCTCGTCGACGTTGCCCTGCACCCACGCGAGCAGCACGTCGGCGAGCTCGTCGAAGCGGCCCTGCGCTTCGTAGATGCGCGCGAGCTCCGAGAGGATGAGCGGATCACTCGGGCTCACGCGGCGCGCGGCCATCAAGGCAGCGAGCGCATCTTCAGGCCGGCTCAGCCGTTCATACGTGCGGCTGATCTGCAGGAACGTCGGCGCCGCCGCCGGGCCCTGCAATTCAGCTTCAGCCGCGAGCGCCGAGAGCTCTTCGTCGACGGTCTCTTCGCGCTGCGCGACGCGCTTGATCGCGTCGAGCAATTGCGGGTCGCGGCGATCGAGCGCGAACGCCTCGCGGAACAGCTCCGCCGCGCCCTTCACGTTGCGCAGACGATCTTCGAGCAGCAGACCGGCCGAGGTCAGGTACCCGGCGCGCGACGCGGGCTCCTGCACGTTCGCCGCGAGCTGCCGGTACACCTGAATCAGCGCCTCGTAGTTGCCTTTCTCGCCGTAGAACTGCTCGAGCTGCACGAGCAACGTCACGTCCTCGGGCTGCAACTCCAGACACTGCGCGACGGCGGCCTGCGCTTCGTCGATGCGCGAGAGCCGCGACTCGAGGATCTGGCCCTTCTCGAACAACAGCGCGGCGCGGCCGCGGTTCGCTTCGGTCGCCGAGAGCTCGGCGTCGAGCAGCGTGACGACCATCTGCCAGTTGCCGACTTCGGCGAAGAGCCGGCGCGCCGCGCGGATGTTCGCGAGAAAGCGCGGTGCCAACTTGAACGCCGACTGGTACGCGACGGCGGCGTTGCGCGGGTGCTTGAGCGGCGACTCCCACAGCAGACCGATCTCGTGAAAGAGCAGGGCGGCCGACGGGTCGGGGCCCAGCGCCTTCGCTTCACGCTCGAGCGCCGCGATGCGTTCGCGCGCTTCGTCTTCGGTCGCGCCGGCGGCGCTGACTTCAGGGTTCGGGATGGCGGGGATTGCGGTGGATAGCGTCCGGGGAAACTCTCCGTGCTGCTCACTCATGGGGTCGAGTTCGTACCACGCGCGCCTCAGCGCCGCGAAGCAGTTACGCCTCGTGTTTCTCAGCCGCGAACGCCTCCAACTTCGTGCGGATTGCGTCACGCGCCGTGCGAAAGCGATTGCGCATTTCTTCGGGCGAAATTCCCGCGTCTTTGCTCGCCGGGTCGGCGATCGGCCAGTGCAGCCGGCGCGCGTTCCCCAGGAAGACCGGACACACCTGTTCGGAACAGAGTGTGATGACCACATCGACCTGTTTCGGGTCGATGGTCTGCACCGATTTGGAGTGATGCGTCGACAGATCGATACCGAGTTCACCCATCACTTCGATGGCGTACGGGTTCACCTGCGAAGGCTCGCTCCCCGCGCTCATCACACGCGCGCGATCGCCGAAGATCTTTCGCGCGAGGCCCTCAGCCATCTGACTGCGCGCCGAGTTCGCGACGCAGAGAAACAAGATGCCCTTCGTCATGCGGTCACCTCGTTGGCGAAGTACTTCCGCTTTGCCCACAGTGCGACGTTCACCAACGCGATCAACGCGGGCACTTCGACGAGCGGGCCGATGACCGCAGCGAACGCCGCGCCGCTGTGAATGCCGAAGCTCGCGATGGCGACGGCGATCGCCAGCTCGAAGTTGTTCGACGCCGCGGTGAACGAGAGCGTCGCCGACTGCTGGTAGTTCGCGCCGACCTTCCGGCTCATGAAGAACGACGCGACGAACATCACCGCGAAATAGACGACCAGCGGCGCGGCGATGCGCAGCACGTCGAGCGGCAGTTGCACGATCGCTTCACCCTTGAGCGAGAACATCACCACGATGGTGAAGAGCAGCGAGACCAGCGTGATGGGGCCCACGCGCGGCACGAAGTGTCTCTCGTACCACTCGCGGCCCTTGATGCTCACCAGCACGCGCCGCGTGAGGAACCCCGCGGCGAACGGCACGCCCAGGTAGATGGCGACGCTCTGCGCGATGTCACCCATCGAGATGTTCACCACCGCGCTCTCGAGCCCCAGCCACGACGGCAGCAACGTCGCGAAGAACCACGCGTAGAGCGGGAAGAACAACACCTGAAAGATTGAATTGAACGCGACGAGCCCCGCGCAGTACTCGCGATCGCCGCCGGCGAGGTCGTTCCACACGATGACCATCGCGATACAGCGCGCGAGCCCGATGAGGATCAGCCCGAGCATGTACTCGGGCTTGTCGCGCAGAAAGATGATCGCCAGCCCGAACATCAGCAGCGGGCCGAGCACCCAGTTCTGCACCAGCGAGAGCAGCAGCACGCGCTTGTTGTGGAAGACGCGCCCCAGTTCTTCGAAGCGCACCTTCGCGAATGGCGGGTACATCATCAGCACCAGCCCGATCGCGATGGGTACCGAGGTCGTGCCGACGCTCATGCGATTGAGCGCGGTCGTGAACCCCGGCGCGAAGAAGCCGAGCGCGATGCCGAGGCCCATCGCCGCGAAGATCCACAGCGTCAGGTAGCGATCGAGAAACGAGAGTTTGCGGATGTTCATGGAGCTATCGAAGAAGAACGATGGAAGAGTTCAGATGCCGCCGACCAAGGCGCGGAGACGTCGAAGCGTTCGAGGCTCGATGCAGTAGCAGGTGCGGGGGCCGGAGACTTCGCCGCGAATCAGACCTGCCTCCTTGAGCACCTTGAGGTGCTGCGAGACCGTCGACTGCGCGAGCGGCAATTCGTCGACGATGTCTCCGCACACGCAGGCATTCTTGCGAATCAGGAGCCGGATGATCTTCACGCGCGCCGGGTGCGCCAGGGCCTTGGCGAGCGCCGCGAGTTCGTCGTCGGCTTCGTCTCCTTCGATGGGGCGCAGGTCTGGCTGTTCATTCGCCGGAGGGCAGCACTCCGCGATCGTCGGCAATCGGCTCATCGTAGAATGACGATTAGCGACGCCGGTAACGCGCGTCAACGCGTGAGGCGCGGCGGGGCGAATATGATGCCGCGCGCTCCGCATCGGTGTGGAGCGTTCACTCGCAGCAAGAAAGAAGGGCGTTCACATGGCAGGGAAAGCGGTGAAGTGGTCGTCGTCGCAGTTGCAGTCGATGGGTCGTGAAGCGTTGTCGTTGGTGAAGGAGTTTCGAGCGGTGATCGAGCCGCGGCTCCCCGCGGGGTTGATCGACGGGCTCGAGGCCGACCTCGGCGGCTTCGATGACAAGCGCGCGAACGCGAGCAACGCGCTGAGCACGTTGAAGCTCGCGACGCGGCAGCAAGACGAAGCGGTCGCGCACGCGGTGGAGTTCTTGTCTGCCGCGCGATCGTCGGTGATTCGCGCGAAGGCTTCAGCGGTGCAGCGTGAGGCGTTCGGCACGAAGCGCGTGTACAACGTGAACAACGTCGGCAGCGTCGTTGCGGCGCTCGATGCGTTCGCGCTGGCCGCCGCGAAGTTCCCCGAGTTCACGCGAATGGCGGGCGTGCTCCCCGCTGATCTCGAGCTCGCGAAGAGCCTGCGCGCGGCGCTGGTGTCGGCTGACCAATCGCAGGAGGCGCAGAAGAGCAAACGCAAGGAGCCGACCGCCGATCGCAACGCGGCGCAGAAGCGCATCGAAGACGCCCTCGACGCGATCATCAATGCGGGCCGGTTGGCCTTCATGACGAAGCCGGAGATCGCCGCGAGGTTCCGCGCGCTCATCCCGAAGTCGCCCGCGAAGTCTCCGAAGAAGCCCGCGCCCACGAAGTAGCGACGCGCGTGGTGCTCGCGGCGAA
>JBEHYH010000527.1:0-4330 GCA_048498275.1 Myxococcota bacterium | reverse complement strand
TGGTGTTCACCGGCGACACCTTCGGGCTCGTGTATCCCGCGTTGCAGGCGCAGGGCCGCTTCGCGTTCCCGAGCACGTCTCCGACTGACTTCGACGGGCCGGCGGCGATTGAATCGGTGAAGCGCGTGATGGCGATGAAGCCGAAGGCGGTGGCGCTCACGCACTTCGGGCTCTTCGAAGATGTCGATGCCATCGGTGCGCAGTTGATCGAGTGGCTCGAGTTCTCGCAGAAGCTCTTCGAAGAAGGGAAGAAGAGCGGCGATGAGCAGGGCACGTTGGAGCAGGCGTTCCGCTGGAAGCTCGAGAACGAATTGCTGAAACGGCTGCACTTCAAGCCGACGGCTGATCAGCAGAAGTTGATCAACTTCGATCTCGAGCTGAACTCGCAGGGCCTGGCGTTCGCGGCCGTCAAAGCGCGGGGTAGTTGAATCAACCGCATTCCCCTCTCCCGTTCACGGGAGAGGGGAGGGGTGAGGGCCGAACCAGCGCTCAAGCACCTGCTCAAAACTCACGGTCGATGCGTCCGCCCACGCGATGCAGCCGTCGGGACGAATCAGCATCTGTTCTTTCCCGATCACCAACTTCACGCCCGCAGGCACGTCACGCGGTTCACGCGAAATGAACAGCCAACCGCCGTTCTGCATCAGCGCGTGGAGCGTGGTGTCGCCAATCGGTCGATCACCCACCTGTGTACCGACGAGCGGATTCTCATCTCCGAGGTCGTAGCGCGCGCCCACGCCGCTGAGCATTTCGCCGAAGTAGCGATTGCCCTCCGGCAGCTTCATCAAGTCGCCGACGATGTTCCGTAACGCGGTGGTGAGTGCATCAGGCCGAATCAACGCGACCTGCGCGCGGGTGTTCTCGAGCACGGCCGCGGCGATCGGGTGCCGCTCCGTCGTGTACGTGTCGAGCAGGTCGCGGCCCTTCAACGCCGCCGCGAGTTTCCACCCGAGATTCGCCGCGTCGATGAGGCCGAGATTCAACCCCTGACCGCCGAACGGTGAATGCACATGCGCTGCATCGCCCGCGAGGAACACGCGCTCTTTTCGATACGTCGACGCCTGCCGCGCATTGTCGGTCCACCGCGCGGCGTTCTTCATCGAGAGCACCTTCACGTCGGTGCCGCTCACGCGCTGAATCGCGGCTTGCAGCTCCTCGTTTGTGATGGCCGCGTGTCTGTCGGTCGGAGGTCCGTCGAACTCGGCGGTGAAGATGCGCCCGTTCGTCGAGGAGAACAGACCGTGCCGCGTGCGATGCCAGCCGGCGGGGATCTTCTCGGGCGCGTCGAGTTCGACCATCGCCACATAGCCGTTGATGGTCGGGTCGGTGCCGGGGAACTCGAAGCCGCTGAGCTTGCGAATACTGCTGCGCCCGCCGTCACAACCGACGAGATATTTCGTGCGAATCGCTCCCGCGCTCGTCTGGAGCGTCACGCCCCCGCTGTCCTGCTCCAGCGCGTTCACCGTCACGCCCCGGCGAAGCTCGACGCCGAGCTCGAGCGCGCGCGCAGTGAGAATCTGCTCGAGCGCCTGCTGGGGAAGCAGCCGGCCTCGGCGATGTGGATCCCGCTGCAGTTCCTGGTCGATGAAGAACAAGGCTGCGAAGTGACCGCCGGGCTTCTTCACGCCGCTCGAACTGAAGCGAGCCTTGAGCATCGCGGAGGTGTGAGCCGTGGCCTTCTGCTCTTCAGCGTCGAGCGCGGCACCGAGCCCGCGGCGTATCAGCGCTTCTGCGCTCACCGCTCCGATGCCGCCGGCTTTGATGGCCGTGTCTGGTTCAGCGCGCCGTTCGAGCACCAGCGTCTTCACACCCGCGATCGCGAGCTCGATGGACAGAAACAACCCGACCGGCCCAGCACCGACGATGACGATGTCGTTCATGGCGATAATATTTGACCCGATAAAAGATTTATCAAGTCAAACATTTGCCTCAGGCTGAATTCGCTAGCTTGCGACGCAGGTGACCAGCGCCAGACCCGACAGGTCTGCCTCCGTGTCGTCGCTGAGAACGGCGAGCGCGAGCTGTTGCAGCGCGCGTTCGGTTTTCTTCGTCTTCCAGTGCGCTCCGAGTGCTTCATAGAGCCGCGACGCTTTTCCACCTGGCCACACGCGCGAGAACTCGGGAGGCGACGAGAATTGACCTTCGTACGAGAGCGCTCCGGGGAAGAAGAGACGGCTGCCTTCATTCACCGTCGCTTCGCCGCCGTCGTCGAATTGCTGCATGCCGTCGCCGCGAAACCCCCGTTTCCCGAGAGAGAGCGGCTGCTTCCACCCATGCCGCCAGTACTTCACGCGTTCGTGTTCATCGATGAGCTGAATCACCGCGAGCCGCACGGACACCTCACCGAGCGCCTCGAGCGCTTCGCGGCCCGCGCGCCGCGGGTTCTCGTTGTCGCCGGTGTCTCCATCGAGCACGGCGGTGATGGGCACGAGAATCTTCGCGAGCGCGTTCTCGGGCAGCGCGCCATCGACGGGCGAGAGCCACACCAGCACCTGCCGATCTTTCTTGAGCGGCAGCAGTTTGAGCTCGTCGCGCTCGCCGGCGAGACACGACAGCTCGTAGCGCCGCGAGCGGAAGTTCTTCACCGACCATTTCGCTGGAATCGACGTCGCCATCGGCGGAGACACCGCGCGCACCGCCGCGAGCCGTACGTCACCGACGGGCGCGTTCTGCCCACGCCGTGACTTGTTCAGCTCCGCCCAGAAGCCGTTCTTCGCGAGCGTCACCACGCGCAGCGGCTCTTCACCGAGCTGCTCATTCGCCACGTCATGCAGCACGCGCGCACCGTTCGAATACCCACGCGCGCCACGACCAATGAACCCCGCACTGGGGATCAGGATCAGATCAGACGCCGCCAACTGCACCGGCGACGCGTTCGAGAAATGATCAGCCGCTTCACGCAGCATCTTCCGCTCCAGCGCCGCGTGGTGCCCATCGAGCGAGATGGATCTGCCCTCTTCGCTCGACGCCCAGATCACCGACCCCGGAGTGCCCGCGAGATACGACGTCACGCGCATGTGCTTCGGCTCGAACAGAATCACCGCGCACTCGAGGCGGTGATCGAACGGCTTCTGACACAGCGTCTCCAGCGCGAGGTTCGCGGCGAGCCCGGGGTCACCATCGTCTTCGAGGGAGGTCTTCAGCGCGTCGAACGCCGAATCCAACGAGTGCACGAGCGGGCGGCCGTCACGGTCGACCACGCGCAGTGAAATGAACGCGAAGCGCTCGTGCTGCAGCTCGAGGCCGGCGAACCATTCAGGCACGGCCTGTGGAATGCGCTGCTCGATGACCGACAGCTCGAACCGCGGGAACACCTTCGCCCAGAGCGTGGCGTCGGGCTCCGGGTAGGGCGCTTCGTCGTCGGCGTCGGGAGGTTTCGGTGGCGGAGGACGCCGCGTCGACACGCGCTCGTCTTCGATGATCAGCAGCGTCTCGCAGTAACCACAGCTCAACCGGGCGACGTTCTCGGGAACCGACAGCGGCGCGCCGCAGGCCGGGCAATGCGGAGCCTGAATTCGCATGCCCCGAGTCTGCACCAGAAACCCCGGAGCCCTCGAAGGGAACTCGACCGCCGCCTCTGCGGGCAAGCGCGACGACTCGAAGCGCAGCGCTGGCCGCTGAGAAGGCGACCAGAAATTCGAAGGCCCAGCCTCCTTGATGGAGAGCTGGGCCTTTAGTGGACTTCAACTGCTTGCGAAGTCGCTCTCGTCAGCTTTTCAGCCGACGATGCGGACGTTCGCCGCCTGGAGACCCTTGGGGCCGCGGTTCACGTCGAACTCGACCTTCTGGCCTTCGGCCAGCGTACGGAAACCATCGGCCTGGATCGCCGTGTGGTGACAGAAAACGTCGTCACCGCCGCCATCCTGGCTAATGAAACCGAAACCCTTCGCATCGTTGAACCACTTCACAGTACCGAGTGCCATTTGCTTGTTCTGCTTTCCAAAAAACCGGTTGCGTCATGCCGCCGGACACCGCGTTTTTTTGCGGTGCGCGGCAGCCAATAACCACATTTCGCGCAAAGGGGAAGAGGCCGTCTCCCTGATCAGCTAACCGTTTGGAATCGTTGCCTCCCCGAGCGAGGGGAGTATTGGCCTCGAGCATGAAGAAGCTCTTCGGCGTGTTGATCGGTTTCGCGTTGGTGACGTCGTTGGGGTTGCTCTGGCTCGCGCGGAGTCACTCGCACGCGCCGATCGCCGCTGAAGACTTCGCGCATCTGCCGAAGGGTGATGCGCCGAAGACGTTGTTCGTGGCTCCGCGCTTCACGTTCACTGCGCAGACCGACGCGGCGACGTCGACCGAATCGCTGCGCGGCCAGCCATACGTCGCCAAC
>JBEHYH010000526.1:0-4358 GCA_048498275.1 Myxococcota bacterium | reverse complement strand
GTGCGCCACGTAGTTCACGCGGAGCCGGTGATGATTGGGGGCGAGCGATTCGAGCTCCGCCTCGGTGTAGCTGTTCGCGGTGCGGATGTTGCGCGTGGTGCGGGCGAGCGCGCGCCGCGGCCCCAGCACCCGGAGCAGCGCCAGCAACGCGCTGCCCACCATGGTCTTGCTGTAGCCATTCACGAAGAGCCGGCCGACCTCGGTGTAGCGCTCGAGCTCGCCCAGGTGCCCGAAGCGCGTGCGCGCGGCGGTGTCCATGATCTCCGAGTACGCCTCCACGGTGTACCCGGCGCGGAAGGAAGGCACCGGCCCGACCACGCCCGCCTTCGCGAACGCCTCGAGCTCCTGCGGGTTGGCGGGAGACAGGCCACGCCACAACCCCTCCATCGACGACGCAAACACCACCCGGTTGTCGGACGCAGCCATCTCGAGCACTCCCCCACGCGAAGAACGCCGGAAACTACGCAGAACCGGCGCTCCCCGCGAAGGGCTTTCAGCGCGCGGTGGAGCGACGGCGCGACAGCACCGCCAGCGCGAGACCGAGCATCGCGAAGCTGCCGCCATCGGCCACCTGGCAGTTGCAGCCCTGCACCGACGCCGAGAAGCGCTGCGAGCCACCCGTCAGCACGCCGCCATCGGTGCCGCCGCTGTTCGAACCCGAGCCGCCGCCGGTGCCGGTGTTGGAGCCGCTGCCTCCACCCGTGCCGCCGTCATTGGTGGGCAGGCAGTAGCGGCCGTCGGCGGTGCCGGTGCAGACGAAGCCCGTGGGGCAACTGTCGAACTCGGTGTTGTCGCACTCTTCGCGGCACACGCCGCCGACGCACACCGAGGCGGCGCCGCACGCGGGCTGATCGACCCACACGAAGCAGCCGATGTTGCTGCGGTCGCACTTCTGCGGCGTGCCGTCGGCGCTGCACTGCACCGCGCCGCCTTCGCAGATGACCGGGCACGGCGGGTAGCACTGGCCGTCGTTGCACACGCCGCCGCCTTCGATGTCGCACGCCTCGTGGGTGACCCAGTCGCTGCAGCCGGTCGCCGTCACTTCACACGCCTCGACGGTGCCGTTCGCGCCGCAGCGCTTCGCGCCGACGTTGCACGAAGTGGCGCAGGCCGCGCACGCGCCGCCGCTGCAGAACTCGTTGGTGCCGCACTGCGAAGCGTTGCTCCAGGTGGTGCAGTTGTTCGCGTCGGTGACGCAGGTCTCGACGCCGCTGCCGTTGCAGCGGGTCGCGCCCACCGTGCAACTGGTGCCGCACACGCCACACGCGCCGCCGGAGCAGAAGTCACCGCAGGTCTCGCCCGACTGCCACGCGGTGCAGCCCTGCGCGTTGGCGACGCAGGTCTGAACGGTGTTGCCCGCGCACTGCTTCGAGCCCGCCGCGCACGCCGTGTTGCAGGCCGTGCACGAGCCGTTGCTACAGGTCGAACCATTGCCGCAGGCCGACGCGGTCCACGACGTGCAGCCGGTCAGCGCGTCGAGGTCACAGGTCTCGATGCCGGTGCCGCTGCAGCGGCTCGCGCCCCAGGTGCAGGCCTGGCACGAATTGCACTGCCCGCCGCTGCACAGTTCGCCGTACGCGCAGTTGTCGGCGGTCTGCCACGAGGTGCAGCCCTGCGCGTTCGCCACGCACTGCTCGGCGTCGCCGTTCGCGTTGCAGCGGGTCGCGCCCGCGTTGCAGGTGTTGCACGTCGCGCAGGTGCCGTTGGTGCAGGTGCTCCCGGAGTTGCAGCTCGACGTGGTCCACGTGGTGCAGCCGATGCTGGAGTCCATCTGGCAGGTCTGGCGCTGGCCGTTGGCGTTGCACTGCGCGGCGCCGGCGGTGCAGACGTCGTGGCAGCAGGTGGTGGTGTTGACGGCGATGGTGTTGAGCACCGAGGTCAACTGGCTCTGGTTGGTCGCGGTGTACGCGCTGCCGGTGCCGCCCGCCGACGCGATGGCGTCGAGCACCGCCTTGTTGTTGCCGGAGGTCAGCGTCGTCGAGAAGCCGACCACGAAGACCTTGATGCCCGCCGCGGAGAGCGCCGCCGCCGCGTTGGCCGAGCCGGCGTCATCGATGCAGTCTTTCGCGCCGAGCCCGCAGGTGCTGGCGTTCGGCGTCGGGCCGCAGCCGGGCGTCGACGCGGCGCAGGTGTTCGCGTTCAGGCTGGTGTTGCAGTTGGGCAGACCGTCGGTGATGAGCAGCACGTACGCGGGCGTCGAGAGACCCTGGCCCTGAATGTACGAGCGCACCGCGTTCAGCGTCGCCGCGGTCGACGTGCCGCCCCCGGGCACGGCCGCGTTGTACGCGTTGGTGATGCCGGTCGGCGTGCCGCTGATGCCCGAGACCACCGTGCCGGTGGTGCAGTTGAAGGTGGTGGTGTCGTACGGGTACATCGCCGCGCCGAAGCGGAAGCGGTTGTTGAAGTTGCTGGCCAGCGCCGGCACCACCGACTTGGCGATGCTCCACTTCGACGGGTTGCTGCTGCTGGCGGTGGAGCCGTCGGGCGCCGCGTCCATCGAGCCCGACTTGTCCTGAACCACGAACAGCACGGGCAGCTCGGTGCAGGGAGCGGCAGCGGCGATAATTGAGCTACAAAGCGTGAGGGCGAGGATCAGGCGCAACATGATGCGTTATCGCCTACATCCTCCGACAGTTGCCTAACTCGGCGGAATTTGAGGTTTCTTCTTAAGATTTGAGAGTCGGCTGGAGCACGAATGTCTGAACGGAAAGGGTTGATACAGGGCGAGTGGCTCCTCCGCGTCGCCAAGGTCGCGACAGAACTGGGGCGCACGCGTTCACTGCCCGATCTGGTGGCAAGCGTCGGCACGGGCCTCGAGCAGCTCGGCGTGCACGTCGGCGTGCTGTCACTCGAAGACGGGAGCTACGGCGTCCGCTACCTGACGTCGACGCAGGGCAACAACGCGCTCCATGCGTTGTTCACCGGGTCGAACCCGGGGCGGCGCTGGCCGCAGTTGGAAGAAGTGGTGAAGCGGGCGGCGCACGCGCCGGTGCTGGTGCCCGACGTCGACCGCATCATGGCCGAGACGAGCCCCGAAGCGGCGAAGCTCATCCCCCTGGTTCCCCACGCCGCGGTGGTGGCTCCGCTGCGGGTCAACGGTGCGCACTGGGGCGCGTTGATGGTGATGCACGACGGCCTCGGGCCCGACGATGTCGCCTTCCTCAAGGTCTTCGCCGAGCAGGTCTCGAACGCCATCGAGGTGTGTGACGCGTTCGAACGGCTCGAGCGCCGCACCGCGGAACTCGAACTGGTGCACGAGCTGGCCGCGGCGGGCACCAGCCTCGATTCGAAGCAATTGTGCGCGCGCGCGCTGGAAACGCTGTGCCGCACCACGCAGACCAACGCCGCCGTGCTGCATCGCCGTGAAGACAACGGTGAATACGTGCAGGCCGGTGACGCGTACGGCTGCGAAGGCGCGCTCATCGAGAAGTACCGGCGCTTCCGCGTCACCGCGCCGCACCCGCGCCTCAACGCGCCGCTCGCGGTGCCGGTCTCGAAGTTGCCGGTCGACTCCGCTCTCGTCGCCGCGCAGGGCTTCAGACACATGGCGGTGGTGCCGCTCGCCATCGATGGAATGCCGGTCGGCATGCTGACGCTCGCGCGCAATCACGATGTCCCGTTCGCCGCGACAGACATGCGTTCGGCGGAGATTCTCGGCGTGCAATTGACCACCGTGCTCGACCGCGCGCGGCTGTACGAGCAGATGAGTCAGCTCTACCAGGACCTGAAGGCGTCGTACGAGAAGCTGAGCCGCACGCAGCAGGAGCTGGTGCGCCACGAGCGCCTCGCGGCCGTCGGTGAGCTCGCCGCCGTGATGGCGCACGAGGTCCGCAACCCGCTGGGCGTGATCTTCAATTCGCTCACCACCATCAAGCGCCTGATGCACCCCGAGGGCGACGTCGAGATGTTGCTCAACATGATCGGCGAGGAGTCGGACCGGTTGAACCGCATCGTCGGCGACCTGATGGACTTCGTGCGCCCGTACGAGCTGGTGAAGAAGCCGAGCGCGGTGGAGCCGGTCATCGCCAACGCCATCGACGCGGCCGCGCTCTCCGCGCTCAACGCGAACGTGAAGGTGCTGGCCGAATTCCCCCGTGAACTGCCGCCCTTCCCCATCGATGCGCATCTACTGCGGCAGGCGTTGCTGAACCTCATCGTGAACGCGGCACAGTCGATGCCGCGCGGAGGCACGGTGCTGGTGAACGCGACGACCGAAGTGCCTCCGGAGGGCGGCAAGGCGTGGCTCGTGGTGCACGTGCGCGACGAAGGCGTGGGGCTGACGGAGAAGGCCAGCGATCTTGCAGTGTCCCATCGAGTTCTCGGCACCCGGCTCCTGCCGGAAGCTGTAGTTCACCGCG
>JBEHYH010000525.1:0-4360 GCA_048498275.1 Myxococcota bacterium | reverse complement strand
CAGCACCAGCTGAGAATGCTACGCCGCACCCACCAGGGCGTTCGCTGGAGTTCAAACGCCGCGTTCCAGGTGTTCATCGACCTGTTGGCGCTCTGGCGGAGCTGCATGGCGAGATGGACGAGAGAGAAACTCGGCGCGCTGAATCGGCCTGAGTTCGCGTCTTCTGCGCTGTTCAAGTTCGATCTCGAGCCGCACGCATTCTTCAGGGGGCCGAACGCCTGCCAGCAGTTGTTTCCTTCGCGGTAAACCAAAGGTCCTCGCAGGGAACCCGTTCGCGGATTCATGCGAACGGGCGAGACCAACCGGGGGCGCAGCGAAGATGCGGGCCGCCGAGAAGCCGAGAAAAAACAGGCCTCCTCCATTTCTGGAGAAGGCCTCGTGCACGTCACGCGCTTGCGCGGGTGATTACTTCTTCGCGGGCGCCGCCGCAGGGGCCGCCGCGGGCGCGACCGGGTTCAGCTCGGCTTCGATGTCGACCTTCACCTCTTCGCCGACCAGCAGGCCGCCCGCCTCGAGCGTCTTGTTCCAGCCGAGGCCGAAGTCTTTGCGGTTGATCGTGGTGGTGCCCGAGAACGCGCGCACCTTGCCGCCCCACGGGTTGGTCACTTCACCCGAGAGCTCGCCATCGAGCGTCACCGACTTGGTCACGCCGTGCATCGTCAGGTCGCCGGTCACCTTCACCTTGTTGCCGGCGCCCTTCTCGAACCTGGTCGACTTGAACGTCACCGTCGGGAACTTCGCGACGTCGAAGAAGTCGGGGCTGCGGAGGTGATCGTCGCGCTTGGGCTCCTTGGTGTTGATGTCCTTCACGTCGATCGACGCGTCGACCTTCGACTTGGTGACGTCCTTCTCGTCGATGTCGACGGTGCCGCTGACCGTGCCCAGCGAGCCGTTGACGGTCGAGATCTGGAGGTGCTTCACGCCGAAGTTCGCGCCCGAGTGCGACGAGTCGATCTTCCAGGGAGCGGCGAGCGCGAGCGACGAAGCGGTAACGGCGGCGGTGAGCAGGAGCTTCTTCATGGGAGTGCCTTTCAAATGGGTGAACTGCTGTGAACCAACGACGGCGGCCTACATAAACGTGCCGTCAGCGATGCGCATTCAGAACAAATGGCACCAGTGCGTTCCACCGCTGGAACGGTAAGAACCACGCAATGGCTGACCTCGGCACCGATCTCACCGCCCCTCCGCAAGTCACCCACGCGGAGGCGCTCATCGATCGCCTCGTGACGCAGCTCCCGTCGTGGTGGCGCGAACACCGCGCGCTCGGCCTCGAGAACTGGCAGTGGCTGGCGATACCCGTCTTCACGGTGCTGGTGTGGCTCAGCACCTGGCTGCTGGTGAAGGCGACGACGTGGGTCGCGAAGCGCGTCACCCAGCGCCGGCCACCACTGCAGCGCGCGCTCATCGCGCAGACCGGGCCGATTCGCCTGTTCTGGGTCTGCTGGCTCGGCCGCGCGGTCATTCGCATCATCGGCATCTACGAGGGCTCGTTCGCGTGGGTCGACGTGCTGTTCAAGGCCGGCGCCGCGCTCGCGTTCTTCTGGGGCGTGCTGCGCGCGCTGCGCGATTGGACTGAACAGTTCACGACCTCGAAAGCCGCCACCAGCCGCCCCGGCAGCCGCGCGCTGGTCAGCCTCGTCTCGCGCGTCGGGCAGATTCTGTTGATGGCGTTCGGCGCGTTGCTGGTGCTGTCCGAGTTCGGCTTCCCCGTGCAGAACGTGATCGCGGGCCTCGGCATCGGCGGCATCGCGCTCGCGCTCGGCGCGCAGAAGACGCTGGAGCATCTGTTCGGCGCGCTCGCCCTCACCGTCGACCAACCGATTCGTGAAGGTGACGCGGTGACGGCTGACGGTGTGGTGAGCGGCGTCGTCGAACGCATCGGGCTGCGCAGCACGCAGTTGCGTACCGCCGAGCGCACCGTCATCTCCATACCCAACGGCAAGCTGGCCGACATGCGGCTCGAGAACTTCGCGCAGCGAGATCGCTACCGCTTCTTCACGACGCTGACGCTGCTCTACGGCACCACGTCCGCGCAGATGGAGGAGGTGCTCGCTGGTTGCCGCGAGGTGCTCACCGCGGAGAAGCAGCTCTGGCCGGGCGCGATGACGGTGAACTTCTCGGCGCTCGCCGACTGGTCACTCAACGTCGACGTCGAGGCGTGGTTCAACGTGTCGGGCATCGACGAGTACCGCGCCATCCGCGGGCGGCTGCTGCTGGGCTTCATGAAGGTCGTGGAGAAAGCGGGCACGGGCTTCGCGTTCCCCACGCGTACCATCGAGCTCAAGCAGGACGCGCCGCCGATGACAGCTCCGCCTGGCGCGACGTGACCGCCGCGCGCCGCTTGAAGGGTGCGACGAGCCACCGCTTCTGAAGCCAGCCGGCTTCCGCGGAGCCTGTCGACGGCCTCGACGCCTGCTGCGCAGCATCGAAGCCGATCTTCGGCGTCGCACGGCAAGCTCGGTGGGCGTCTTCCCCGCAAACAGAAACGCCACCGCGCGGGTGCGCAGTGGCGTTCGTGTTCACTCCAACCCGCGAGTGATTCAGGCCGGCCTGGCCGACGCGCCGCCGTGCGCTTCCTTCTCGTGCGCGCGTTCGTCGAGCCAGATGACCACCGGGCTCGCGATGTAGATCGACGAGTACGTGCCCACGAGGATGCCGACCAGCATCGCCGCCGCGAAATCGAAGATCTCGCCCACGCCGTAGATCAACAGACCGATGAGCGAGAGCGCGGTGACGCCTCCGGTGAGAATCGTGCGCGACAGGGTGTCGTTGACGGCGATGTTGATGATCTCCGGGAGCGGCTTGCCCTTGTACTTGACCATCTCCTCGCGGATGCGGTCGTAGATCACGATGGTGTCGTTGATGGAGTAACCGATGATCGTCAGCAGCACGGCGATCGACGTGAGGTTGAACTCCCGGCGCGTGATGAGGAAGTAGCCCGCGACCATGACCACGTCGTGGAGCATCGCGAGCAGCGCGCCCGGGCCGAACTTCAGGTCGAAACGGAACGCCACGTAGATGAGGATCGCCAGCATCGCCCACAGCAGCGCCATGATGCCCTTGTTGCGCAACTGCTGGCCGACCTGCGGGCCGACGTAGTCGGTGCGGCGCACTTCGAACTCCGTGCCCCCCATGCCCGACTTGAGCGCCGAGGTGACCTTGTCGGCCATGCCGGCCGAGACCACCTGGTAATCGAAGCCCGACGCCGACTCGCCCATCGCGTTGACCTCACGCACGCCGGTGCCGGAGCCGACGACCGCCGTCTTGATCGCCTCGGTGTCCACCTTGCTCTTGAAGCGCACGTTGATGAGGCCGTTGTCGAGGTTCTTCGCCACCGACACCACCTCACCGAGCCCGCGGATGGCCGCTTCGGCCGCCGCTTCGCTCTCGGGCGTGAGCTGCGTGACGCCGCCCATGCGCAAGATGAACGAGTTCTCGTCGGCCGAGCCGATGCCCTGTACCGAAGGCTCGTGGAGGCCGCCCTTCACGGCGCCCTCGCGAACCTGCTCGGCCGTCACCGCGCTCTTGAACTTGAGCTCGACCACCGTGCCGCCGGCGAAGTCGACGCCGTAGTTGAAGCCGAAGATCGCGATGCCGATGATGATCGCGATGTTGATGATCGACGAGATGAGGATCGCCACCTTGCGGTAGCTGATGAAGTCGATGTTGGTCTTGCCCTTGATGATCTGCATGACGGGCTCCTTTCAGACCGACACGGTCGACGAATTGCGACCGTGCACGAGGTAGGTGGTGATGAGGCGCGTCACGACGATCGACGTGAAGAGCGACGCGATGATTCCGATGATGAGCGTGGTGGCGAAGCCCTGCACCGGGCCCGTGCCCGTGAACATCAGGATGAGGCCGGCGATGAGCGTGGTGACGTGCGCGTCGAAGATGGTCCAGAACGCGCGGTCGTACCCCGCGTCGACCGCCTTGCGCGCCGAGAGGCCCAGCGCGAGCTCTTCACGCACGCGCTCGTTGATGAGCACGTTGGCGTCGACCGCGATGCCGAGCGTGAGCACGAAGCCCGCGATGCCCGGCAGCGTCAGCGTGGCGCCGAACGCCGCGAGGCCCGCGAGAATCAGCGCGCCGTTGAGGATCAGCGCCACGTCGGCCACCAGGCCCGACACCTTGTAATAGAGCGCCATGAAGATCACGACGAGCAGCAGGCCGATGCCCGCCGCCGAGGTGCCCTTCTTGATCAGCTCGTCACCCAACGACGCGCCGACCTGACGAATCTCGCCGATGGTCACCGGCGCCGGGAGCGCGCCGGACTGCAGCGTGGTCGCCAGCAGCTTGCCGTAGTCCTTCGCCTCCGGGCCCATGCGGCCGAAGGTGATGGTGCCCGAGTCTGAAATCT
>JBEHYH010000524.1:0-4370 GCA_048498275.1 Myxococcota bacterium | reverse complement strand
TCGAACTCAATCGCATCCTCAATCTGTACGGCCGCACCATTGCCGCGGGCGAGCCCATCCGCTCGACCTTGTTGGCATTAAAACGCCGCTACGGTCTGTCGGACGCGAACCTCGCCATCGAGGTGAACGGCTGCCCGGAGCGAATGGACTTGAAGCCCGAGCATGTGCGACTCGCACTCCAGCGCGGGCTCAAGTTGAGCCTGAGTACGGACGCACACTCCATCGACGAACTGAAGTCGCACCTGACCTGGTCGGTGGTCACCGCGCGCCGCGGCTGGGTACGTAAAACGGACGTCATCAACGCGCTCGACGTGAAAGCGTTTCGCCGGGCCATCACCCGCGCCTAGAGTCGGGCGAGCATGACGACGCCTGCGGTCGACGCGATGGTGGGGACAACCCTGGGGAGCTTCCGCATTGTGCGCGTCATCGGCCGCGGCGGCATGGGCACCGTGTACCTCGGCGAGCACACCGTCATCGGCAGCCGCGTCGCGATCAAGGTGCTGCAAGATCGACTCGCGACCGACGAAGGGCTCGTCGCGCGCTTCTACGCCGAGGCGCGTGCGGTCAACCTGATCGGCCACGAGAACATCGTCAACATCTTCGACATGAACGTGGTGCCGCCGAACCGGTACTACCTCGTGATGGAGTACCTGGAGGGGAAGCCGCTCAACTATCTCCTCACGCAACCCGTGGCGGCGTCGGTCGCGATACCGATTCTGCTGCAGGTCTGCGACGCGCTGCAGGCGGCGCACAGCGCGGGCATCATTCATCGCGACCTCAAGCCCGAGAACATCTTCCTCATCCGCCGGGGGCGGCGAGACAACTTCACCAAGGTGCTCGACTTCGGGCTGGCCAAGCTGCTCGACCTCGAGCGTTCGACGACGAAAACCGCCGCGGGGCTCATCGTCGGTACGCCTGAATTCCTCTCGCCGGAGCAGGCGAACTCAGCGCCGGTCGATGGCCGCAGCGACGTGTATTCGCTGGGCTGCATCGCGTGGCTGCTGGCGACGGGGAAGCTGCCCTACCCGCAGCGCGGTCTGGCTGATCTCCTCGTCGCGCATCGCTCGCAGTTGCCGCGGCCTCCGCACGAGGTGAACCCGAACGTGTCACGCGCGTGGAGCGACGTGATCATGAAGTCGGTCGCGAAGAACCCGGCGGAGCGTTTTCAATCGGCGCAGGAGTTCGCCGCCGCGCTCGAGAGCGCGATGGGTGCCGTGCCCGCGCAGTCGCCGCCGTCGCAGACCGGTCTGCCGGTGGTCGCGACGCCCGGCGAGCCGCTGCCACGTCACGAGGCGAAGTTCGACGCGGTGGTGACCAGGCTCGATGGCGTCGCGCTCGGCACGCTCAAGTGCACCGACATCTCCAAGGGAGGCATGTTCCTCTCCACGACCGCTCCGCTCCCGGCGGTGTTCACGCGGGTGAAGGTGATGATCCCCTCCGCTGATCTCACGTTGCTGGCGGAGGTCGTGCGTCACGTGCCGGCTGATCAAGCCAGGGCGTGGAACATGTCGCCCGGCTTCGGCGTGCAGTTCCTCGATGTGACGCCGTCGCTGCGCGACACGCTGACTCGTCTCGTTCAGGGTCTGCCGATGCAGCCGCGCCCCACCGCTTCGGGCGTCTATTCGCGCGCCATCGAGCAGGAGCTCGAGAAGTACCGGCTGCGCTTGAACGGCGACCACTACGAGGTGCTCGGCTTGACGGCTGACGCCGATTTCGAGCAGCTCCGCGCCCGCGCGCGCGAAGAAGAAGCGCAGCTCGCCGAGCTCCGGAAGAAGACCAAGAAGACCGACGAGGTCGCGCAGCTCGACGCCGCGTTCAATCGCGTGAAGACCGCGCGCGACACCTTGACGCAGGTGGTGCTGCGCGCGCGCTACGACGCCAACCGCGGCAATTGGAAAGGCGTCGCCCGTTGCCTCGCCGCCGGGCTCTCGCCGACCGACATGGAGCGCGCGCGGCAGGAGTTCTTGTCGACGCGCCCTTCCGCCGCCGGTTCTGCCCACGTGAAGTTCCTCGCGTCGAAGGGCTACGAACAGAACGGTCAGCTGAAGGAAGCCGCCGAAGCCTGTGAGAACGCGCTCCAGCTCGACCCGCTGAACCTCGCGTTTCACCAGCGGTACGCGACGCTGAAGAAGAAATGACGCTGCCGCTTCCCCGCTCCGCCGCCGCGGAGGCCATCTCCGTCTGGGCGCTGTGTTTCGCGGGCATTCTGATCGGCTTCTTGATCTACCCGCCCGCGGGGAAGCTCATCGCGACCGTCGGCTTCTTGTATCTGCCGATCATCGCCGGGCAGGCGCGCGATGAAGACTGGCCGGAGTTCGGTTTCTCAGCGCGGCAGGTGAAGCGCGACGTGCTCCAGTTTCTCGCAGTGGGCGCCGTCATTTTTCCGCTCTTCATCGGCGGCTACGTGCTGTTCGTGACCGCGTGGCCGCGGTTGCCCCACGAGTGGACTCGCATTTTCACGCCGTACACCACGGTGCCGCACTTCGAGTTCCGCCTGCCACCGCGCTTCGCGGAATGGGTGCTCGACGATCTGTTCGTCGTCGCGATCCCCGAGGAGCTCTTCTATCGCGGGTACCTTCAGACGCGGCTGCGCGACGCGTGGCCGCAGGGCCGTACGTTCTTCGGAGCGAGACTCGGCCCCGCGTTCTGGATGACGGCGGTGCTCTTCGCGCTCGGGCATCTGGCGATTTTTCAGGCGTGGAGACTCGCCGTGTTCTTCCCCGCGCTGCTCTTCGGGTGGATGCGCGAGCGCAGCAATTCGATCGTCGGCGCGGCGCTGCTGCACGGCTTCTCGAATCTGTTGATCAAGGTGCTCGACGCCAGCTTCTTCGGCTGATCTTCAACGAAGCGTGACGTTCAACCGGCGATCGACCGACAGCGACGCGCCGTCGTTCAGCTTCATCCAGCCATTCGATTCGCCAGACGCGATGACCACCGAGCGCCGGCGGAGATGATCTTTCACGATCGGCTGCGAATCTCTCGCGTCGGCCGGCAGCTCATGCCGCGCGCATTCAGCCCGCCCCTCGAGCAGCGTGTACGAAACCGCGGAGCCTCCACGCGCGGTCGCGGCGATGACCCGCCCGTTGCTGGCGATGAACGAGAACGCAGGGCGCGCCGTGACACCGACCGCGGCCGACAACTGCTCGACCGCCTTCGCCGCCGCGGTCAGACACGTCCCCGCCATCACCGCGTCGAGGGCCGGGTCTTCCATGCGGCCCGCGTTTCGAAGCTCCCCGAGGAACCGGGCAAACGCCGCCGCCTCCCACGCCGCGCTCGGCACCGCGTTCTGCAGAAACTCGGGGAGCTCTTCGCGCAGGCGATCTCGAATCGCCGCGCCGCGCTCGAGCTCGCCCACCGCCGCGAACAACCACCGGCGAAAGCGGAACGGCTGCGACGAATCTTCGACGCCCTCGCCGACCGGCAGCTTCCGGCTGGCGAGCAACACCATCTCCGAGTCTGGCGTTTCCCACGCTTCGTCGCGCGGCACGCCCACGCCATAGCTGCGCGAGACGACCTGATTGTCCTGCCACCCGCCGACGCCGATCACCTGCCCCGAATCGAGCGTAAAACGCTCTCGAACCCGGTCGAGTTCGCAGCGCACCAGCGCCGCATCTGAGGTGACGAGACCAAGAAACTGCGACATCGAACGCTCCTTGAAAGCTGCGGAGATCGTCTCAACACGCACTGGCAAAAGCCACTCACCCGAATTGAGGGTGGACGCCCCCACACGAGCGCATTTCACCCGACGGAAAGCGGGCGCAATACGCGGAAACGCGGTAGTTTGTACGGCATGGCTGAAATTGCTGTGGGCATCGACCTCGGCACGTCCTACTCGTGTGTGTCAGCGGTCATCGATGGCCAGCCGACCGTGCTTCCCAACGAGTGGGGCGAGCTCACGCACGCGAGCTGCGTGTCTTTTCTCGAAGACGGCAGCGTGCTCGTGGGCAACGCGGCGAAGAAGAACATCATCACCAACGCCGAAAACACCGTGTACTCGGCGAAGCGTCTCATCGGCCGCTTCTTCTTCTCAGACGAAGTGAAGAAGGCGCAGTCGGTGATGCCGTACACGATCGTCGAAGGTCAGAACAATTCGGTGCGCATTCAAGCGCGCGGCCGGAGCTATTCGCTGCCTGAGATCTCCGCGCTCGTCTTGAAGGAGTTGAAGGCGATCGCCGAGACCTACCTCGGCCAGCCGGTGACCAAGGCGGTCATCACCGTGCCCGCGTACTTCAACGACAACCAGCGTCAGGCGACGAAGGACGCGGGGCGCATCGCGGGCCTCGAGGTGCTGCGCATCTTGAACGAGCCCACCGCCGCCGCGCTCGCCTACGGCTTAGGTAAGGACATGAACCAGCGCGTCGCGGCGCGCA
>JBEHYH010000523.1:0-4383 GCA_048498275.1 Myxococcota bacterium | reverse complement strand
CCGCCTCGGCCGCTGCCAGGCGTTGCCTCGGGCTGCGGCACGGGCACCTCGGGCGGCGGCACCGGCACCTCCGGAGGCGGTGTCGGCTCGCTCGGCGGCGGCACGGGAACCTCCGGTGGCGGCACCGGCTCGCTTGGCGGCGGCACGGGAACCTCCGGTGGCGGCACCGGCACGACCGGCGGCGGCACCGGCACCACGGGCGGCGGTACGGGCACGTCTGACGGCGGCTGCTCGACGACCAACATCATCCTCAACCCCGGTTTCGAGAACCGAACCACCACGTCGTGGGTCGAAGCGTCCGACAACTACGGCTCGCCGGTGTGCAGCGTCGCCGACTGCGGCACGGGGTCGAGCGGTCCCTTCGCGGGCACCTACTGGGCGTGGTTCGGCGGCTTCCAGGCCGATGAGGACTACTGCTTCTGGCTCGGCACCGACTGCGAGGAGCTCGCCTCCGTCACCCAGAACGTCGTCATCCCCACGGGCAGCAGCGCGACGCTGAGCTTCCAGTTCGCCATCCCCAGCTGCGGTGACGGCGACAACAGCACGTACTCCGACTCCAGCGGCAACCCGCTCGACCTCTTCAACGTGTCGGTCGACGGCACGGTGCTGTTCGTGGCGAACAACTACGACGCCACCTGCGGCACCGCCACCTACCGGAAGGTCGACATCAACGTGAACAGCTCGGCGAACGGGGCCTCGCACGCGGTGAAGTTCATCGGCTACACCGCAGACCTCACCACGTTGACCAACTTCATGGTCGACGACGTGCAGCTGACCGTCTGCCAGTAAGTCGGGGACTATTTCGGCGACTCGCGGGTTAAACAGCTTCCCGTGAGCGCCACTGTTCTCGTAGTCGACGACGACCGAGCCAACCTCGAATCGGTCTGCCGCATCTTCCAGAAGGAAGGTGTCAACACGCTGTCTGCGAGCAACGGCCAGGAAGCGCTGGAGCTGCTCCGCAAACCCGAGGTCGGCATCGTGGTCACCGACCTGATGATGCCGGGCGTCGATGGGCAGGCGTTGCTGCGGGCCTCGCGCGCGATGCGGCCCGACGTCGAGGTGGTGTTGATGACCGCCTACGCGACGGTCGAGACCGCCGTCGCCGCGATGCGTGACGGCGCGTACGACTTCATCACCAAGCCGCTCAAGCGCCACTCGCTGGTGAAGGCGGTCGACAAGGCGTCTGAGAAGCGCGCGCTGGTCGCCGAGAACCGCGACCTGAAAGCGCAGCTCGCCGCCATCGGCACCAAGGCGCTGGTGGGCCAATCGCCGGCGTTCCTCGCGTTCATGGATCTGCTGAGGCAGGCGGCGCCGACGACCGCGACCATTCTGCTGCTCGGCGAATCAGGCACCGGCAAGGAGCTCGCCGCCCGGTTCGTGCACGAGAATTCGGCGCGCGCGAAGGGCCCCTTCGTCGCCGTGAACTGCGCCGCCCTGCCCGAGTCGCTGCTCGAGGCGGAGCTCTTCGGGCACGAACGCGGCGCGTTCACCGGCGCCGTCGCGCGCAAGGAAGGCCGCTTCGAGCGCGCGCATGGCGGCACGCTGTTCCTCGACGAGGTCGGCGAGATGTCTCCGTCGGCGCAGGTGAAGCTGCTGCGCGTGCTGCAGGAAGGCGAGCTGGAGCGCGTGGGCGGCATCCAGACGGTGAAGGTCGACACGCGCGTCATCGCCGCGACCAACAAAGATCTGCAGCGCGAGGTGCAGGAAGGCCGCTTCCGCGAAGATCTCTACTTCCGGCTCAACGTGGTCGAAGTGCGAATCCCCTCGCTCGCGTCGCGCCGTGAAGACGTGTCGCTGCTCGCCGAACACTTTCTGCGCCGCTACGCCGCCAAGAACTCGAAGAACGTGCGCGGGTTCTCAGACGACGCCATCAAGGTGCTCGAGAACTACGCGTGGCCCGGCAACGTGCGCGAGCTGGAACACGCGGTCGAGCGCGCGGTGGTGCTCTGCCGCGGTGAGGTGGTCGAGGTGCACGACCTGCCTGAAGCCATTCGCAAGGGGCCCATCGGGAGCGCGTCGCAGATCATCATCCCCATCGGCACTCCGTTCGAGGAGATCGAACGCCGCGTGATTCACGAGACGCTGCGTCACACCAAGGGCGACAAGAACCTCGCGGCGCGCATGCTGGGCATCGCCGCCCGCACCATCTACCGGAAGCTCGCCGCTGAAGAAGGCGACGCGGCGGCTCCGGCGAAGACCAACAACGAGCCCGCTTAAGACGCCGCGAGCATGCGCTCGGCGAGATCGGCCAGCTTGCGCTTCGTCGCCGCGGCGCCGACGGCTTCGGCGAGCCCCAGCGCGAGCTCCGCCGCGTCGTGACGGAAGCCCTCGAGCTTCGCGAAGAACGCCTCCGACGCGAGGAACATCTCCGCCGCGTCATCAAACGCTTCGAGCCGCGCGAGGCAGTGAATCGCGAGCAACCGCTGCTCGGCGAGCTCAGAGCCCGCGAACTTCCGCAGCTCGGCGACCGCCTCGGCCTGTTCACCCTTCGCGGCGCGCATCGTCGCGCGCACCACACCCACGCGCTCGGGGAAGAGCGTCTCTTCGATCTTCAGGAAGCGCTCGGCGAGGTCATCGAGGTTCTCGGTCGCGAGCACCTCGGAGGTCTCGTCGAACTCCTCGACGAGCTCTTCACCCAGGGCCATGAAGAGATCATCGACGAACGACTGAAAACGCCCGGGCTCCGCCGGCACGCGCTCGAGCAGCGCCTCGACGACCTTGAAGCGCGTCTCGCGCATGCCGTTTTCATCGGGCAGCTTGTCGATGGCGCGGTTCAGCTCGCTCACGAGGTGCGCGAGCGCGATGGAGAACTCCACCGGGCTCAGTTGCTCGGGGAGCCAGCGGTGCCAGAGCTCCTCAGCCGCCGAGAGCGGGAACGGCACGAACTGGCCCTTGCCCTTCCACGACTCGCCCCATGCCAACGCGATGCCGACCGCGAAGTGCTGTTTTGCGATTTCGCGAAACGAGGCCTCATCGGTTTGCACGCCGTAGTGCGCGAGCGTGCCGAGGATCGCCTCGGTCGAGAAGGTGTCGATGCCCTTGCTCTGCCAGTCTTTGCCGACGCGCAGCTCGCTCATGTTCAGTGATGCCCGCCGGTGTGCGAATGCGCGCGCTCGAGGCGCTCACGCACGCCCATCACGAACTGCTGATCTCCGCCGACCTTCTGCACCAGGTGCGCGAGGAGATGCGCGATCGAATCAGCGAGGCCCCACTTCTTCTCGGCGGCGGCCGCGTCGAAGATCGCGAGGCCGAGCACCTTCACCTGCTCCTGCTCGCCCAACTGGAAGAGCGCGTCGAGCGCCGAATAGCGCTTGTACACATCGCGGCCCTCCTCGGCGGCCCACTTCTTGAGGTCGGCGACGGCGGCATCTTTCTCACCGAGCTGCGCGCGCACCACCGCGGTCATCGTGCCTTCGCGATCGGTGAAGAGCGTCTCGTGAATCACGGCGACCTTGAGCGCTTCGTCTTTCTTGCCGGCCTTCGCGAGGCGCTCCGGCAGCTCGTTGAACGTCTGCGCCCACGACTCGAGAAAGGTCACGAGTTCACCGAGGAACGCGTCGCGGCGATCGCCGGCGGCGGGCAGCTTCGGAGCCAATTCATCCCAATGTCCGAAGGCTCCCGGCAGGTTCGCGTCAGCCTGGCCGCTGATGAGCTTCAGGCCATTGGCGATGACGTCGAGAATCACGTGCGCGGTCTTCATCGGCGACGGCTTGTCGGGGAAGAGGCGGCCGAAGAGCTCATTCGCCGCCGCGTAGGGGAACGACGCGAACTGGCCGGTGCCCTTCCATTTCGGCTTCCATTCCATCGCGAGCTCGAAGGGGAACTTGTCGCCGGCGGTCGCTTTGAGGCCCGCCTCGTCGACCGTGACGCCGTAATGATTCAGTGTGCCGATGATGGATTCGCTCGGATAACCGCTCAGACCTTTGTCCTTCCACTGCTTGTCGACGCGTGCGCTCATGGCCCGCGCTCCTCTCATGTTTTGACGACCTGCGCGATGCGATCGTGGGCGCTGATGTGATTCCATTCGCCGTACATGACTGTTCGATCGGGGACCTTCTGGTTGTGTCTGATGTTTGGAATTGCGGGCTGCACGTCGAAGACCGGGCCTCAAGGGCCACAGGGGCCGGCGGGCGAAACCGGAGCCGCGGGACCGCAGGGTCCGCAAGGCGACGCGGGACCGCAGGGCCCTCAAGGCGTGCAAGGCGCGACGGGTGCACAAGGCGAACCCGGTGTGCAGGGGCCGCAAGGTGAAGTCGGAGCGACCGGTGCTCAGGGCCCTCAAGGTGCTCAAGGCATTCAGGGTGAAATCCTTATCCACCACCGCCGACCCCGAAAACATCGTCCCCAGCGAATCGGGACGAAGCGCATCCTCAATCTGCTCCC
>JBEHYH010000522.1:0-4389 GCA_048498275.1 Myxococcota bacterium | reverse complement strand
CTTTGATGCTCGAGAGCATGTGCTGCACCGCCGCGCGCGACGACGCACGCGGCGTGAGCACCGTGCCCATGGTGTCGAACGACGCCACGTGCAGCTTCTCCAGCGGGAAGCCGGCGAGGATGCGCGAGAGCGCTTCCTTCGAGTTCTCGATGGCGCCTTCCATCGAGCCCGACTTGTCGATGAGGAACATCACGCGCACGTCGTTCTCAGACGACGCCGCCTTCACGGCCTTGCGAGCCGCGTTGTCAGACGCCTCTTCGAGCTTCTCGCGCAGCTCCTTGCTGCGGACGTTCTTCGCGATGTTCAGCGCGCGCTGATCTTCCGCCTTCAAGACGGCCTGTTCCCAACGCGCACGAATCTCGGGCTCGGTCATCAAGCCGAGCGCTTCGAGTGTGGGCGTGAGTTGACGCAGGTCGCGGTCAGACAGCGACGGCAGCAGCGCCACCATCACCGCCGGAGTCATGCCCACGTCCTTCGGAAGACGGCCGACGACCTCCTTGTACGAGAGACGCTGCGTCTCGATGGCCTCGCAGATTTCGGCTTCAGACAGGCCGTCGAAGCGCTCGCTCTTCTGGAGCTTGAGGCCCGTCAGGCCCACGGTGCGATGCCCGCCCGCCGACTGCTTCTGTTTCCACCCGAGGCTCTCGAAGAACGCGGCGTTCTCCGGCTTGTAACCGGCCTTGCGCGCGAGCTGCTTGATGGTCTCCTTGAAGCCGGCCTTCACCAGCCCCTGGAGCATCGGCAGGTTGCTCTCGCGCACGGCGAGCCAACGCGCGGCCGCCTTCTTCCAACGGCCGAGCGGCGCTTTCTTCGAACCGGGGTCGGCGAAGCCTGCCTTGCGATTGAGCGCGGCGATTTCGGGCGTCTCGAGAAGTTCAGCGATGCGCAGCACCGCCTTGGGCGTGAGCATGTGCGTCGACTTCTTCATGTAGTGCAGCACCATCGCCTCGCCGACTCCGCGGAAGTCGTCGTCGTGGAACGCGACCTCACCATCGGCTTCGCGAACCGGCTGACCCGAGCGCGTCTGCACCAGCATCAACGCGGCGCACGCGACCTTGAGGTCTCGCCAGTCGGTCTGCGTGAGGGCCCACGACGCGAAGTGCGCCATGAGGTCAGCGTTGAGTTGGTAGATCTCGAGCAGCCGCGTGTAGAGCGCCGTCGCGGCGGGCACGAACAGACCCGGCCTCACCGGCGTCGCGCCCTTCGGAGCGGGCGTTTTGTTGCGTTTGGGGTGCCAGACGCCGTTGTGCGCGAGCCCCGGGCGGTTGTGCCAGAGATGCGCCGAGCCGCTCAGCACGAGGTTGAGCAGCTTCTCAGCGGGTCCCAACTGCGCTTCAGGGAGGAGCTTGTCGTTGGCCATGGCGCGCGAGTCTCGCAAGAAACTTCGAGCAACGCCGAAGTGAAAAAATGAAATTGCGCCCGAGTGAGGAAGCCGTGAATTCAGATCGAATTTGCAGTCGATTGCCCGCCGTGGGCTATTTCCCCCATGAGAGTGGAGGAAACTGGAGTCGAACCAGTTCAGTGCGTGTAAGACCTCTTCGGCCGGGCGCAATATTCAAGATGTAATTGAGCGCCCGAGTGTACAAACCGTGAATTCCGTTTGGAATCTATCGCTCTCCCGCTGAGCTAATTCCGCATAAGTGCAGAATGCCGGATTCGAACCGGCGGCCTATAGATAAGAAGTGCGTGTAAGGTCTATTCGGCCGCGCGCTGAATATTAAAATGTCGTGGAGTCGTTCATGATGACTCAAAAAGTTCGCGACCGAGTGAGCAAGCCGTCACTTCCTCGTCCCCAAGATGAGTGCGTCTACCATTCCGCCAGATCTTCTTTCGAAGACCGCTGGAATCGAACCAGCAAGGTTTGCTTGTAAGGCCTGTTCGGCCGGTCGCTGATATTCAGAATTTTGGAGTCGTTCATGACGACTCAGAAACTTCGCGCCCGAGTGGGCAAGCCATGAATTCAGTCGAGCTGCTCTACCACTGAGCTAGTTCCAGGCCGGAGCCGGGAACCCTGGATTCGAACCAGGGACACGTTCGATACTTGCTTGTAAGGCCTGCTCGGCCGGACGCTGTACGGGATGGACGGGGCCTCGAGTCAATTCCTGACTGAGTTTCTGGTCGGTATTCGGCGGGGAATTAGAAGTTCACGCCGAGGCCGAGCGTGACCGAGAACAGCACCAGGTGTGCTGACCAGGTGAACGTCGGCGTCAGCACGAAACCGAAGCGGCTCTTGATGAGGCCGAACACCTGCACGATGGCGGTGCCCGCGAACTCCGCGCCGTAGCGTCGCGTGTAGAGAACGTTCGCGGTCGTGCCGAGCGTGAGGTGCGTGTGCCGGCCGAAGCGAACGCCCGCGCCGAGGCCGTACCGTTGAGTCACGCCGACGGCGCTCGGCATGAGCTGCACATGGGCGAGGCCGACGAGAGCGATGCCCGGGCGGAACATCACGCCGCCTGACCCGATGAGATCAGCGTCGAACTGAAGGCCGCTGGCGCTCGCGCCGATGCCCGCGCCCAGAGAGAGCAGCCCGACTCCGCGAAGTTCGGGCACGACGCGCTTGCGACGCGGTTTCTTCTTCTGATGCTTCTTGCGCGCGGGCGCTCCGGGTTCGTCGTCGGGCTCGTCGGGCGCGCTTTCGGGCGCGGTCTCGAACGATGGGAGCCCGAACTCACCTTCGCCGCTGTCGTCTTCGATGACGGGCGCCTCATCGTCAGGCGTATTGGTCAGGAGCAGCGCGGCCACGGCGAGGTACAGCATCGGCGGCGCAAGCTACACTCAAGGCCCATGGCGCGCGCGGGCATCATCGAGTTGTCGATCGCAGGCCGGGGCCCGAACCGGGCGTTCGTGTTCGACCCGCATCGCCTCGCGTTGCCGTGCTGGGCCGACGTCGCTGGTGATGGCCCGGCGCTCTTGCTCACGTTGGACCGGCACTTCGACACCGTGACGCCGAAAGACGCGCCGGGGCCGGGGTTGTCGCCCGACGAGCTCGACACGCACGCGCGCGACCGGCTCGACCATCGCAACTTCGACCACATTCTCGCGGCGATGAAGGCGGGTGTGCTGAGTGACGCCATCGTCGTCGCGCGCGCGAAGCCGGTCGGCGCGGTGACGTTCGATTGGGGCAGGCACGAGGTCATCTCCGCGGCGACGCTCGATTTGATTTCGGCGGAGTGGGGCACGCCGCTGGCGACGCCCGAGGGCAAGCGCGCGCACGCGGCGGTGCAGCGCGCGGGGCGCATCATTCTCGACGTCGACCTCGACTGCTTCACCACGCCGAGCGACGCCGACCCGACGACGGTGGTGCCGTGGCCGGTCGAGCTGATCCGCGACTTCGTGTTGCCGCGCGGGAGCGCCGCGTTCTGGAACGACGTGCTCGAGAAGTGCGTCGGCTTCACGTTCGCGCGCGAGCCCTCGCACTGCGGCGGGCTCATCGCGTCGGGCCGTCTGTTCGAAGCCGCGAGCCAGGTGCTCTTCGTCGAGCTGCTCGGCTCCGACCTGCCGTGACTACTGCGCAAGCGCCTTGATCGACGCGACGCGCTTCTTCGCGAGCCCGCCGAGCTTGAGCAGCACACCGATGCCGCCGCCGCGCCCGCGCTGGAGCAGCGCTTCGACGAACTCGCCCGCATCAGCCAGAGGCACCCACCACGGGTCGGGGTTCTTCCCCGAATCGACGATGACCGAACGCGGGCGCGTGAAGAGCCCGTACGAATAACCCGACGCGGCGATGCCCGGGCCCGACTCCTTCACGCCGGTCCACGGCACGTCAGCGAGGATGCCCGCGAACGCGTGGTTGTTCACGTAGCCGACGCCGCACTGCATGCGACGCAGCAGTTGCTCACCGCGCGCGACATCACGCGTCCACACCGAGCCGTTGAGGCCGTAGCGAGAATCGTTCGCGCGCTGAAGGCCCTCTTCGGCGTCTTTCACGCGCAGCACCGCGATGACCGGGCCGAACGTCTCATCGCGCACGACTTCGAGGTCGTCGGTGCAGAAGTCCAACACCGTCGGCGCGTAACCGAAGCCGCTGCCGACACGCGCGCCGCCGGTAGTCACCTTCGCGCCCTTCGACTTCGCCTGCTCGACGTGACGTTCGACGATGTTCAACTGCGCTTCGCTCTGGAGCGGGCCGAGGTCGCCGTCGCTCCCGGTCGACACCTTCAACTTCGACACCACGCGCGTGAGCGTCTCGACGAATCTGTCGGCGACCGCTGCTTCGACGTACACGCGTTCGATGGCCGCGCAGTTCTGACCGCAGTTGTGGAGCGCCCACTGCGCGACGCCGATGGCGGTGCGCTCGACATCACAATCGGCGAGTACCAGCGCCGCGTCTTTGCCGCCCAGCTTGAGCGAGGTGGGAAGCCGACGCTCCGCAGAGAGGGTAGAGGCGAT